>NZ_FPJC01000016.1:0-143363 GCF_900119265.1 Pseudomonas sp. NFACC04-2
TGCGGGAGCCGGATTTGAACCGACGACCTTCGGGTTATGAGCCCGACGAGCTACCAGACTGCTCCATCCCGCGTCTGTGTGGCGGCATTCTACAGAGGATCGAGCCGCTGTCAACCCTTGCGTCATAAAAAACTGTTCCGCTTCAAGCGCTTAGCCTTCCGTGTGGGCATTGTGACAGCGCTGTGACGCAGGCCTGGCAAGGGCTGAAGCTCTATTGGAGGGGGCGTTACGATTGAAGAAGTAAATTTGTGTAGGTGTTTTCGAAGCCCGACGAAGGATCTTTCAAACTACTGGTGCTATATACAGGTGCCGGTGCGATACTGGTGGCCCGATTCGTCCCGCACCCTGTTCTTCTATGACGCAACGTAAAATCATCCATGTCGACTGTGACTGTTTCTATGCCGCTATCGAGATGCGCGATGATCCGCGGCTGGCCGGCAAGCCCATGGCGGTGGGGGGCTCGGCGGATCGGCGAGGTGTGATTGCCACTTGTAACTACGAAGCGCGGGCCTACGGCGTACGCTCGGCCATGTCTTCCGGCCACGCCTTGAAGCTTTGCCCGGACCTTACCATCGTCAAGCCACGGATGGAGGCCTATCGGGAAGCGTCGAAGGAAATTCATACGATTTTCAGCGATTACACCGACCTGATCGAGCCACTGTCCCTGGACGAGGCCTACCTGGATGTATCTGCCAGTGCTCATTTCGGCGGCAGTGCCACCCGCATCGCCCAGGACATTCGTCGGCGTGTCTCCAACCAGCTGCACATCACTGTGTCCGCCGGCGTCGCGCCGAACAAGTTCCTGGCCAAGATCGCCAGTGACTGGAAAAAGCCCAACGGATTGTTTGTCATCACCCCGGACCAGGTCGAGGATTTTGTCTCGGCCCTGCCGGTCAGCAAGCTCCACGGTGTAGGCAAGGTCACCGCCGAGAAGCTGAACCGGCTCGGTATCGTCGATTGCCTGCAGTTGCGTCAGTGGGACAAGCTGGCGCTGGTGCGCGAATTCGGCAGTTTCGGTGAGCGGCTCTGGAGCCTGGCCCGTGGAATCGATGAACGTCTGGTGCACAACGATAGCCGACGGCAGTCCATCAGTGTGGAAAACACCTACGATGTCGACCTGCCCGACCTGGTGAGTTGTCTCGACAAACTGCCGGAACTGATGGAAACCCTCAAAGGGCGCATGGCGCGGATCGACAGCAGTTATCGACCGGGCAAGCCGTTCGTCAAAGTGAAGTTTCACGACTTCACCCAGACCACACTGGAACAGGCCGGGGCAGGGCGGGACCTGGGCAGTTATCAGTTGCTGTTGACCCAGGCGTTCAACCGGGGCGGCAAGCCGGTGCGGTTATTGGGGATCGGGGTGCGGCTGGAAGATTTGCGGGGTGGGTTCGAGCAGTTGGAGTTGTTCGAGCGATGAGACTGCTTGGCTGAATGCCTTGTCTTGCTCTTGTGGCGAGGGAGCTTGCTCCCGCTGGGGCTGTAGGAGCTGCCGAAGGCTGCGATCTTTTGATCTTTCGCTTGAGACTCAAGTGTCTGGGGAAAGGTCGCAGCCTCGCTTCGCTCGACAGCTCCTACAGGTCCAGTGGGAGCAAAGGGGGTTTCAGTGAGCCCCTGGATCCGCCACCAACCGCCCGCCATCCTTGGTCAGGGCTTTCATGAATTCGGTCTGCAACTCTGGATCGTTGCGCGTCAGTTCGATCAGGCTCTGTTCCAGTTCGCTGGCCTCTTCTTCAAGTCCCAGCTCCGACAGGCGCTTGACCCGATGAACCCACTGGCTCACCTCGTCGTCTTCCAGATCGTCGTAGATCAGTGCGTGAGCTTCCAGCAGTTTGCTGCGCAAGGTGCTGCTGATGCTCAGGGATGAGTCGGTGTGCACTTCGTCCTGGGCATCCGTCACGCTGATCTGCAATTTGCCGAACTGGCTCAGGTCCTGTTCGGCGAACGGGCTTTCCAGCAGGTTCAAGCGCAGCACGCCGTTACGGTCAGTGCTCAGCTCGAAGGTCTGCCGGGCGGCCTTGACCTCCACCGGGCGTTCGCTCCAGGGCAGGCTCGAGTGTTCCGTGCGCTTGTCGCGCTGGACTTCGTCGATGCCCGCCAGATTCTGCTGGGCACGGCCATGGGAGGGGACGTTCATGAACGGGTTGAGCCCGGCGAAACCGTAGCTGATCCAGTCGCGGGTCGCTGTGTCTGGCAGGTTGCCGAGGGCGAACACATTGACCACGTTCGCACCGACACCGGCCACCACGGCCACCGCGCCCAGGGGGATCTCGTAGATCTCGCGCCAGGGTTGGTACGGCGTGTAGCGATCGTAATGGCGGGTGACCTCGAACTCAGTGACTTCGAAGGTCTTCTGCTCATTGATGCGCACCCGGCGCTGCGGCAGGTCGAGCACCTTCGGTTCGCCCACGTCGATTTGCAGGCTGTGGTCGAGCAGTTTGCGCTCGACCCGCTCTTCGTGCTCGCTGCGTTGTGACATTTGGTTGGCACAGCCGCTGACCAGCAGGGCGCCGCACAGGGCGGCGCCACCGAGGCCTAAGGTGTTTCGCTTGAACATGACGTCTCTATCTGGTGTCAGCGGCGGATACGGGCCTGGAGGAACGACAGCACGTCGGCGACCGGCAGCGCTTGCGGCTCGGCCTCGGTGCGGCTCTTGTATTCCAGGTTGCCTTCGGCCAGGCCACGGTCACTGACGACGATCCGGTGGGGGATGCCGATCAGTTCCATGTCCGCGAACTTGATGCCGGGGCTGGTTTTCTTGTCGCGGTCGTCCAGCAGCACTTCGAAGCCGGCGGCCGTCAGTTCGGCGTAGAGCTTGTCGGTGGCTTCACGCACCAGGTCGGTTTCATAGCGCAGCGGCACCAGGGCCACCTGGAACGGCGCCAGTGTGTCGCTCCAGATGATGCCTTTCTCGTCGTTGTTCTGCTCGATGGCGGCTGCTACCACGCGGGAAACGCCGATGCCGTAGCAACCCATTTCCAGGGTGACCGGCTTGCCGTTCTCGCCCAGCACTTCGCACTTCATCGCCTTGCTGTACTTGTTGCCCAGCTGGAAGATGTGCCCGACCTCGATGCCCCGCTTGATTTCCAGGGTGCCCTTGCCATCGGGGCTCGGGTCGCCGGCCACGACATTGCGCAGGTCCGCGACGGTTGGAACCGGCAGGTCGCGTTCCCAGTTCACGCCGAAGTAGTGCTTGTCGTCGATGTTGGCACCGATGGCGAAGTCGCTCATCAATGCCACCGAACGGTCGATGATGATAGGCAGTGGCAGGTTCAACGGGCCGAGGGAGCCGGCGCCGGCGCCAATGGCGTCGCGCAGGTCGGCTTCGGTGGCCATGACCAGCGGGCTGGCGACGCCTGGCTGGTTGGCGGCCTTGATTTCATTCAGTTCGTGGTCGCCACGGACGATCAGGGCAATCAGCTTGCCGGCTTCTTCCGCCCGCACGATCAGGGTCTTGATGGTGCGCTCGATCGGCAGGTTGTAGCCTTCCACCAACTGGGCAATGGTCTTGGCGTTCGGCGTGTCCACCAGGCGCAGCTCTTCGGTCGGCGCGGCGCGGGTAGTTTCCCGAGGCACGGCTTCGGCCTTCTCGATGTTCGCGGCGTAGTCGGAGCCGTTGCTGAAGACGATGTCGTCTTCGCCGGACTCGGCCAGTACGTGGAACTCGTGGGAACCGGCGCCACCGATGGAACCGTTGTCGGCTTCAACCGGACGGAACTTCAGGCCCAGGCGGGTGAACACGTTGCAATACGCCTGGTGCATGCGGTCGTAGGTGACCTGCAGCGAAGCCAGGTCGGCATGGAACGAGTAGGCGTCCTTCATGATGAATTCGCGACCGCGCATCAGGCCGAAGCGTGGACGGATCTCGTCACGGAACTTGGTCTGGATCTGGTACAGGTTGATGGGCAACTGCTTGTAGCTGCTCAACTCGTTGCGCATCAGATCGGTGATCACTTCTTCGTGGGTCGGGCCTGCACAGAAGTCGCGACCGTGACGGTCTTTGATGCGCAGCAGCTCAGGGCCGTATTCTTCCCAGCGTCCCGATTCCTGCCACAGCTCGGCCGGTTGGGTGCCCGGCATCAATACTTCCAGGGCGCCAGCGGCGTCCATCTCTTCACGAACGATGGCTTCCACCTTGCGCATGACGCGCAAACCCATCGGCAGCCAGGTGTACAGGCCGGAAGCGAGCTTGCGGATCATGCCGGCACGCAGCATCAACTGATGGCTGATCACGACGGCGTCGGAAGGCGTTTCTTTCTGTGTGGCGAGCAAATATTGACTGGTGCGCATGGTTGGCCGTTGTCGGTTGCTGATGACGAGAAGTGACGGAGCATTGTACGGGCGAGATGCCCTGGCGTACAGGCGCGTGGCCGGTCGCCAGGTGCGAACGCCGGTTTCCCCGGCGTTTGCTGAAGTTTCCTACGACTCTTCCGCGGGCCGAGTGGGCGCCGGCTCCTCGGTGGGTGTCGAATCCTGGCGACGGTTCTCCTGGAACCAGTGCAAGGCGATCAGCAGCAGGGTCGGCACGCCCAGCAGGGCGGTGATCAGGAAGAAATTGTGGTAGCCGAACTTCTCCACCATCACCCCTGAATAACCCCCGATCAAGCGCGGCAGCAACAGCATGATCGAGCTGAGCAGGGCGTATTGGGTGGCGGAGAATTTCAGGTTGGTGAGGCTCGACAGGTAGGCGACGAACGCCGACGTGGCCAGGCCGGAGCTGAAGTTGTCCAGGGAGATGGTGACAATCAACATCTTCAGGTTGGCGCCCATGTCGGTCAGCATCAGGAAGAGGATATTGGTGGCGGCCGAAGCGACACCGCCGATGAACAGGATGGGCAGGATGCCGAAACGTACGATCAGCAGGCCGCCCATGCCGGCACCGACGAGGGTCATGATCAGCCCGAAAATCTTGCTGACGCTGGCGATCTGGTCCTTGGTGAACCCTTGGTCGATGTAGAACACGTTGGCCATGACGCCCATGACCGTGTCGGACATCCGATAGGTTGCGATCAGCCCGAGCAGCAGCAGGGCCTGCCAGCGATAACGCAGGATGAAATCATTGATCGGCGTCAGAACCGGCGCCAGTCCGCGCCGACCCATGGCCGACAGGCACAGGGCGGTCAGGATGGTATAGAGGATGGCCCGCAGGAACGCGCGGTCTTCGAGCAGCAGGTCGAGCAGGCTGACGCCCTCGAACAGCACGCTGGCGAAGTCGGTGTTGAACAGCTGGGTAAACATCGCCGGGACGGAGACCAGCAGCACGATCAGCACGAATACCGACGCCAACTGATGAACGAACGTGTAGCGTCCGGCCTGCAATTGGGTACGCAGCGGCACCGGCGGCTCGCGCATGAACAGCGAGGTGAGAAGCGCCGGGACCATCAGCACGCCGAACAACAGGTAAGTACCGGCCCATGCCGAGTGTTTGTAGTTGAAACCGGTGGAGCCAAAGCCTTCGGCGAAGAACAGGGCGCCGGCGGTGGCCAGTAGCGCGGCGATGCGGTAACCGGACATGTAGCTGGCGGCGAGCGCGGCCTGGCGGGTGTCGTCGGCGATTTCCAGGCGATAGGCGTCGACGGCGATGTCCTGTGTCGCGGAGGCGAAGGCTACGATCACGGCGATGGCGATCAACCATGACAGGTGTTTTTGTGGGTCACAGAAACCCATGCCGATCAGGCCGAGGATCACCAGAGCCTGGGAGAGCACCAGCCATGAGCGACGGCGCCCCAGTTTGCCCAGCAGCGGCAGGCGCCATTGGTCGAGCAGTGGCGACCAGACCCATTTAAAGGCGTATGCCAGACCGATCAGGCTCGCGTAGCCGATGGTTTCGCGGGCCACGCCGGCTTCGCGCAACCAGACTGAAAGCGTGGAAAACACCAGCATGTATGGCAAGCCGGCGGCGAAGCCAAGCAGCAACAGCACGAGCGTTGAGGGACTGGCATAGGCGGCGAGGGCGGCGCGCCAGGTTTTACGGGGCATGGGCTGGAGTCTGCCTCAAAAATTGCGAAAACAAAGCGCGCACTCTAACCGCTGTGCTCTACCGGGCGCCAGCCATGGCGCTGAATATCAACACGATTGTTCAGGACACTGATCCCTTCCAGGCGCAGGCGTGCGCGCTGTTCATCCCCCGAGGCGCTGCCTGCCGGCAGGCTGATCCGACCGCCGGCACCCAATACCCGATGCCAGGGCAGCTTGGTGTCGTTTGGCAGTTGGCTGAGGGTTCGCCCGACCCAGCGCGCCGCGCGCCCCAGGCCGGCCATTTCGGCGAGTTGGCCATAGGTGACGACTTTGCCCGCCGGCACTTGGGCCAGGGTCAGGTAAAGGGTCGTGCGGCGGATCTGGGCGGCGTTCTCGGTGTCCGCAGAGGTGTCAGTCACGTAAAGGTTCCTGAATGAGGTGTCCGTCTGTAGATTAATTCCTACAGGACGGGTTGAGAAATGAACTCATCCGCCCTACACGGGTCAGTCCTTGCTGAGGTGTCATCCTGGGGGATAATGCCGCCTTTTCACTGAAAACTTGAGCCCATTATCGCTTATGTTGTCTAGAACCCTGTTGTGCCTAGCTGTTACCAGCGCCTCCATGCCCTTGCTTGCCGATACCGTCTGGTTGAAGAACGGTGACAAGCTGACCGGTAAAATCACCGTTTTCGATGGCGGCAAGTTGCTGATCCAGACTGATTACGCCGGCGCAGTTCCTATTGATTGGAAGCAGGTCAAGACCCTCGAAAGCGACCAGCAATTGCTGGTCAAGCAGGATGCCTACACCGGCGAGAAGGCCAAGGCGCTGCAGGCCGCCGAGGATGGTAAGGTCACCCTGGCCAACGGTGATGCGCCCAAGACCGTCGAGCTGGCCAGCATCCAGCAGATCCTCAAGCCCAAGCCGGTGGTCGAGGATCTGGTATGGAAGGGCAATATCGATGCCGCACTGGATTACAAGCGCGCGGAAAACGATACCGACGATTACGATGTCGACTTCAAGACCTCGGCGCGCCACGGCAGATGGCGGCATAACGCTGAAGGCGAATACAACCGTGAATTCCAGGACGACGTGGTGTCGACCGACAACTGGCGCCTGGAGTATTCCCTCGACCGGTTTTTCACTGATAAATGGTTTTGGCAAGGCCGCTTGAATTATAAGCGCGACAAGGTCGAAGACTTGGCGCGCCAGCGCGTCGTGGGTACCGGTCCGGGCTACCAGTTCTGGGATGACGAGCTGGGTGCGTTCTCCCTGGGCTCGCTGTTGAACCGCACCGACTACGAATACCGCGATGGCGGCAAGGATAACTTCTATTCTGTGGCCATGAAGTGGGACTACAACCGCTACCTGATTGGCAAGCGCGTCGAGTTCTTCACCAACGGCGAAGTGGGCAAGCCGCTGTCCGGTGTGGCGGAGTACGCCTATGACGCTGAGATGGGGCTGCGCTACAAGGTCACCGACTGGGCGTCACTCAACCTCAAGGCCGAGAAGGATGTCATTGAAGGTACTGAAGACAGTGACTTGAGCAGGACGCGGTACACGGCCGGGTTTGGCGTGACCTGGTAATCCAGGCCAAGGAAAAAACAGTGTGGGAGCGGGCTTGCTCGCGAAGGCGGTGTGTCAGTCAGTAATGATGTTGCTGACCCGCCGCTTTCGCGAGCAAGCCCGCTCCCACATTGATTTTTTGTGCCTGCAAAACACCCAGGCACAAAAAAGCCCCGCTTTTGAGGGCGGGGCCTTTTACTAAAGCAAGTGCAAGTTAGATAACTTGAACTTCTTCAGCTTGCATGCCTTTCTGACCGCGGGTAGCGATGAAAGAAACCTGTTGGCCTTCTTTCAGGCTTTTGAAGCCGTCGGATTGGATAGCTTTGAAGTGAACGAACAGGTCGTCACCGGATTGTGGGGTGATGAAGCCGAAGCCTTTTTCATCGTTGAACCACTTAACGGTACCGGTTTGGCGATTAGACATGGTGTAACTCCTTGAACAAAGATAACTGCGACTCAGGAAGAACCCTGGCCGAGACTGAGTGCAAAGAGCAGGAAAAATTCTTGTAGATGGTTGGATCGAAATTCAACATATCGTGTAGAGATTCTCAGTGACACAAGCAACACAGTGGCGCCACCTTAACCCTTTTTCCAGAATGTGCCAATGGTCTTTGCGAAGGTTTCTCTTATTTGGTGACTGACGGCGCGGGCGATGGCCGGCAGGACCCGGAAATCAAGGTGGATCGGCGAGATTTGCGTGCTGCGCTTTGAACCCGGCCCCGTGCCCCGGTAAGATGCCGGACGTATTTTTTCCACCTCGCTATTTCAGGAAATCGCCATGAGCATCAAATCGGACAAGTGGATTCGCCGCATGGCGCAAGAGCACGGCATGATCGAGCCCTTCGTCGAGCGCCAGATGCGTGGCGAAGGCGCCGACCGGCTGATCTCCTTCGGTGTCTCCAGCTACGGCTACGACGTGCGCTGCGCCGACGAATTCAAGGTGTTCACCAACATCAATTCGGCCACCGTCGACCCGAAGAACTTCGACGAGAAGAGCTTCGTCGACGTCAAGAGCGACGTTTGCATCATCCCGCCGAACTCCTTCGCCCTGGCCCGCACCGTCGAATACTTCCGCATTCCGCGCAACGTGCTGACCATCTGCCTGGGCAAGAGCACCTACGCCCGTTGCGGCATCATCGTCAACGTCACGCCCCTGGAACCCGAGTGGGAAGGCCACGTGACCCTGGAATTCTCCAACACCACCACCCTGCCGGCGAAAATCTACGCCAACGAAGGTGTGGCGCAGATGCTGTTCCTTGAATCCGATGAAGAATGCGAAGTCTCCTACAAAGATCGTGGCGGCAAATACCAGGGCCAGCGCGGCGTGACGCTGCCGCGTACCTGAATCTGACGAGCTGTTTGGAATTCCTGAGCGGGCAGACACTCTATTGCGTGTACTGCCCGTTTTTGTGCGTCAGCGCAGCGGGCCTTCGCTCAGGAGTTGCTCTATGAAGATCGATCCGCGAATCAGTGCCGAGCTGGCAAGGCTTGAGCCCAACCAGATCGGCGTCATGGCCTGGTCACTGCTGGCACACCCTGCCGAAGCGGCAGGCGGCATCCCCGGCCAGCCCGATCCCGATACGCCCAATGAACAGCCTACCGAACCCGGCGAACCTACCCTGCCGGACGAGCCGCCTCCTGCGCCTGTTGCCTGATGAGACGCTGGCCCGTCAGCGGTAGCGCAGGCAGAGTACTTCAGTTGACGGGCCATATTTCGTTATCGCCGATGACAAAAATCCTGCAATCGCTGTCTTGATCGACTCGATAACCGCCTGTGAACGCGCCGAAGGCCGGTAGCAGGCTGATTTCGCTGCCCAGCCGAAAGCAAGCCAGGCGCAGGCGTTGCCGGCCCTTGCCACTCAAGTGGTAGACCGGGTGCACGTGGCCGGCCAGTACATGGCGGCTGGGGTGGGGGGTAGGCTCGTGTTGCACGGCGAAAGGGCCCAGTAGCAACGGCTCCGGTACGACGCGAATGTTCAGCGTTGGCGGTGGGTCGCCGGCGCGTTTGTCGTGGTTGCCACGAATCAGCGTCATGGCCAGGTGCGGATGTCGTTCACGCCAATCGGAAAGTGCCTTCAAGGTGCCGGGTGCGTGGGAGCCAGGACCGTGGAGAAAATCCCCGAGAAAGATCAACTGCCGACACGCCAGGCTGGCCAGTAATGCATCCAGCACCGCGATATTGCTAGCGGTGGTGCCGTGGGGCACCGGTTGCCCGAGGCGACGATAGGCGGCGGCCTTGCCGAAATGAACGTCGGCCACCATCAAGGTTTCCTGGGCGGGCCAATACAAGGCTTTTTCCGGGAGCAACCAGAGCGCTTCGCCGGCCAGGCTGACAGGATACGGCGCTGGCATCAGACGTCACCGCGATCGGCAGTCTTTTCCAGCTCGCTGACCATCCGCCGGATGCGGTCGGCGAGTTTTTCCGAGCTCATGCTTTCCCGGAACCGCTCCACCAGCAGCGGGAACCCGAGTGGGGTGGGGCGTTTGATCATGTGCAGGTCCAGCTTCAAGGTATTGAGGCGTTGCAAGGTCTGCTCCAGTCGACGGATATCCAATTCTTCACGCAAGACTTCCTCCCCGGCCTGGGCCAGCAACAGATTGTCGGCGTCGTATTGTTTGAACACCTGGAAGAACAACCCGCTGGAGGCCTGGACTTGCCGGGTGCTTTTCGGCGCACCGGGGTAGCCGGCGAAGACCAGCCCGGCGATCCGGGCGATTTCGCGAAAGCGCCTCAGGGCCAGTTCCCCGGCATTCAAGCTCGCGAGCACGTCGTTCAGCAGGTGATCGATGCTCAGCAGGCTCGGGGTCAGGTAGTGCGACCAATCCACTGCCGTGGCGCTGAGCAGTTCCAAGCCGTAGTCGTTGACCGCAATGGAAAACGTCAGCGGCTGTTGCCGACTGACGCGCCAGGCCAGCAGGCTGGCCAGACCCAGATGCACTTGGCGCCCGGCAAATGGGTACAGGAACAGATGCCAGCCTTCCCGGGACTTGAGGCCTTCGGCCAGCAAGGTCTGTTGCGTAGGCAAACCCGACCAACGTTGCTGGGTCAACAGCAGGGGCTGCACGGCTTGCATCTCCGGGCCCTCGAAGCGGCCCGCGGCGGCTTCGCTCAACCGGGCCACGACAGCGGCCGCCAGTTCGCTGGAAAGTGGCATGCGCCCGCCGTTCCAGCGTGGCACAGCGGCCTTCTTGGCCTGGCTGCGTCGCACATAGGCGGTCATGTCTTCGACCCGGACCAATTCCAGCAGTCGCCCGGCGAACAGGAAACCGTCGCCGGGTCGCAGGCGAGCGATGAAGCCTTCCTCGACGCTGCCCAGGGTCTTGCCGCCGCCGCCCTTGCTCCAGAACTTCAATTGCAGGCTGGCATCGCTGACGATGGTACCGATGCTCATGCGGTGACGCCGGGCCAGGCGGGCGTCGGGCACGCGCCAGACCCCGTGTTCGTCCGGTTCGACCCGTTGGTAATCGGGGTAGGCGGTCAATGACAGGCCGCCGTGGCGTACAAAGGCCAGGGCCCAGGCCCATTCGGCCGGATTGAGGTCGCGGTAGGCCCAGGCTCCCCGCACCTCCTCGAACAACTCGTCGGGAACGAAGCCGCCGCCCAGGGCCATGCTCACCAAATGCTGCACCAGGACGTCCAGTGGCTTGTGCGGCGATTCGCGAGGTTCGATGCGCCGCTGGGCCACGGCGTCCTGGGCGGCGGCGGCTTCGATCAACTCCAGGCTGTGGGTCGGCACCAGTGTCACCCGTGAGGCCCGCCCCGGTGCGTGACCGGAGCGTCCGGCCCGTTGCATCAGCCGCGCCACGCCCTTGGCCGAGCCAATCTGCAGCACCCGTTCCACCGGCAGGAAGTCCACCCCCAGGTCCAGGCTGGAGGTGCAGACCACCGCTTTGAGCTGACCATCCTTCAATGCCTGTTCCACCCAATCCCGGGTGTCACGCGACAGGGAGCTATGGTGCAGGGCGATCAGCCCGGCCCAATCGGGTCTCGCCTCAAGAAGCGCCTGATACCAGATTTCCGACTGTGCCCGGGTGTTGGTGAAGACCAGGCAGCTGCGGCTGGTGTCGATTTCAGTAACGACCTGAGGCAGCATTTTCAGGCCAATGTGCCCAGCCCACGGGAAACGTTCGAGGGCCGGGGGCAGCAGCGTGTCGACCTGCAGCGCCTTGCTGTTGGCCCCTTGGACGCTGATTGCGTTGCCTTGCGGGATTAGCACTTGCTCGGCGTGGGCTTGGTTACCGAGGGTTGCGGACACGCCCCAGACGATGAGTTCGGGATGCCAGTGCCGCAAGCGCGCCAGGGCCAGTTGCAACTGCACGCCACGTTTGTTGCCGAGCAATTCGTGCCATTCATCCACCACGACCATGCGCAGGGTTGAGACAGCGGCTTGCGCATCGGCCCGGGCGAGCATCAGGGTCAGGCTTTCCGGCGTGGTGATCAGCGCGGTGGGCAGGCGCCGGCCCTGCCGGGCGCGTTCGCTGGCGCTGGTGTCGCCCGTGCGCAGACCGACACTCCAGGGCACTTGCAGGTCTGCCAGGGGCGCTTCGAGGGCCTTGCCGGTGTCGGCCGCCAATGCGCGCATCGGCGTGATCCACAGGACGGTCAGCGGTTCGGCCGGCGGCTTGCGTTTGCGTGGTTTGGCCGGCGGCGGTGCCGGGCGGGCGAAACGGTTGAGGGCGGCAAACCACGCGGCATAGGTCTTGCCGGCACCGGTGCTGGCGTGCAACAGCCCGGACTCCCCCCGCTTGACCGCGGCCCATACCTGCTTCTGAAAGGCAAACGGCTTCCAGCCGCGGGCGCCGAACCACTGATTTGCGAAATTGTTGGATGTCGCCATGCCTGCCGCGTGCGTCCTGGAAGTCCTTCTTCAGTGACCACGGCGGGATGTGAAAGGTTTTAAAAACCCTTTGGCGAGGGGATTTATCCCCGTTGGGCTGCGAAGCAGCCCCAAAAAAGCTCAAGAATAATTTGCCAGACGCACCGAGGTGATCAACTGAAGGGCAGCTTCGCAGCCCAGCGGGGATAAATCCCCTCGCCACAAGAGCAGTGCCTGGCTCCTCAATTCAGGTGTGCCGCGGTTTACTTCAGGTTGCCACTGAGAAACTGTTTGAGCCGTTCGCTCTTGGGGTTGCCCAGTACGTCTTCCGGCGCGCCTTCTTCTTCCACCAGACCCTGGTGCAGGAACAGCACCTGGTTCGAGACTTTGCGGGCGAAGCTCATTTCGTGGGTCACCATGATCATGGTCCGGCCCTCTTCGGCCAGGCCCTGGATCACCTTCAGCACTTCGCCCACCAGCTCCGGGTCCAGGGCAGAAGTGGGTTCGTCGAACAGCATCACCTCTGGCTCCATCGCCAGGGCTCGGGCAATGGCCACGCGCTGTTGCTGGCCGCCGGAGAGGAAAGCGGGGTACTGCTCGGCAACCCGTGCCGGCAGGCCGACCTTGTCGAGATAACGACGCGCACGGTCGTCGGCTTCCTGCTTGCTCACACCCAACACCCGGCGCGGCGCCATGGTGATGTTTTCCAGCACGGTCATGTGGCTCCACAGGTTGAAATGCTGGAACACCATGGCCAGGCGCGTGCGGATGCGTTGCAGTTCGTCGGCGTCGGCCACGTGCATGCCATGGCGGTCCTTGATCATCTGGATCGGCTGACCGTCCAGGGTCATGGCGCCGTCATTGGGTTGTTCCAGGAAGTTGATACAGCGCAGAAAGGTACTTTTGCCCGAGCCGCTGGCGCCGATCAGGCTGATGACGTCGCCGGTCTTGGCCTTGAGCGAAACGCCTTTGAGTACTTCATGTTCGCCATAGCTTTTATGCAGGCCTTCGATGGTCAGTTTGTACATGGAGCATGCATCCTCAAGGCGAAAGTAGGTAGCCGCTGCGGTAGGCCTCGGTGCCGGCGACATGGGCGATCACCATGCCGGCGGTCGCCATGCGGCGCAGCGAACGGGCGTACAGCAGCCCGGCGTTACGGCAATGAACAGGGGTGACGGTGTCGTTGACCGGATCGATGACTTCCGCGATCAGCTGCCCTGCCTCCAGGTATTCGCCGGGCAGGGCGCTGTAGACCAGCAACCCGCCCACGGGCGTGGCCACCGGCTCGACTGCGGCCAGCGGCGTGGCCGGGTAGGGCAGCTCAGGCATGGGCATCGGTTCGCCGTCGATGGCGCCGAAGCGGATCAGGTATTCGATCAAGGCCTGGCAGTCGAGGCTCGCCAGACCATGGTTGACGTCACCCTGGCCACGCAACTCCACGGTCACCGAAAAACTGCCCAGGGGAATCTCGAAGCGTTCGCCGAAGCGTTCCTTGAGTTGCCACCAGAGCAGGGTGAAACATTCGTCGAACGACTGGCCGCCTGAATCGGTCGCCAGCAGGCTGGCTTCGGCACCGATGTAGCGGGCCAGCGGCTCGACCTGCGGCCAGGCTTCTGGCGTGGTGTAGAGGTGGGCCACGGCTTCGAAGTCGCAATGCAGGTCCAGCACCATGTCGGCGTCGCAGGCCAGCCGTTGCAGGGCCAGGCGCAGGGATTGCAATTGGGTGCCAGGGGTCTGTCGGGCGAGGGCATCGCGCAGGCTGGTGCGGATCAGCATCAGGTTGTGCTGGGGATCGTCGGTGAGCAGGTCCTGGATTTCGTTGCCGATCTCTTCGCTCAGGTCGACGAAGCGGCGGTTGAAGTTCTGCCCGCTTTCGGTTTCGTAGCGACCCAGGGGCACGTCCATCAGCACTTGTTCGAGGCCGATGGGGTTGGCGACCGGCACCAGCACGATCTCGTGGCGCAGGTGGCCGGACGCCTCGAGCTCGGCCAAGCGTTGCTTGAGGTGCCAGGCGACCAGCATGCCCGGCAGTTCATCGGCGTGCAGGGACGACTGGATATAGATTTTGCCGACGGCTTTTTCCGGGCCGAAATGGAAGCTGTGAATCTTGCGTGCGGTCCCCGGTACCGGGGCCAGCAGGTCATGGATCTGGTGGCGCATGTGCGTGTGTGTCCTGGAACAAAAGCCCTAGTGGGTCGGCCCGAGGAAGGCCAGCCACCGGCGTTCGGCGAGGCGGAAGAGGCCCACCAGCGCAAAGGTGACGGTCAGGTAGATCAACGCGGCGATCCCGAACGACTGGAACGTCAGGAACGTCGCCGAGTTGGCATCCCGGGCGACTTTCAGCACGTCTGGAACGGTAGCGGTGAACGCCACGGTCGTCGAGTGCAGCATCAAGATGACTTCGTTGCTGTAGTACGGCAGCGAGCGGCGCAGCGCCGACGGCATGATCACGTAGGCGTACAGTTTCCAACCGGTCAGGCCGTAGGCCTTGGCCGCTTCCACTTCGCCATGGTTCATGCTGCGAATCGCCCCGGCGAAAATTTCCGTGGTGTAGGCGCAGGTGTTCAAGGCGAATGCCAGGATCGTGCAGTTCATCGCGTCGCGAAAGAAACTGTCAAGCATGGGTTGAGCGCGCACCGCCTCGATGCTGTAGATGCCGGTGTAGCAGATCAGCAACTGGATATAGAGCGGCGTGCCACGGAACAGGTAGGTGTAGAACTGCACGGGCCAGCGTACGTAGAACTTGGGCGAAACCCGGGCGATGGACAGCGGAATCGACACCACGAAGCCGATCAGCAGCGAGGCACTGAGCAGCCACAGGGTCATGGCCAGGCCAGTGATGTTGACACCGTCGCTGTACAGGAATGGCCGCCAGTATTCTTGCAGGAGTTCGATCATCGCACCGCCTCCCGGGCTCCGGCGGCGTAGCGGCGTTCAAGCCAGCGCAGGATGAAATTGGACGCGCTGGTGATCAGCAGATAAATCAGCGCCGCCAGTACCAGGAAGTAGAACAGCTGGTAGGTGCTCTTGCCCGCATCCTGGGCCGCCTTGACCAGGTCGGCCAGGCCGATGATCGATACCAGCGCGGTGGCCTTGAGCATCACCATCCAGTTGTTGCCGATACCCGGCAGGGCGAAACGCATCATTTGCGGGAACACCACGAAGCGAAAGCGTTGGCCACGCTTGAGGCCATAAGCCGTGGCGGCTTCGACCTGGCCCCGGGGGACCGCGAGGATCGCGCCGCGAAAGGTTTCGGTGAAGTACGCGCCATAGATGAAGCCCAGGGTGATCACCCCGGCGCCGAATGGGTCGATCTCGATGTATTCCCATTCCATGAAGTCGGTGAACGAGGTCAGCCAGGTTTGCAGGCTGTAGAAGATCAGCAGCATCAGCACCAGGTCCGGCACACCGCGGATCAGCGTGGTGTAGAGCTGGGCAGGGATTCGCAGCAGTTTGACGCGGGACAGCTTGGCACTGGCGCCCAGCAGGCCGAGCAAGACGCTCAACAACAAGGACAGGGCCGACAGCTTGATGGTCATCCAGGTGCCTTGCATCAGCAGCGGGCCGAAGCCCTGCAGGCTGAAGGCGGAGAGCCCCAGATTTTGTAGGAGTTGTTCGAACATGAAAGAGGCCTTTGGCAGAAAAAAAGCGCCCATCCGAGACCGGATGGGCGCCGCGCATTATTTGCCGCTGTACAGATTCAGATCGCCAAAGTGTTTTTTCTGGATTTCGGCGTACTTGCCGTCTTCGTGTAACGCTTTGATACCTTTATCCAAAAGGGCCTTCAGCTCACTGTTACCTTTCTTGATACCGATGGCGGTCTTGGAGGGCAGCAGTTCGCTGTCCACCGGCTTGCTGATTTCATAGCCTTCGCCTTTTGGCGACTTCAGGAAGCCCAGCTCCGCCTGGAGCATGTCCTGGATCGCGGCGTCGAGGCGGCCGGAGGTCAGGTCGGCATAAACCTGGTCCTGGTTCTGGTAGGCCTGGGTCTTGACGCCGGCCTTGTCTAGCACGGCCTTGGCGTAGGCTTCCTGGATGGTGCCTTGCTCGTAGCCGACGGTCTTGCCTTTGAGCGAGGCAACGTCTTCGCTCAGGCCCGAGCCCTTCTTGAAGACATAGGCCGTTGGGCCGGAGAACAGCTCGCTGGAGAAATCGATGACTTTTTCCCGGGCCGGGGTCACGGTCATGGAGGAGATCACACCGTCGAATTTATTGGCCTTGAGGCCCGGGATCATGCCGTCGAAATCGCTTTCGACCCATTTGCATTTGACCTTCAGCTCTGCGCAGATCGCATTGCCCAGGTCGATGTCGAAACCAACCAGGCTGCCGTCGGCCGCCTTGGACTCGAACGGGGCGTAGGAAGGGTCGACACCAAAACGCAGTTCCTTGTATTCCTTGGCTGTGGCGACGCCAGCGGCCATGCACAACGCCAGTGCAGAAAGGGTCAGCAGTGCTTTTTTCATTATTGAGTCCCTAAAACCAATTTGAGCGCTTGTGGCGCGTAAGATTGTTACCGGTGAAGGTCTGAACGGTATGACGGCATAAAGGTAGCAATTTCCGAACCATAGTGCCGAACAAGTGTTTTAAAAGCACGGGTGGCGGGAGACGGAACGCAATGGTGCGCGAGGATGAGCGTACATCAAAAAGCGCACCGTGATAGCGCGCGCGTTGCCGGGAATATACTGCTCGGGAGGATAATCCGTAGGGGAACTTGTCCCCTCACCACAAGGTGGTCAGCCTTTCGTTGACCAACTCCGGAACGGCAGGAGGATTTTATTTCAGCAGATCCTGCAGCGTCGCCAACGTGTCGGCTTCATCGACGCGCTTGTCCTGGCGCCAGCGCAACATCCGCGGAAACCGCACGGCGATCCCGCTCTTGTGGCGCTTGGACAAGGCGATGCCTTCGAAGCCCAGTTCAAACACCAGGGTGGGGGTGACGCTGCTCACCGGGCCGAACTTCTCAACGGTGGTCTTGCGCACGATGCTGTCGACCTGACGCATTTCTGCATCGGTCAGCCCTGAATAGGCCTTGGCGAATGGCACCAGGGTGCGCTCGCGACTGTCTGGCGGGTTGTCCCACACGGCGAAGGTGTAGTCGCTGTAGAGGCTGGCGCGTCGGCCGTGGCCGCGCTGGGCGTAGATCAGCACCGCGTCGACGCTGAACGGGTCGATCTTCCATTTCCACCACACGCCCATGTCCTTGGTGCGTCCGACGCCGTACAGCGCGTTGCGGGCCTTGAGCATCATGCCCTCGACACCGAGGCTGCGAGAGGCTTCGCGCTGCCGGGCGAGGTCGAGCCAGTCCTGCCCGGTGACGATCGGCGAGGGCAACAGCACCGGGCTGTGGATACGGGCGATCAGTGCTTCCAATTGTTCGCGGCGCTCGGCCTGGGGGCGGCTGCGCCAATCCTCGCCTTGCCACTCCAACAGGTCGTAGGCCATCACCGCCACGGGGGCGTCGTCGAGGATTTTCTTGCCCAGGGTCTTGCGACCGATGCGCTGTTGCAACAGGGCGAAGGGTTGTACCGCCGGCTGCAACGGTGCATCTGGGTCGAAGGCGTCTTCGGTGACCGACTGAGGGGCTTTCCAAACCACAATTTCACCGTCGATCACCGTGCCGTCAGGCAACGCCTGGGCCAGTGAATGCAATTCCGGAAATCGCTCAGTGACCAATTCCTCGCCTCGCGACCAGACCCACAAATGGCCGTCGCGTTTGATCACCTGGGACCGGATGCCGTCCCACTTCCATTCCACCTGCCAGTCGCTGGCCGGCCCCAGCAGCGCGTCGAATTGCTCCACTGGCGCAGACAACGCATGGGCCAGGAAAAACGGATAAGGCTGGCCGCCGCGCTGGGCATGTTCATCGTCGGACTCGGCCGCGATCAGTTTGAGGTAGCTGGCGGCCGTGGGACGATGGGACAGGTCGGTGTAGCCCACCAGGCGTTGGGCCACCCGTTTGCTGTCCAGCCCGGCCATGGCCGCCAGGGCCCGGGTCACCAACAGTTTGGATACGCCTACCCGGAAACTGCCGGTGATGAGTTTGATGCAAAGCATCAGGCTCGGCCGGTCGAGCTGCGCCCACAGCGCCGGAAGCCGTTCAGCCAGGACGTCGGGCGACTCACCGCGCAACGGCAGCAGTTTCTCTTCGATCCACAGCGCCAGGCCTTCATCGGAGCTGTGGGGCGATTCGGGTAATACCAGCGAAATGGTTTCGGCCAGGTCGCCCACGGCCTGATAACTTTCTTCGAACAGCCAGAGCGATAACCCGGATACCTGGACCGCCAACTCCCGCAGGATTTTTACCGGCACCAATTGCCGTGGACGCCCGCCGGAAAGGAAATACACGGCCCACGCCGCGTCCTGGGGAGGGGCCTTGCTGAAATAGTCCTGCATGGCGGTGAGCTTGGCATTGCTGGAGGTGGTGGCGTCCAGTTCGGCGTACAACTCGGCGAAGGCTTTCATGGCGCCTCCTCACCGCTGTCGGTGGCCGTAGCGAGGTCTTCTTCGTCGTCGCCGTATTCGGTAGTGAACCCCTGGGCATCGAGGCCTTGCTCGCACAAGTGGCGCACCAGTACGGCGACTGACCCGTGGGTGACCATCACCCGTTCGGCGCCGGTCTGTTCGATGGCCCAGAGCAGGCCAGGCCAGTCGGCGTGGTCGGACAGCACAAAACCCCGGTCCACGCCGCGCCGCCGACGCGTACCGCGCAGGCGCATCCAGCCGCTGGCGAAGGCGTCGCTGTAGTCGCCGAAGCGGCGCATCCAGCTACTGCCTCCGGCAGAGGGGGGGGCGATGACCAGGGCCTGGCCCATGATCGGGTCGTTCTTCTTGATATCGCCGGCATAGATCGTTGGCGGGAGATGAACCCCGGCCTCGCGGTAGACCCGATTTAGCGGTTCCACCGCCCCATGGGCCAGGATCGGGCCGAGGCTTTCATCGATGCCGTGGAGAATCCGCTGGGCCTTGCCGAAGGAATAGCAGAACAACACGCTGGCCCGGCCGACGGCGATGTTCCCGCGCCACCACTGATTGATCTCGTCGAAAATCTGCACCTGGGGTTGCCAGCGGTAGATCGGCAGGCCAAAGGTCGATTCGGTGATAAAGGTATGGCATTTCACCGGCTCGAACGGGGTGCAGGTGCCGTCAGGCTCGACTTTGTAATCCCCCGACGCCACCCAGATCTCGCCTTGATATTCCAGCCGCACCTGGGCCGAGCCCAGCACATGGCCGGCGGGATGAAAGCTCAAGGTCACGCCATGGTGCGACAGGCGTTCGCCGTAGGGCAGGGTTTGCAGGTTGATATCCTGGCCCAGGCGTGACCGCAGGATGCCTTCGCCGGGTGCCGCTGCCAAATAGTGTTGGTTGCCACTGCGGGCATGGTCGCCGTGGGCGTGGGTAATGACCGAGCGTTCAACCGGACGCCACGGGTCGATGTAGAAATCTCCGGGCGGGCAGTACAGGCCTTCGGGGCGGGCAATGACAAGATCCATGCAATCACCGGAGCGATGGGCTTGTCAGGTAGAGGCGCAGGCGAGGGGGGAAGTTCTATCGGATTTAGTGGGGGATGGACTGACGCCATCGCGAGCAAGCTCGCTCCCACATTGGCTTTGTGTCGAATCGCAATACGGATTCAACATCGGCCCCTATGGGAGCGAGCTTGCTCGCGATCGGGTGCGCAGCGCCCGCAAAAAAGGGCTGCAGTTACTTGCCAGGCACCAACGTCAACCGCGTCTTGCCATACGCCCGATCGAAGTTCTGCGATTGCAACGGCAGGCTCTGGTACTGCCCCTTGATCCACGGATCGATGCCATTGGCATAGTGCGGGCTGACCGGGTTGCCGGACTGGCCGGCGCCGTCCTGGATCATCAACGGTTCGGGCTGGCCGAAGTCAACGATAAAGCGCATGGCCGGCGCCAGGGTGGTGGTGAAATCCTGGCCCCAGGCGAACGCCGCCGTGTTGATCGTGGTGGCGTCGCCACCGGCCGGCAGTGGGCCGCGTACGATCTGGCCGTTGCTGTTCTTCCAGGCGTAGCGATGCAATTGGCCCCATTGCCAGGCCTTGTGGTCACCGCCCAACTGACTGTCACCGGCGTTGATGGTGGCGGCCAGGCTGCGGGCGAGGATAACGGCCTTGTCTTCTTTCTGAGGGGTGCGCACATCGTCCCAGAACGGGCTGTCTTCACGCCCCAGCAGATGATCGGCCTGGGCCGAGTAGGACAATTGGCCGTTGGCGACCAGTGCCTGCCACGCCGGGCTGCTGTCCGGGCCCAGCTCGTCGAGGAAAATCTGCTTCATGCTTTCCTGCAGGAACAGCTCATAGGTCGCCGCGTCGGCGGAGGTCGGGCTGAGCCGGCCATCGAATGCCATCAAGCGGGTATAGGCCTCGCGAGCCTTGGCCCGGTCAGCCACTGGCAGGGCTTCGATGGCCTGTTTGAGCGGCTGGGCCATGCCCGGGGCTTCGAAGACTCGCTTGAGCTTGGCCGCGAACGTCGTGCTCTGGTCGTATTGCATGGCGGTCAGGCTGCGGGTGTCGTGCTTGCCTGCGCCGGCCAGCTCGGCCATGCGTTCGCCACGCTCCGGCGAAGCCCAGGAATTGGACAGTTGCATGCCGTAGCCATGGGGAATGACCCGTTGGTTGGCCGTGCCGAGCCAGCCTTGGGCCGGGTCTTGATCGTAGGGGTGCAGCATCGGGTCGGCGTAACCGTCCCAATCGTAGCGACCGTCCCAGCCCGGCGACGGCAACAGACCCTCGCCTTCACGACGGTTCGGGTAGCGACCGGTGACTTGCCAGCCGATATGGCTGGCGTCGGCAAAGACCAGGTTCACGGCCATGGCGCGGATTTCCCGGCTGGCGTCGGAAGCTTTCTCGACGTTCTGCGCCCGGGACAGGTCGAAGAAGGCGTCCAGGGTCTTGTCGTCGCTGAAGTTCGGCATCTGCAAGGCCAGGCCAAAGCCGTTGGCCATGGTCGGGCCTTGGGCGCTGTTGAGCAACGGGCCGTGGCGGGTTTCGAACACCGCTTCACGAATCGGCCGCTGGCCTTTGACGAAGTAGGTTTCGTTGCGCACGATCGCCGGTTGCCATTTGCCGTTGACCTCGTAGGACAGGCCATTGCCCTGGCGCCGGATTTTTTCCAGGAACAGGTCCTGGTTGTCCCCCAGCACGCTGGTCATGCTCCAGGCCACTTTGCCGTTGAACCCGGCCAGGATCATCGGGATGCCCGCCACGGAAATCCCGGCCGCCTGGTACTTGGGCGCGCGGATCTGTACCGGGCTCCACAGCCCTGGCATGCCCAGCGGCCCGTGGCTGTCGCTGGCCAGCAGGCTCTTGCCGCTGCGGCTGCGTTGTGGCGCGATGGCCCAGTTGCTTGAAGACGCAGCACCCAACAGGTTCAGCCCGGCCAACTGGTGGGTGGCCTTGCTGATTTCGTTCAGGCCCGGGATCTGGCCATTGAGGCGAAGGCCCTGGAGCTTGTCGGCCTCGGCCACGGGCAGTTGCTCGTCCGGATAGGACGGGCTCAGCCAGGCGAGTTTGTCGTTGGTGACGGTCTGGACCAGCACCAGGTTGGCGATTTCTTCCGGCAGGTTGGCTGACTGGCTGAAGTTCAGCAGGCAGAACATCAGCGCCGAATCTTCCGGTTTCCAGTATTCCGGTTTGTAACCGGTGGTGGCCAGGTCCGACGGCAACTTGTCGCGGTAGCGGAACAGGTAGGCGTTTACACCACGGGCATAAACTTCGAAGAAACGCTTGAGCCGTGGCGAAGACGCTTTGTACAGCTCGTCGGCGTTTTTCTTCAGGTTGACGGCGCGCATGTAGCGGTCGACCTCCAGCCGTTCGGCGCCGGACATCTCTGCCAACCGCCCTTGGGCCAGCAGGCGCAGGGTCACCATCTGGGTGATGCGGTCGCTGGCATGGACGTAGCCGAGGGTGAACAAGGCGTCATGGAAGCTGTTGCTTTCGATCAGCGGCATGCCCGTGGCGTTGCGGCGGACCGAGACGTTCTGCGCCAGCCCCTTGAGCGGTTGCACACCGGACGTGGGCGGGACCGTGTCCTGGGCATTCCAGGTCTGGCATCCGCTCAAACCGAGCACACTGGCCACTGCGGCGGCAACGCCGAGCCGGGGGATGAAGGAAATAGAGGCTGGCGAGGCCATGGCAAAGCTCCTGCGGGAGGGGGGTGGCACCAATAAAGGCGCTACGTTAGTGAGCAGGCGGGGGCCGCGCAAGCGGGGGCGAGGGTTATTTGTTGATTTGGCGATGAAAGCCCAGGACCGGGTCATCGCTTTTGCCCGAAGGCTTGCCTGTTGGAAAAGGTAATGCTCAAGTGTGGGACATTCAAAGACCGATCAAGAGAAAACCGGCATGGAGCTACAGAACGACGCGGCGCTGATCCTCATCGATCAACAAAAAGGCATCCTTCACCCCAGGCTCGGCCCTCGCAACAACACCGAGGCAGAGCTGCGCATGCTGGAACTGCTGGCTTTCTGGAGGCACACGGCACGACCGGTGATTCACGTCCACCACCTGTCCCGGTCGCCGGACTCGGTGTTCTGGCCGGGGCAGTCGGGGGTGGAGGTCCAGCCACGGTTCGAGCCGAAGGCAGGGGAATGGTTGGTGCAAAAGCAGGTGCCGGATGCGTTCAGTGGCACGCACCTGGAGCAAGACCTGCGCAAAGCCGGAATCAGGCAATTGGTGATCGTCGGTGTGGCAACGCACAACTCGGTGGAGTCCACGGCGCGTACGGCCGGCAATCTGGGATTCGACACCTGGGTGGCCGAGGATGCCTGCTTCACCTTCGACAAGAACGATTACTTCGGCAACGCCCGTTCGGCAGCCGAAGTGCATGCCATGTCCCTGGGGAACTTGCACGGTGAGTACGCAACGGTGGTCGATGTGAAGCGGATTCTGCAGGCGGGCTGATACAAAGCTGTGAATGGGCCGGCCTCATCGCGAGCAGGCTCGCTCCTACATTGATTCTGCAGTGATCAGTAAATATCGCCTCACCGCAAATCCCCTGTGGGAGCGGGCTTGCTCGCGAAGAGGGCGTGTCAGGTTAATCAATGCCCGCTGACCCACCGCATTCGCGAGCAAGCCCGCTCCCACATTGATTCTTCGGCGATCATTAAATATCGCCTCACCGCACATCTCCTGTGGGAGCGAGCCTGCTCGCGATGATGATTGAACAGACGAAGATAATCTTCGCCCGGACGCTCAAGCCCCGTGGCACTTCTTGAATTTCTTGCCATTGCCACAAGGGCAAGGGTCGTTGCGACCGACATCCTTCAGGGCGTTGCGCACCGGTTCCTGGTGGGCGTGGCCGCAGTTCGGGCCGTGGACGTGGACGTGGCCGTGGTCATGGTCGTGATGATGGTCGTGATCGTGGTTGCAATCAGGGCCGTGGACGTGGGGTTGCTGGGTCATCGGGGTTACTCCGCAATTAAATCGGCGGCGATTATCACGCCATTGCGCTCAAGGTGCACGTAGTGGGCGATGAATAATCCGGTTTCCAGCTCACCTTCCAGACGATAGGGGATCTGTTCCCGGGGTTTCTCCAGCAGCTTCACCACTTCCCGCACCTGTGGCCACAGGTTGGTGCGCACCGGCACCTTGAAGTAGGCGCTGTGCTTGGGACGTACGGTGAACCAGTGCTCATGCTCGCCTTCGGTCAGCAACAGGTCGCCCAGGTGGATGCGGTAGGTCAGGCCGCGAACGGTGAGGTCGCTGTCGCCGGGGTTGTCGACGCGAAAGTGCAGCATGAACTTCTGTTCCAGCAACCTGGCCCGCACCACCTCGACTTTGACCAGATGTACCTGTGGTTCCGGAGCTTCTTCACCTCGCCAGGATGCACAGCCGCCGAATCCAACGAACAGCAGCAGGCAGGTGATGCGTAGCAAGAATGATGGAGGGGTCATGTCCGTGCCTCTGGTTTATCCCCAGTCTAGCCCTATGGGCCGATGGACGAGCGTCGGACGTTTCCTAAATTCAGCGATTGAAGTAGCCGGCGCAGCACTTCTTGAATTTGTGCCCGCTGCCACACGGACAGCTGTCGTTGCGTCCTGTCTTGACCGGCACGGTCGGATCGATGAAATACCAGCGCCCGTCGTTCTGCACGAACGAGGATTGCTCACGGTGGCTATGCTCGCCCTGGCCGTCATGCCAGCGTGCCGTGAACGTGACGAAGGCATGTTCCGGTTGACCGCCGAACACTTCGCTGCTTTCCACCTCCAGCCCCAACCAGGTGCTGTTGGCGCTCCACTCGCTGATGGACTGGCGGTCGAGGCCTTGCTGCTGGGCGGGCAGGGTAGTGGCGACCAGGTAATCCACCAGGCCCAGCACATAGGCGCTATAGCGCGAGCGCATCAAGGCTTCGGCGCAGGGCGCCGGGTGACCGTCGTGGTAGTGGCCGCAGCAGGCCTCCAGCGAGTTGCCACTGCCGCAGGGACAAATGGGCGAATGGGCGCTTGTATTCACAATTACCACCAATATTTTCCAAAGTTTTCCGGGTTGGCCCAGAAACGTGAGTTGAGCCAGTCGGGGACCTGTTTGTATTCAAGCAGATCGTAGGTGAACAGGGTCAACACCTGATCTTCACGCTGGAATCGCTCGCTGGCTTGCAAGGCCAGGGAAAAAAAGTCCGTCTCTTGCCAGCCGCAGGCGTTGAGGTCGGCGAGTACGGCGATGCGGCTGGCGTTGAGATTGCGGATGCCGCC
Source organism: Pseudomonas sp. NFACC04-2 (assembly GCF_900119265.1). Classification (NCBI taxonomy): domain Bacteria; kingdom Pseudomonadati; phylum Pseudomonadota; class Gammaproteobacteria; order Pseudomonadales; family Pseudomonadaceae; genus Pseudomonas; species Pseudomonas sp. NFACC04-2. The sequence continues at coordinate 25,044 of NZ_FPJC01000016.1, forward strand.
CAACAGGTTCAGACCCTCGCGCTTGGGCAAATGCTCCAGGCAATCGAGCGCCAGGGCCAGGTCAAAACGTCGCGCCGCCACGTCCGCCGGCAGCGCGCCGGGACCGGCGTGGACCACTTCGGTGTCGGGGTGGGCCTGCTGGAATGCTTCGAGTGCGGGAAAGCCGCTGGCACCGATCAACAGCAGTTTTTGCGGGGCATAACGGTCAAGCACGGCCGCCAGGGCTTGCTGGGGCGTACGCGAAGAAATGGCAACGGTCATCGAAGTTCCTCAGTCAGAACCACCACGATAGCCTGCCCGGACAGCATGGCCTAGAGCGGTTTGTCCCTGAACGTGCGGAATCTTCGCAAACACGGGGCGAAAACCCGCGATTGCTCAAGCTGGCGCAGACTCGAAGACGGGTCTTTACTCCCCTGAATCGGCGCAAAGCCGATCCCTCAAGGAGAAACCCGATGAGCATAGTTCGGACAGCGTTACCCCTGGTTCTGCTAACCAGTGTGTTGACTGGTTGCGCAGGTTTGCAGAAAACCGACTGGCCGACCTGTGCGGCCGTCGGCGGTGCGATCGGTGCGGGATTAGGCGCCATAGAAAGCACTTCCTGGGCTGGCGGCGGCGCGCTGTACGTTGGCGGCATGGCGGCAGCTTATTGCTGGGTGCACGGCGATGGCGACGAAGACGGTGATGGCGTGCCGGACAGCCGCGACAAGTGCCCGGGCACACCGAAGGGCGTGCAGGTCGATGCCGATGGCTGCCCGCCGCCTGCTCCGGCGCCGGTGGTTGTTGAAGAAGCCGTGGTGGTCAAGGAAGAAACCATCGTGATCCGCGACGTGCACTTTGAATTCAACAAAGCCACGCTGACCCCGGCCGACAAAGATGTACTGAGCACGGTCGCCACCCGTCTGAAACAGGAAACGTCCACCGCGCAACTGCGGGTCACCGGCCACACCGACAGCGTCGGCAGCGATGCCTACAACCAGAAACTGTCGGAGAAACGGGCCAACTCGGTGGTGCAATACCTGGTCGAAAACGGCGTACCGCGCGCCAGTTTCGTCTCGGTGTCCGGTGCCGGTGAGAGCCAGCCGGTGGCCGATAACAAGACCGCCGATGGGCGCGCAATGAACCGCCGCACGGAAATCAAGATAAACCGCTGAAACCCTTGTCATCCGCGGCTTGTTGAGTTGCGGATGCGGGTCTTTACTCCTGTGTGACCGGTATGGGCCGGTGACACAGGAGCCTTCACCATGAACGTTCTAATCAGGGCCGCCTTACCGGTACTGCTGGCAAGCAGTCTGTTGTCCGGCTGCGCCACTCACAGCGACGGCAGCGCACCCCTCAATCAACGCACCTGGCCAATCTGTAGCCTGGTCGGTGGCCTCGTCGGCGGCGGGTTGGGGGCCATTGAAAGCAGTGGTTGGGCCGCCGGCGGCGCCGCATTGGGGCTGCTGGGCGGTGGCTTGATCTGCTACGCCCAGGATGGCGATGAAGACGACGACGGTGTGTTCGACCGGCGCGACCGTTGTCCCGATACCCCGGCCAATACCCCGGTCGAGCATCACGGTTGCCCGGTGCCGCAATACCCGGCCAGTGCGCCACCGGTCGAACCGCAAGCACCGGCGAGCGAGGTCATCACCCTCAACGACGCGGGCAACGTGCTGTTCGATTTCGACAAATCCGATCTCACCGCCGACGCTCGAAGCCAGCTCGATGGGCTGATGGGCAAACTCAGCCATGCCAATGTCGCCAGCATCCGGGTGGTGGGCCACACTGACAGTGTCGGCACTGATGCCTATAACCAAGGGCTGTCCGAGCGTCGGGCCAGCAGCGTTGTGGAGTATTTGCTGACCCAGGGGCTGGCCCCCGGCAAAATCACCAGCGAAGGTAAGGGTGAAAGCGAGCCGGTGGCCGACAATGATACCGATGAAGGACGGGCGCAGAACCGTCGGGTTGAATTGCATGTTCAACGCTGAGGCGCGGCCCAGGGCTGCCGGGTCGTCGGGAGGACGATCCGGTTGGCCAGGGCCCGGGTTAGATTAAATTTACCGGACCCTCTGGCTTATCCTGCGCGCAAGCCGTTACTGTGCGGGCAAAGGATAATGCTCGATCAGGGGGGCGTATGAAGGTGTTTTGGGGGCTGGGGCGCTTGCTGACCCTGCTGTTCTGGCTGGTGGTGCTGGTCAATCTGGTCGTGCCGTTCGTCCATCCGCTGCATCTGCTGGTCAATGTCGCCGGTGCGTTTTTGCTGGTACTCCATTTGCTGGAACTGCTGTTTTTCCGGGCCAGTTTCCGTGGCCGTCCTGCGCCTGGCCGTGATCGCCTCAGAGTGCTGCTGTTCGGCATCTTCCACGTGCAAACCCTCCCGACCGCGCCAGAGGCTTCCCATGCGTAAATTGTGTCTGCTTGCCGCACTCGTATGCCCATGGGCTTCGGCCCAGGTGCTCCAGGTCGAAGGCCATTCGTTGATGCGCTTGCCCAATACCACCAGCACCCTGACCCTGGAGCGGCTGGACGTGGCCGATTACGGCACGCTGCTGGTGCCTTCCAATGTCACTGAATTGACTATCGACCAGTTGCACCTGGGGCGTGAGGCGCGGATCGCCATCGTGCCGGCGCAGCAGGTACTGGAAATGAAAGTGGCCCAGGCAGAACTGGCCGAGGGCAGCCAGATCACTTCGCGCGGTGCACCGGGGACCTACACCAAGGCCGCGCGGCCGGGGCGTGATCTCAACCTGCATTTCAAGGTGTTGAATGCGCCATTGTTGTCGGTGGACGCCCGTGGCGGCAATGGTGCACCGGGTTTCGTCGGTCTTGACGGTGCCAATGGCCAGGCGCCGGGTTGCACTTGGGGTTCGGCCGGTCGCGGTGCCGACGGCAGCAATGGCAGTGATGGCCAGCCGGGAGCCGCTGGTGCGCAGGTACGCCTCGAGCTGCCACGGGCCTACCCAGCCGAGCAGATCAAGGTGACGGTGGACGGCGGTGCCGGTGGCGCGGCGGGACACGGCGGCAAACCCGGGGCGGGAGGCAAGGCCAAGGGGTGCCTGGTCTATACCGCGGATGGCGGCAAAAGTGGCCGCCCTGGCGCCGATGGCCAGCCAGGGCCTGCCGGAGCGGCGGGGACTGTGACGGTACAGCGGTTCTGACGAAAAATCTGTCCCGACCTGTGGGAGCGAGCTTGCTCGCGATGGCGTTGTGTCAGTCGATGAAGTAGTGCTGATACACCGTCATCGCGAGCAAGCTCGCTCCCACAGGTCTCTATGTGATTTTCAGAACATCGGCCGCACCGCACCAATCGCCACCACCAGCAACCCGATCAACAAATTGATCCCCACCAACCGCCGGATCTTCCCCAGCACCGCCGCACCCGTCGGCCAGTCCTGCGCCGTCACGGCGTTGCGCAATGCGGGCAGCTGCAAGCCCTGGATGCGGATAAACAGCGCCGTCATCACCACATACAACCCCATCATCACCTGCACATAACGCGGCGCGGTTTCGAAACCGGCGAAGCGCAGATGGATCAGGCCGACGCCGCTGATCGGCAAAAGTGCGACCGCGATCCAGACCCAGACGAAAAAACGCTGAAACACTTCTACCCACAACTTGAGCCGGGCAGGGCCCTCAAGCGCCGTCATTGCGGCGGGGCGCAGGATCATCCAGGCGAAGAACATGCCGCCGACCCAGACCAGGGCCGCCAGTAAATGCAGGGTGTAGACGAGGGCGAAGGGTGTCATTGGGTTACTCCGTTCTGCGCAGGATTCATTAGCGGGGTATGATAGCCGCCGATCCGAACCACTGAAAATTTATCCAGCGTTTTTTGCGCCCGACCATTCATGATCAGCACCGAACTCAAAACCACGATCCAGGGCGCCTATTCGCGTTTTCTCGAAGCCAAGAGCCTCAAGCCGCGATATGGCCAGCGCCTGATGATTGCCGAAGTGGCAAAAGTCCTGGGTGACATCGATACCGACGACGAAGGCCGGCGCAGCGGCGAGCCTGCCGTTGTGGCGGTGGAGGCCGGCACCGGTACTGGCAAGACCGTGGCCTACAGCCTGGCGGCGATTCCCACCGCCAAGGCCGCCGGCAAGCGCCTGGTGATCGCCACGGCCACCGTCGCCCTGCAGGAACAGATCGTCTACAAGGACCTGCCCGACCTGATGCGCAACAGTGGGCTGAACTTCACGTTCGCACTGGCCAAGGGCCGCGGGCGTTATATGTGCCTGTCCAAGCTCGACATGTTGCTCCAGGAAGGCCACGCGCAGACCGCCACGGCCCAGTTGTTCGAAGAAGAAGGCTTCAAGATCGAGGTGGATGAAGCCAGCCAGAAGCTGTTCACCAGCATGATCGAGAAGCTGGCCGGCAATAAATGGGACGGCGACCGCGACAGCTGGTCCACGGCCCTGGAAGATGCCGACTGGTCCCGCCTGACGACCGACCATAGCCAGTGCACCAACCGCCATTGCCCGAACTTCGGCCAGTGCGCCTTCTACAAGGCTCGCGAGGGCATGGGCAAGGTCGACGTCATCGTCACCAACCACGACATGGTCCTGGCCGATCTGGCCCTGGGCGGCGGTGCGGTGCTGCCGGACCCGCGCGACACGATCTACGTGTTCGACGAAGGCCATCACCTGCCGGACAAGGCCATCGGCCATTTCGCCCATTACACCCGACTGCGTTCCACCGCCGACTGGCTGGAAACCACCGCCAAGAACCTCACCAAACTGCTGGCCCAGCATCCGTTGCCGGGTGACTTGGGCAAGTTCATCGAACAGGTGCCGGAACTGGCGCGGGAAATCAAGACGAACCAGCAGTTCATGTTCACCGCGTGCGAGCAAGTGGCCGATTTCAAGCCCGGCGAAGACGTCGAGGGCCGGGAGCGGCCACGCCATCGCTTCGTCGGCGGAGTGATTCCTGAACACATGCGCGAAATGGGCATCGAGCTCAAGAAAGGTTTCGCGCGCCTGACCGACCTGTTCACGCGCCTGACCGACCTGCTCAAGGAAGGCATGGACGGCGAGGTCAACATCGGTATCGCCAGCAACCAGGCCGAGGAGTGGTACCCGCTGTTCGGCAGCCTGTTGTCCCGATCCCAGGGCAACTGGGAGCTGTGGACGGCATTCACTGCCGAAGACCCGGAGGACAACCCGCCGATGGCGCGCTGGCTGACCCTGGCCGAAAGCGGTTCGCTATTCGACATCGAGGTCAATGCCAGCCCGATCCTGGCGGCGGAAATGCTGCGGCGCAACCTGTGGAACGTGGCCTATGGCGCGCTGGTGACGTCCGCCACGCTGACCGCCCTGGGCACGTTCGACCGCTTCCGCATGCGCGCAGGCCTGCCCAAGAAAGCCGTGACCGCCGTGGTCCCGAGCCCCTTCCATCACGCCGACGCCGGCGTGCTGCGGGTGCCCGACCTCAAGGCCGACCCACGGGATGCTGCTGCCCACACCGCGGCGATCATCCGCGATCTGCCGGAACTGGTGGAAGGCTCACGGGGCACGCTGGTGCTGTTTTCCTCGCGCAAACAGATGCAGGACGTGTTCGATGGCCTTGATCGTGACTGGCGCAAGCAGGTGTTCATCCAGGGCAACCTGTCGAAGCAGGAAACCCTGAACAAGCACAAGGCACGGGTCGACGGTGGGGACTCCAGCGTGCTGTTCGGCCTGGCGAGCTTCGCCGAAGGCGTGGACTTGCCCGGTGCCTATTGCGAGCACGTGGTGATTGCCAAGATCCCTTTCTCGGTTCCCGACGACCCCGTGGAGGCGGCGCTGGCCGAGTGGATCGAGGCCCGCGGTGGCAACCCGTTCATGGAAATCTCCGTGCCGGACGCTTCGCTGAAGCTGGTCCAGGCGTGTGGCCGCTTGCTACGTACTGAAGAAGACCGGGGCACCATCACCTTGCTTGACCGACGGCTGGTAACCCAGCGCTATGGCAAGGCGATCCTCAATGCATTGCCGCCGTTTCGGCGGGAGATTTCTTGATGCCCTGTCATTTTGTGGTTAGGGAGCTATTCGTGGCGAGGGGATTTATCCCCGCTGGGGCGCGAAGCGGCCCTGAAGCCAGGCGACTCGGAGTGCCAGATATACAGAGTTGGCTGTTCGGGGGCTGCTTCGCAACCCAGCGGGGATAAATCCCCTCGCCACAATGACAGTGTCCAGCCAGCCGTCCTGTGGCGGTTCCCAAATGACCTAATGCCTGAAACAATGCCAGCCACTCTAAAAAGTCTTTGTTTCAAGGGAGTTGCGGGTGCAGATTCAAGGCCATTATGAACTTCAGTTCGAGGCGGTGCGTGACGCGTTCGCGGCGCTGTTCGATGATCCCCAGGAGCGCGGCGCGGCGTTGTGCATCCAGATGGGTGGCCGCACGGTGATCGACCTGTGGGCTGGTAGCGCCGACAAGGACGGCCGTGAAGTCTGGCACAGCGACACCATCGCCAACCTGTTTTCCTGCACCAAGACGTTCACCGCCGTCACCGCTCTGCAACTGGTGGCCGAAGGCAAGCTGCAGTTGGACGCCCCGGTAGCCCGCTATTGGCCGGAGTTTGCCGCGGCCGGCAAGCAATCCATCACCCTGCGCCAACTGCTCTGCCACCAGGCTGGGCTGCCGGCGCTGCATGAACTGCTGCCCCCCGAAGCGCTTTATGACTGGCAAGCCATGGTCGATGCCCTGGCTGCCGAAACGCCTTGGTGGACGCCTGGCGAAGGCCATGGCTACGCCGCGATCACCTATGGTTGGCTGGTGGGGGAGTTGCTGCGCAGGGCCGACGGTCGTGGTCCGGGAGAGTCCATCGTCGCCCGGGTCGCCAAGCCATTGGGCCTGGATTTCCACGTTGGCCTGGCCGACGACGAGTTCCATCGCGTGGCCCACATCGCCCGTGGCAAAGGCAATGCCGGCGATGCGGCGGCCCAGCGCCTGCTGCAGGTGACGATGCGTGAGCCCACGGCCATGACTACCCGGGCCTTTACCAACCCACCGTCGATCATGACCAGCACCAACAAGCCGGAATGGCGGCGCATGCAACAACCGGCGGCCAACGGCCACGGCAATGCCCGCAGCCTGGCGGGCTTCTATGCTGGGCTGCTGGACGGCAGCCTGCTGGAAGGTGAAATGCTCGACGAACTGACTCGCCAGCACAGCTTTGGCGAGGACAAGACATTGTTGACCCAGACCCGTTTCGGCCTGGGTTGCATGCTCGACCAGCCGGATGTGCCGAACGCGACCTATGGCCTTGGCCCACGGGCGTTCGGTCATCCGGGGGCCGGGGGCTCCATCGGGTTTGCCGATCCCGAACATGATGTAGCGTTCGGTTTCGTGACCAACACGCTCGGGCCTTACGTTTTGATGGACCCGCGCGCGCAAAATCTTGCGCGGGTGTTTGCCACTTGTCTATAAAACGCCATTGAAAGCCATGGACACAGGAACCTCGTGTCCTTTTCAGTTTCGAAGCGTCTGTTTATGCGGCCAAGACACGGCCTTGTTTTTTCATTTTGATCATTTTGTGGATATCCAATGTCATCGAATAAAACCCTCGCTCTGGCGCTGTGCTTCGCTATCACTGGTTGCGCACAAACCCCACAAAATGATGCCGAGGGCAGCAGTGGCTGGTGGCCGTTCGGCTCTTCCGACAAGGTGGCGGCCAAGGAAACGGCGCCAGCGGCGCCCCTGAAGCCTGCCGCCGTCGCACCGCAAGCCAAGGCCGAAGGCGCGAGCCACTGGTGGTGGCCATTCTCTTCCGAGGAAACCGCCGCAGACGCCGCCAGAAAAGTCGAAGCAAAGGCAGAAGCCCAAGCCAAGCCTGAGGCCAAGGCGCCGACAGCTGTTGCCAAGGCCGAAGCCGAAAGCAATGGCAAGTGGTGGTGGCCGTTCGGTGGCAAGGATCAGGAAACCGCCAAGGCGGTGCCGATGCCCGATCCTAAAGTCACCCAAGCCTGGCTCGACGATTACGAGCCGAAGCTGCGCACGGCGATCCAGGACAGCAAGCTCGAACTCGAGCGCCGCGACGACGTGCTGGTGGTCACCGCCCCCGTGGACGGCTCTTTCAACCCGGACCGTCCGGCCATGCTGCTGCCCGTGACTCTCGGCCCGTTCACCCGCGTGGCGAAGATCCTTGAAGCCGATCCGAAGACTGCCGTGCTGATCCTTGGTCACGCCGACACCTCGGGCGCCGCACCGGCCAACCTCAAACTCAGCCAGGAGCGTGCCCAGTCCGTGGCGGCGATTTTCCGCCTCAGCGGTCTGCAACGTGATCGCCTGATGCTGCGCGGCATGGGCGCAGTGGCGCCACGTGCGGCCAACGACAGCGTTGAGGGCCGCGCTTTGAACCGTCGTGTGGAATTGCTGGTTACGCCGGCCAACACCATGGTCGCGCTGCTGAGCAAATACAACATGCCAGCCCCAGCCCCACTGACGATGGTTGCCGCCCAGGATGTGAAGCCTGCTGCGCCGGCGCCTGCGCCTGCGGCCAAAAAAGCGGTGGCCTCGACCAGCAAAGCCTCGGCCAAGAAAGCACCGGCCAAAAAAGCCGCGACCAAAGCGCCTGCAAAGAAGGCCGCGGCCAAGCCCGCTACCTCAGCGAAGAAGCCTCAACCGGCCAAAGCCGCCACCGACACCAAGAAAGTCGCGGCTACCGATACCCCCAAGCAGTGATGGGCTAACACAAGGAATGCGCCATGACCCAAGCGCTGACTGATATGCGCCGCGACTATACCCGCGACGGCTTGACCGAGGCACAAGCCCCGGCCGAGCCGTTTGCACTGTTCCACCAATGGTTCGCCGACGCGGTGAAAACCGAGCAGGCCCCGGTGGAGGCCAACGCCATGACGCTGGCCACAGTGGATGAGCAGGGACGTCCGCACTGCCGGATCCTGCTGCTCAAGGGCCTGGATGCCCAGGGTTTTACGTTCTTCACCAACTACGACAGCGCCAAGGGCCAGCAACTGGCCGCGAATCCGTTTGCCGCCATGACGTTTTTCTGGCCGACCCTTGAGCGCCAGGTGCGCATCGAGGGCAAAGTGGTGAAGGTCACGGCGCAGGAATCGGACGCCTACTACCAAGTCCGTCCGCTGGGCAGCCGCTTGGGCGCCTGGGCGTCACCCCAGAGCCGCGTGATTGCCGGGCGCGGCGAACTGGAAGACCTGCTCAAGGCCACCGAACAGCGCTTCAGTGACAGCCAACCCCACTGCCCGGAGCATTGGGGCGGTTATCGTTTACTGCCCGAGCGCATCGAATTCTGGCAGGGCCGGCCGAGCCGCCTGCACGATCGCCTCAACTATCGCCTGCAAGGGGCGCAGTGGACTCGCGAGCGTCTGGCGCCTTAGCATCGGAATAACCTGCCGCGGCGGTCTGGAGCCACAGCGGCAGGTCACGGCGCTTGATGCCTTGTGCCTGGGCGCGGGCCAATTGTTGCAACATGTAGGTTTTCTTTTGCCCATCCGGCCCCGCCAGTGAAAGCGCCAGATCGCGATCCATCCAGCGTTTGATCCGCAGGTACAGCCACCAGTGGAAGTACAAACCGGCCACGGTGGTGGCGACGATAATGAAATAATCCATGAAAAATTCCAGGGTTGATGACGCAGGTTTCGGAAATTGACGCTACTGTTTGGTGAATTTTTCGGGCGCGCCTGTATCCCACCTGAATGAAAACAATTTTATCCCGGCGAGGCCGTGACAGGCGTCAAGCTGCGGAGTTTAATGAATCCCTGTCTTTTGGAGTTTGATGCTATGCGTAAGTCTGTTTTGCTGGTTGCTTCCTTTTCCACGATGGCGATGTTGCTCACTGGCTGTCAGTCGAGCCTGACCGGTGACTCCTATTCCCGTGACGAAGCGCGTCGCGTGCAGACGATTCGCATGGGCACGATCGAAGCCTTGCGTCCGGTCAAGATCGAAGGCACCAAGACCCCTATCGGCGGTGCGGCCGGTGCTGTGGTCGGTGGTGTAGGCGGCAGCGCCATCGGTGGTGGCCGTGGCAGCATCGTCGCTGCCGTGATCGGCGCCGTGGCGGGTGGCCTGATTGGTTCCGCTACCGAAGAAGGCCTGACGCGTACCCAGGGTGTGGAAATTACCGTTCGTGAAGATGACGGCAGCATGCGTGCCTATGTGCAGCAGGTTCAGGAAAACGAGGTGTTCCGTGTGGGTGAGCGGGTTCGTATTTCCACTGTGGATGGTACGAGTCGCGTATCGCACTAAGCTTGAGTCGGTAAGTGAAAACGGCGCTTATTCCGGGAATGGAAAGCGCCGTTTTTTTATGGCTTCGTTTCGGGTGACGGGTGTATATCCGTTTTTTGCGTTACCGCAGAAACGGATATACACACCATTCCTTAACCTCCCATGGCTCTCAAGACGCTAACGCAGAAGCAAGGATCAGCCAGGCAATGCAGGCTGCTTGCGACTGGCCGCCGCCGTCACCGCATAACCCAGCAACGCCGCCAGGATCGAACCGGTGAGGATCCCCATTCGGTCCATGCCAGCGTAGTCACTCACACCCGGTTCGAACGCCAGGGAACCAACGAATAGGCTCATGGTAAAACCAATCCCGCAGAGGATTGCCACGCCCAGGACCTGGCCCCAATTGGCGCCGGCGGGCAGGCTGGCGATGCCGATTTTCACGGCCAGCCAGGTCAGGCCGAAGACGCCGACGGTCTTGCCCAGCAACAGGCCGATGGCGATGCCCATCGGCACGTGATGGGTGAAGCTCTCGACGGTGATGCCGCTCAGGGACAGGCCGGCGTTGGCGAAGGCGAACAGCGGCAGGATGCCATAGGCCACCCAGGGATGCAGGGCATGTTCCAAGGTGAGCAGCGGCGAAGTCTCGGCGTTTTTCGTGCGTAGCGGGATGCAGAACGCCAGGGTGACCCCCGCCAACGTGGCATGGACACCGCTCTTGAGCACGCAGATCCAGAGGATCAGGCCCACCACCATGTAGGGCCCGAGCTTGACCACGCCCATCCGGTTCATCGCCACCAGCGTGGCGATGCAGGCGGCTGCCAGCATGAGCGACACGGTCGACAGGGCGCCGGAATAGAAGATGGCGATGATGATAATGGCGCCCAGGTCATCGATGATCGCCAGGGTCATCAGGAAGAGTTTGAGCGACACCGGCACCCGCTTGCCGAGCAAGGCCAGCACGCCGAGAGCGAACGCGATGTCGGTGGCCGTCGGAATCGCCCAGCCGGCGAGGGCGGCCGGGTTGTCGCGGTTGAGAAACCAGTAGATCAGCGCCGGCACCACCATGCCGCCAATCGCCGCCGCGCCCGGCAAGACGATTTGCGACGGCTTTGATAGTTGCCCGTCGAGTACTTCACGTTTGACTTCGAGACCGATGAGCAGGAAGAACATCGCCATCAGGCCGTCGTTGATCCACAGCAGCAGGGGTTTGGCGATCTTCAGAGCGCCCACCTGGGCGACCACCGGGGTATCCAGCAGGCCGTTATACAACCAGGACAGCGGTGAATTGTTGATGACCAGGGCCAGTACGGCGGCGGCGATCAGCAGCAGGCCGCTAGCAGCCTCCAGTTGGAAAAAACGTGTCAGAGAATTGCGTAGAGCCACGATCGCTCTCCATGTATCGAATCAAAAAGATGGCACACCCTAACCCGTACTGTTAGTTGTTAAAACAAAAGTTATATTCTTTTTTGTTATATGGCGTTACAAGGCCTGCGCCACGCAGTCGGCAGTTACGGGCCATATTGGACCTTAGCTGTACCTGTGCGTGATGTCGGTTTTTTCCTAAGCTGGCGTCTGGTTTTTTCCGAACTCTAGCCGTGCCTGCACGGCCGCGTGATCTCCCCCACGCCGAACACGATCAGTGAGCAAACACACCATGAACGACCACCGCCAGTGGGCCCGTGAAGCGATCCGCATCATCGAGGCAGACTTCCAGCGCAGCGCCGATACCCACCTGATTCCGCTGCCGCTGCCTGGCCTGCCGGGCATTGAGCTGTACTTCAAGGATGAGTCCAGTCATCCCACCGGCAGCCTCAAGCATCGGTTGGCCCGCTCGCTGTTTCTCTATGCATTGTGTAATGGCTGGCTCAAGCCCGGTGCGCCGGTGATCGAGGCCTCCAGCGGCTCGACGGCGATTTCCGAGGCTTACTTCGCCAGGTTGCTGGGCCTGCCGTTCATTGCGGTGATGCCGGCGACCACCTCCAGAGAAAAAATCGCACAGATCGCTTTCTATGGCGGCCAAAGCCACCTGGTGGCTGATCCTACGCAGATCTACGCCGAATCCGAGCGCCTGGCCCGCGAGCATGACGGGCATTTCATCGACCAATTCACCTATGCCGAGCGTGCCACGGACTGGCGGGCCAATAACAACATTGCCGAATCGATCTTCCAGCAGATGCGCTTCGAGCGGCATCCGGAGCCCACGTGGCTGATTTCCAGCCCCGGCACCGGCGGTACCGCGGCCACCCTGGGACGCTATGTCCGTTACCGCCAGCACGGCACCCGCGTGCTGTGTGCCGACGCCGAGCGTTCGGTGTTCTTCGATTACTACCGCAGTGGCGACGCCAGCCTGCGCCTGGATTGCGGTTCGCGCATCGAGGGTATCGGCCGGCCGCGAGTCGAAGCGTCGTTCCTGCCGAACGTCATCGATGCGATGGTCAAGGTGCCGGACGCCTTGTCGCTGGCGGCCATGCATTACCTGGCCGAGCGCCTGGGACGACGGGTCGGCGGGTCCAGCGGCACCAACCTGATCGGCGCGCTCATGGCGGCCCGGCAGATGGCAGATGCGGGGGAGTCGGGCTCGATCGTGGCAATCTTGTGTGACGGCGGCGAGCGCTATGCCACGACCTATTACGATCCGGCATGGCTCAAGGCCCAAGGCTATGAGCTGAGCGGGCTGATGGACATCGTGGCGGCGAGTGTGGAGCGGGGCGAGGCACTGCCAGAGAGTGTATTGCGGGCCAATATCTGATCCTGAGTAAACCGAGGTCCCTTGTGGGAGCGGGCTTGCTCGCGAAGGCGGCAGATCATTCAACATCAATGTTGGCTGACAGTACGCCTTCGCGAGCAAGCCCGCTCCCACAGGGCCAACTGTCAGGCTTCGAGACCGAGAATGTCCCGCGCCACGGCCTCGGCAATCCGGATCCCGTCCACCCCCGCTGACAGAATCCCGCCCGCATAACCGGCGCCTTCACCCGCCGGGAACAGGCCCTTGACGTTCAGGCTCTGCAGCGATTCGTTGCGGGTGATGCGCAGGGGCGACGAGGTGCGGGTTTCGATGCCGGTCAGCACGGCGTCGTGCAGCGAGTAGCCGCGAATCTGTTTCTCGAACGCCGGCAAGGCTTCGCGGATGGCTTCGATGGCGAAGTCCGGCAAGGCCAGGGCCAGATCACCCAGGGACACCCCAGGCTTGTAGGAAGGTTCGACGCTGCCCAGCGCCGTAGACGGCTTGCCGGCGATGAAATCGCCCACCAATTGCGCCGGGGCCTCGTAGTTGCTGCCGCCGAGCACGAACGCGTGGGATTCCAGGCGTTCCTGCAACTCGATACCGGCCAGCGGGCCACCCGGATAATCCACTTCCGGGGTAATGCCGACGACGATGCCAGAGTTGGCGTTGCGCTCATTGCGCGAATACTGGCTCATGCCGTTGGTGACGACGCGGTTCGGCTCGGACGTCGCCGCTACCACGGTGCCGCCCGGGCACATGCAGAAGCTGTACACCGAGCGACCATTCTTGGCGTGGTGCACCAGTTTGTAGTCGGCGGCGCCAAGTTTCGGATGGCCGGCGTACTTGCCCAGGCGCGCGCTGTCGATCAGCGATTGCGGGTGTTCGATGCGAAAACCCACCGAGAACGGCTTGGCTTCCATATACACGCCACGGCTGTGGAGCATACGGAACGTGTCCCGGGCACTGTGGCCGAGGGCCAGGATCACGTGTTTCGAATGAATGCGTTCACCGCCGGCCAATTCGACGCCGACCAGTTGGCCGTCCTCGATCAGCACATCGGTGACCCGCTGCTGGAAGCGTACTTCGCCGCCCAGGGCGCGAATCTGCTCACGCATGGTTTCCACCACGCCTGTCAGGCGGAACGTGCCGATGTGCGGCTTGCTGACGTAGAGGATTTCTTCCGGCGCCCCGGCCTTGACGAATTCGTGCAGGACCTTGCGGCCAAGGAATTTCGGATCCTTGATCTGGCTGTAGAGCTTGCCGTCGGAAAACGTCCCTGCGCCGCCTTCACCGAACTGCACATTGGACTCGGGGTTGAGCACGCTTTTGCGCCACAGGCCCCAGGTGTCCTTGGTGCGCTGGCGCACTTCGGGGCCACGTTCGAGGATGATCGGCTTGAAACCCATCTGTGCCAGCAACAGGGCGGCGAAAATCCCGCACGGGCCGAAGCCGACCACGATCGGCCGCTCGCTCAAGTCGGCCGGTGCCTGGCCCACCACTTTGTAGCTGATATCCGGCGCTTCGTTGACGTTACGGTCATCGGCGAACTTGCGCAGCAGGCTGGCTTCATCACGGACCGTCAGGTCGATGGTGTAGATAAAGCACAGTTCGGAGGATTTCTTGCGCGCATCGTAGCTGCGCTTGAACAGGGTGAAGTCGAGCAGGTCATCGCTGGCGATGCCCAGGCGCTGCACGATGGCAGGGCGCAGGTCTTCTTCGGGGTGATCGATTGGCAGCTTGAGTTCGGTGATTCGTAACATGGCGGGGTCCGGTTCGCGGGATGCACAACTGCACCAGGGCGTGAACCGGCGATTATAAGCCAAAAGCTGTGAATCAGTCGTCGCGCGCGCCACCGAAGTAGGCGCAGCCGCGTTGGACCTGGCCATTGACCCGTAGCTCGGCGCTCATGTGTTGCACGCTGTCGCTGACGCTGTCGACGCAACGGGCAGGTGTGACCCACAGCTCGACTTTCTGGCCGTTGGCCTCGGTGCCCAAGTTGAAGCGGCCATCGCCCAATTGCTCCTCGACGTAAGGCACCGCCAGCGGCGGCTGGCCTTCGCGGTCCAGCACCAGGCCCTTGCCACTGGCCTTGAGCGTCCATTCCGGGCTGTGTCCCGCGGCGCGCAGGGTCACCCGTTTGAAGTCGACGTCCTCGCAAGCCGTTCCCGAGCGTTCCAGGCGATACAGCTGTTCAACGTCCAACTGACTGTCGGTGCCGGCCGCTGCGCTGGAAACGATACGGCCACGTACATCGGCAAACAGCTTGCCCTGGTCATCGGCCAGGCTGGCGGCCTGTTGCAGCACACTGGTGCCACCGCTGTCGTTGACGATGTAGCGGCGCTGTTCCTGGCAGGGCTGGAACACCAGTTTGCCATCGGCCGCCGTGAGTTCGCCTTGCAGGCGTGGCTGGCCGGCGTGGGAGGCGCTCTGACGTGGGGTGTCGAGCAATTGGCAGCCGGTGAACAGCGGCAGGAGGGCGACAAACAGCAGGGAGCGGGCGGCACGCATCATTGGGTCTCCAGACAAGTGCCGCCACGTTACTCAGACTGATCCTGCATCACAAGGGGTGTTAGCCCACGTGAAAGGTCTGACCGGTTTGCAGGCCTTCGACGCTCTTGGCGTAGGCCAATGCTACATCCACTGCGGGGACGGGTTTGAAGCCGCGGAAATAAGGCGCGTATTGGTCCATGGCTTCCAGCAGCACGTTCGGGCTCACCGAGTTGACCCGCATGCCCTGTGGCAACTCGATTGCCGCGGCGCGCACGAAGCTGTCCAGGGCGCCGTTGACCAGGGCCGCCGAAGCACCGCTCTTGATCGGATCGTGGCTGAGCACGCCGGTGGTGAAGGTGAAGGAGGCACCGTCATTGGCGAATTCGCGACCGATCAGCAGCAGGTTGACCTGGCCCATCAGCTTGTCTTTCAAGCCCAAGGCAAAGCTGTCTTCGGTCATGTCGGCCAGGGGCGCAAAGGTGACGTTGCCGGCGGCGCAGACCAGGGCGTCAAATCGGCCAGTCCTCTCGAACAGGGCGCGAATCGAGGCGCTGTCGCTGATATCCAACTGCAATTCACCACTGTGGCGGCCGATCCGAACGATTTCGTGGCGGGGCGACAGTTCTTTATCAATGGCCGAACCGATGGTGCCGTTGGCGCCGATCAACAGGATTTTCATGAGCTGTTCCTTAGTGGGTTGAACGAGTTTTCAGTCTAGAGGGGTTCTTTCCACTGATAATCATGCTAATAGGCAACCTTTGGTTTTCATTTGGAAACAATCCAATGAGCGAAATGGATGACCTGGCGGCGTTTGCCGTGTTGATGGAGGCCGGCAGTTTTACCTTGGCGGCCCAGCAATTGGGGTGCAGCAAGGGCCAGTTGTCCAAGCGCATCAGCCTGTTGGAGAGCCGGTTTTCAGTGGTGTTGCTGCAACGCACTACACGGCGCTTGAGCCTCACGGCGGCAGGGGCGGCGTTGTTGCCTCAGGCCCAGGCGCTGTTGGTGCAGGTGGAAAGGGCGCGTCAGGCATTGGCTCGGTTGAAGGATGACATTTCCGGGCCGGTGCGTATGACGGTTCCGGTTTCGTTGGGTGAAACCTTCTTCGAGGGCTTGCTGATGGAGTTCGCTCGCACGTATCCCAACGTGCAGATCGAACTGGAGCTCAACAACGGCTACCGTGACTTGAGCCGCGATGGTTTCGACCTGGCGATCCGCTCCGACGCCGCCATCGATGAGCGGCTGGTGGCCCGGCCATTGTTGGCGTGGCACGAAATGACCTGCGCCAGCCCGGCCTACCTTGAACACTATGGCGAGCCTGAGACGCCCCAGGCCCTGGCCGAGCACCGCTGTTTGCTCAACAGCCACTACAGCGGCCGGGAAGAATGGCTTTACCATCAACAACACGAACTGTTGCGGGTCCGAGTGTCGGGGCCGTTCGCCAGCAATCACTACAGCCTGCTGAAAAAAGCCGCCCTGGCCGGTGCCGGAATCGCCCGGCTGCCGTCGTACCTGCTGCATGAAGAGTTGGCAGACGGACGCCTGCATTGGCTGCTGCGCGACTACCAGACCCGGCGCATGCCAATGTACCTGGTACACCCGTACCAGGGCGGCCTGCCCAAGCGCACCCAGGTGCTGGCCGACTATTTGATCGACTGGTTCAAGCGCAGTGGCGAGGCGTTGGATCGGCTACAGCGATAGTCCATCCATTGGTCAGTCCCTGTGGGTGGCCTGGATGTTTCGACCTGCCCAGATTCCTGTGGGAGCGAGCTTGCTCGCGATAGCGGTGGGTCAGCTTGCACAAATACCGGATGTACCACCGCCTTCGCGAGCAAGCTCGCTCCCACAGGGGATCTGTGAGGGGGGCTGTGTTCAGCCGCGGGCGTAACGCTTGGCTATCAGGTGATCACGGGCCATCAGGTAGAGCAAGACCGCCGCCCAGGTGCCATGGGTCGGGTAGGCGTCGGGGTAGACGAACACCCGGAGGGTCACGGTCATGCCGAGCGCAATACCTGTTCGGTTAGGAGATGGGCAATGGCCTGGTGGCGGATGAGCCCCGCCAGGGTGTGTTCCAGGTCAAGATCGATTGAGGCCTCAATGGCAGCCGTCAGGGAAAACCCTTGTTGTGTCGTCGGCTGCGTGAACGGTCGGGACGGTTGTCATGCTCAGGGCTGAACCGAGGGCGAGGACCAAGGCAGCGGCGGACAGGGTACGGGTCGAGGCAGTCATGGTGATTCTCCAGTCTTCAGGGAAATGAACTGGCGTTAGCGCCGGTCTGCTGAACTAGAAAAGGGCGGTGTGAAAGCGTTACAGCGGACTCTCGATTTTTATGCACTGCAAAGCCCGTGGCGAGGGAGCTTGCTCCCGCTCGGTTGCGCAGCAACCGCAAAATCTTGGGGCCGCTGCGCAGCCCAGCGGGAGCAAGCTCCCTCGCCACAGGGGATTGCGAGCGGTCCGGGCAAAAAAAACGGCCCGAAGGCCGTTTCTTTTACTGCGACAGACTCAACCGCCCAGATACGCCTCGCGCACTTTCGGATCGGTCAGCAGGGCTTCACCGGTGCCTTGCATCACCACGCGACCGTTCTCTAGCACGTACGCCCGGTCGGCGATTTTCAGCGCCTGGTTGGCGTTCTGCTCCACCAGAAACACCGTCACGCCATCCTTGCGCAGTTGCTCGATGATGTCGAAGATCTGCTGGATGATGATCGGTGCCAGGCCCAGGGAAGGCTCGTCGAGCAGCAGCAGCTTGGGTTTGCTCATCAGCGCACGGCCGATGGCAAGCATTTGCTGTTCGCCGCCGGACATGGTGCCGCCGCGCTGGGTGAAGCGTTCTTTCAGGCGTGGGAAAAGGTGCAGGACCTTGTCCATTTGTTCCTGGTAGTCGCCCTTGTCGGTGAAAAATCCGCCCATGGCGAGGTTTTCTTCCACGGTCAGCCGGGCAAATACCCGACGGCCCTCAGGTACCACGGCGATGCTCTTGCGCATGATCTGCGCCGATTCCTGGCCCACCAGTTCCTCACCCATGTAGCGGATGCTGCCGCTGTGGGCCTGGGGCGAACCGCAGAGCGTCATCAGCAGGGTGGATTTGCCGGCACCGTTGGCACCGATCAGCGTGACGATTTCGCCCTGGCGGACTTCGACGTTGACGCTGTGCAGGGCCTGGATCTTGCCGTAGAAGGTGGAAACGTTTTCGAACTGCAGCATTTACGCTTCCCCCAGGTAGGCTTTGATCACTTCAGGATTGTCGCGGATCTGTTCCGGCGTACCGTCGGCCAGGGGCGTGCCCTGATTGATCACGACGATGTGGTCGGAAATGCTCATGACCAGCTTCATGTCGTGCTCGATCAGCAGCACGGTGACGTTGTGCTCTTCACGCAGCACGCCGATCAGGGCTTTCAGGTCTTCGGTTTCCTTGGGGTTCAGGCCGGCGGCCGGCTCGTCGAGCATGAGGATCCGCGGGCGGGTCATCATGCAGCGGGCGATTTCCAGGCGCCGTTGCTGACCGTAGGCCAGGGTGCCGGCGGTACGGTTGGCAAACTCGGTGAGGTTGACCTTGTCCAGCCAGTACTTGGCGTACTCCATGGCCTCGCGTTCGCTTTTGCGGAACGCAGGGGTCTTGAACAGGCCGGCAAAGAAGTTGGTGTTCAAGTGACGATGCTGGGCGATCAACAGGTTCTCGACCGCCGTCATATCCTTGAACAGCCGCACGTTCTGGAAGGTGCGCACCACACCCTTGCGGGCGATGTGGTGGCCGGGCAGGCCCTGGATCGGCTCGCCGTCCAGCAGGATGGTGCCGCCGGTGGGCTGGTAGAAGCCGGTCAGGCAGTTGAATACGGTGGTCTTGCCCGCGCCGTTCGGCCCGATCAAGGCAACCACTTGCTTCTCTTTCACGGTCAGGGCCACGCCGTTGACCGCCAGCAAACCGCCGAAGCGCATGCTCAAATTTTCGACTTTCAGGATCTCGCGGCTCATTTGCGCAGCTCCATGTGGGGGCGTTGCATAGGCAGCAGACCTTGAGGACGCCAGATCATCATCAGCACCATCAAGGCGCCGAACATCAACATGCGGTATTCGCTGAATTCACGCATCATTTCCGGCAGCAGGATCATCACGATCGCCGCCAGGATCACGCCCAACTGCGAGCCCATCCCGCCCAGCACCACGATGGCGAGGATGATCGCCGACTCGATGAAGGTGAAGGATTCCGGCGTCACCAGGCCTTGGCGAGCGGCGAAGAAGCTGCCGGCAAAACCGGCGAACGCAGCGCCGAGGGTAAAGGCCGACAGTTTGATCACGGTTGGGTTGAGACCCAGGGCACGGCAGGCGATTTCGTCTTCACGCAGTGCCTCCCAGGCGCGACCGATCGGCATGCGCAGCAGGCGGTTGATGACGAACAGCGCGGCCAGGGCCAGCAACAGGGCAACCAGGTAGAGGAAGATCACCTTGTTGATCGAGTTGTATTCCAGGCCGAAGTACTCGTGGAAGGTTTGCAGGCCTTCGGCGGCTTTACGTTCGAAGGTCAGGCCGAAGAACGTCGGTTTCTCGATGTTGCTGATGCCGTTCGGGCCGCCGGTGATGTCGGTCAGGTTGCGCAGGAACAGCCGGATGATCTCGCCAAAGCCCAGGGTCACGATCGCCAGGTAGTCGCCGCGCAAGCGCAGGACCGGGAAACCCAGCAGGAAACCGAAGGTGGCGGCCATCATCCCGGCGATTGGCAGGCAGATCCAGAAGCTCAGGCCGAAGTAGTGGGACAGCAGCGCATAGCTGTAGGCGCCGACGGCGTAGAAGCCGACGTAACCCAGGTCCAGCAGGCCGGCCAGGCCTACGACGATGTTCAGGCCCAGGCCCAGCATCACGTAGATCAGGATCAGCGTGGCGATGTCCACCGCGCCGCGAGAGCCGAAGAACGGCCATACCAGGGCCACGACGATCAGGCCCAGCACGATCCAGCGCTGGGTCGACGGCAGGGTCAGGAAGTGGCTGGCCTTGGCCGGGATCACCGGCAGGCCGGGCGAAGACTTCCACGCCGCGCTGATCTGCGTGCTGAACAGCACGCGCACGAACATCAGCAGCGAGCACACGGCGATGGTCGCCAGGATCGCCGGGCTGGTGCCGTGAACTTCCAGGTTGATGCCGACGATGGTCAGTTTAAGACCCAGTACCGGGTAGGCCACGGCCCACACCAGCAGGGCGCTGAAAAGCGCCGATTTGAGATGCCTAGTCATACTTTCTCAACCTCCGGGCGGCCCAGGATGCCGGTCGGCCGGAATAACAGAACCAGAACCAACAAGCCGAACGCCACGACGTCCTTGTACTGGTCGCCGAAGATGTCGGCGCCAAAGGCTTCCGCCACGCCCAGCACCAGCCCGCCGAGCATCGCCCCGGGGATGCTGCCGATGCCGCCCAGTACCGCGGCGGTGAAGGCTTTCAGGCCAACGAGGAAGCCGGCGTTGGGGTTGATCACGCCGTATTGCATGCTCAACAGCACCGCGGCGATGGCCGCCAGGGCCGCACCGATGACGAAGGTCAGGGCGATGATGTTGTTGGTGTTGATGCCCAGCAGGTTGGCCATCTTGATGTCCTCGGCACAGGCGCGACAGGCGCGACCGAGTCGGGAACGGGAGATGAACAGCGTGAGGCCGAGCATGGCGACCAGGGTCACCACGAACACCACGATTTGCATGTAGGAAATCAGCACTTCATGTGCCCCGCCTGGCCCGATGGCAAAGTTGCCCGGGATCAGGTTGGGAATGGATTTGTCCTTGGAGTCTTGCGAAAGCAGTACCGTGTTCTGCAGGAAGATCGACATACCGATGGCGGAAATCAGCGGGATCAGACGGTTGCTGCCGCGCAGGGGGCGGTAGGCAATCCGTTCGATGCTGTAGCCATAGGAACTGGTTACCACGATGCTCGCGATGAACGCCGCGGTCATCAACAGCGGGACACTGTCGAGTCCCATCATGGCCAGCCCGGCGATGGCGATAAACGCCACGTAGGAGCCGATCATGTACACCTCGCCGTGGGCGAAGTTGATCATTCCAATGATGCCGTAGACCATCGTATAGCCGATGGCGATCAGGGCATACGTGCTGCCAACGGTCAGACCGTTAACCAGCTGCTGGAAGAAGTGATAGATGTCAGGCATTACAGCGCTCCTAAAAACCTGATACGCATTTCACTGGTGGAGTCATTTTCCCGCCCGGGCCCCGTGGATCTGCATCCACTTCGAACACGAGGTTTGCCAGCGAACCGCTGATGACGGTTTTGAGATTTTCAGGTGGGGAGACTGGCGGATCACGCCAGCGCGGCCCAATACATTTAAAACAAAGCCCACGGCACGCCGTGGGCTTTATTGGCAGTCAGTCAGGCCAGGCCTTACTGAGGCGAAGCTTCGGTTTTAGGTTTGCCGAAATGCCACTCGTAGACCACGAACTTGAAGTCCTTCAGGTCGCCCTTCGCGTCGAAGCTCAGGTCGCCCGTCGGCGTCTTGAAGGTGCCGGCGTGGATGGCTTCAGCCACTTTGCCTGCGTCTTCGCTCTTGGCTGCGGTGATGGCCTGGGCAATCACTTGGACAGCGGAGTAGGACGGGAACACGAACGGACCGCTCGGATCTTCTTTCTTGGCCTTGAACGCGTCAGCCAGGGCAACGTTGGCCGGATCCTGGTCGAAGGATTTCGGCAGGGTCACCAGCAGGCCTTCGGAGGACTCCTTGGCGATTTGCGAGATGGAGTCGTTACCCACGCCTTCCGGACCCATGAACTTGGCCTTCAGGCCTTTTTCCTGGGATTGACGCAGGATCAGGCCCAGCTCCGGGTGGTAGCCGCCGTAGTAGACGAAGTCGACGTTGGCTTGCTTGAGCTTGGCGATCATCGAGGAGAAGTCTTTGTCGCCGGCGTTCACGCCTTCGAAAACGGCCACTTTCACGCCTTTGCCTTCGAGGGTTTTCTTCACGGCGCTGGCGATGCCTTCACCGTACTGCTGCTTGTCGTGCAGGACCGCAACGACCTTTGGCTTGACGTGGTCGGCGATGTAGTTGCCGGCCGCAGGGCCTTGGGCGCTGTCCAGGCCAATGGTGCGGAAGATCATCTTGTAGCCGCGAGCGGTGATGTCCGGGCTGGTAGCCGCCGGGGTGATCATGATCACGCCTTCGTCTTCGTAGATGTCGGAAGCTGGCTGGGTAGAACTGGAGCACAGGTGGCCGACCACGAACTTGACGCCGTCGTTGACGACTTTGTTCGCGACCGCGACCGCTTGTTTTGGATCACAGGCGTCATCGTACTCGACGGCGACGAGCTGCTTGCCGTCGACGCCGCCCTTGGCGTTGATCTGTTCGATGGCCATTTTCGCGCCACTGAACTGCATGTCGCCGTATTGGGCTACAGGGCCGGTCTTCGGGCCGGCGATGGCGATCTTGATGGTGTCGGCGGCAAACGAATGGCTGGCAACCCCGGCCAGAACCATAGCGGCAAACAGTTTGGAAATCTGCTTAGTAGCCTTAGTCATAGTGCTCCACTCATGCTGTTGTAGTTTTTATAGTCCTGGCGCCGTAGCAGCAGAACCGGGTCAGATATCTTGGATACCCTCGCGGAAAATGCCCCCGGCAACTGTACCGGTACAGTGTAGAGCGCCGATTGTTGGCAAGGGAAGCTGGCGCTTGGGGGCAAAACCTGGGGGTGTCGCTTAATTGAAAGAAAAAGACAGAATAGCGGCGGGGCTTGTCCGGTCGTTTCGGCAATCCTTGGCTTTCCTGCGCTTTTCAATCGGTACCGCAATTTGCTACCGGGTTTTTCTGCCAGACCACCGACGTTATCATTCGCGCCGATTTCTTTTCCGGACAGGTCCCATGAATCAAGAACCTAGCACCCTCTATGCCAAGCTGCTTGGAGAAACCGCATCCATCACCTGGAAAGAGCTGGAGCCGTTCTTTGCCAAGGGTGCCCTATTGTGGGTCGATCCGGCACTGGATTTGATCGCCGCCGCCGAGGCCGTTGCCCAGGACGAAGGTACCAAAGTCGCCGCCTGGCTGGCCGCCGACCAGCTCGCCAAGCTGTCTGAAACGCGGGCGCTGGATTTTCTGAAGCGCGATCCGCAGCTTTGGGCGGTGGTGGTTTCGCCGTGGATTATGATCCAGGAAAGGGCGTCGAATTGATCGGCGCACCAATATGGGTCGTTATTTTTGTCGTGCAAAAGTGTGTAGGTGAGTAGCGTGATGGCAGCCTGCCGTGGCGAAACGCCACAGGGCAGGGTGACGTATACGTAACGGGAACAGTTTATTGGGCAGCCTTTGGGCTGCTTAATTGTTTCTGGATGTTGTTCCGGTGGTTGAGCCAAGACCGCTATCGCGAGCAGGCTCGATCCCACAGTGGGCCTGTGTGCACAGAACCCTTGTGGGAGCGAGCTTGCTCGCGATCGAGGCGACGCGGTCTCCGCACCAGCCTCAGTAAGTCCTGCCAGTATGGTTATTCAAGGAAATGACCTTGGTCTTGCCAATGCGGTGACGGTAGATCTCGCGCAGGTACTTGATGGATTTCTTCACGCAGTCGCGGGACAGGCGGATGTCGTTGATCGAGACGAACTTGTCCTTGTCACTGATCAGCTCGCGGTACTTTTTCTCGTACATCGGCTTGATCGCGTACCAGTTGGTGTCGAGGATCTTCGCCGGGTTTTCGAACTCGTTGAGCAGGTCGTCGATGCGTGCTTCGTCGAAGTCTTCATTGATGATGAAGTCCAGGATCGAGTTGTCCAGGGTGTCGTCGAAACGGTATGGAGTACGGGCGAAGCAGCGTTTGATGAAGGCCACGATCAGGGTCAGGAAATCATCCGACAGGCACGGGCTCTTGGCGATCAGGGTGGTCAGCGACAGGTTCGCCGAGGCACCGATCACCAATGCGTAACGCTTGAGCGTGGTGTTGGGGAACAGGCTGTTGAGGTGGGTCTTGAGCCGGTTCAGGTCCATGTAGGACAGCTTGTAGTCCTTGGGCAAGGAGACGATGGACACCACCGACGAGCAGTTCTTGAAGAAGTGCAGGTCATGCAGGGCCGCGGCGTCGTAGCCGGAATTCTTGTATTGCTCCAGCGAGGCGCGGTAGCGCTTGGATTCGATCGGCAACAGGCTGATGCCTTCGATGGCCTGGGTGACTTTGTTGAAGTGCGGCAGGTCGATGGAGCGGAAGAACAGGTCGTCGATGTTCAGGCGCGGCGGCTCTTTCTCGAATACCTTGAACTTGTCGCCGCTCGGCGCCGGGGTTTCCGGGACGACAGACTCGGCGTAGGCGATTGCCACCGGGCCGGCCAGGCTCATGAACAGGTCGTTGGCGTCCAGGCGAATGGTTTCGCCGATGTCGATGCCGGCACGGCGGAAGTAGTTCTGGTCGTAGTCGGTGGTGACGGCCTGGGCCGTCAGGATGTTGAAGATCTGCTGGGAGATGTACTGGTTGGCGTGCTTCTCCATGGCATTGACATCAATGTTCTGGATGTTGCCGTCATCGCTTTCTTCGGCATAGCGCATGATGTCGTTGGAGATCAGCATCATCGCGTTCCACGGGCGGATACGGCCCATCACGCTGGCCTCGCTGCTGTCTTCATTGGCGAAGTTGTACGAGAAATCCCATTCTTCCGACAGGTACTTGCACAGCAGGCGTCCGGCGTTGATGTGCAAGGCTTCGGACATTTCGCTGCGGTGGTCGGAAATGTTCGGCAGCACGCAGATGCCGCTGGTGAAGATCGGCTCGAAGACGAAGGAGTGGCCGCTCTTGCTGTCGTGTTCGTCCATCGGCTTGGTGTCGAACGTCTTGTTCATGTACGAGTACTGCTGGGCCAGGCCGAATTCCGAGGCCATGCCCGAACCGGTACCGCCGCCGGCGCTGAAGATCGAGAAGTACAGGCGCGACTGGTTGGCCTTGATGCCGCAGCTGTCGATCAGGTACGAATGGATCATTTTCCAGTCGGGGCTGGAGAAGCGCTGGGTGTCCTTGTTCAGGATGATCTTGGCCAGGTACTGGCCGAGGATCGGCGCGTTACCGGCGCCACCGGCGTGGACTTCCGACAGGTCCATGATTTTCATTTTGCTGTAGTCGCGCAAGAAGCCGCTTTTTTCGCCCTTGCGCGAGAAACGGATGCGCCCGGCGATGTCCTTGTCCAGGTCGCCGAGCATCACCAGCGGCTCTACCAGGAACACCGGCTTGCTGGCCTTGCTGGTGCCCAGGCGCAGGTTGTTGCGGATCCATTGTGCGGGGCTGTAGCCCTTGTCGCTGTAGCCTTTGTCTTCGGCGTTGAATTCGTTGAGGTAGAACTTGCGGGCGTTGTACACCAGCTCGGCCACGTCCAGGGCGATGTTGGAGCCGCAGCGACCCAGGCCGATCAGGCACACCGACGGGAACTCCTGCTGGGCGCGGTCGTATTCGTCGTCCACCAGGTGCGGCGGACGCGGGAACACGGTGTCACGCAGGCCGTCGAGGTTATCGAGGATACGGTCGGTGTTGGTTTCGGTGAAATACAGATATTGCTGGGTCGACAGAGGGCGCGGGGGGCTCGACGGCTTCGAGACTTCCGGGCCGTTGGCGGCGGGGCTCAAGGTCAGATCGGATACCGCAGTGGCTGTTTTTTTTGAAGTCATTGTGCGCCATGTGCCTGAACTGGTGGCTCGACGAGTGCGGTCATCGAACGCTCACGGATGGGAATTCGCGCCTGGGTAAACGCGAAAATCGGTCCAAGCGGTCAGGGCTGCGGCCTGAGCAGCGCTCGGGATATTCTTTTTTCTTGATCACGTTGGATCGGCCACCGGACTTCGATCTTTAACCAGCAAAAGGCAAAATGGTGGCAATTGTTACAGGAGTTTGATTGGCATCAAGAAATACGCCGCTTCCCATGGGTGGGTATCAGTCTTGCGAATGATTGGAGACAGCGCCCGTACCGCTGTCTAGATTGCATATCCAGGCCACGGACCGTTGGCCCATAACAATAAAAGAGACGGACCCATGCAGAACTCGACCCAAGCGGCGAATGCCTGGCGCATTCTGTTCCTGTTGTTCCTGGCCAACCTGTTCAATTTCTTCGACCGCACCATCCCGGCGATCATCATCGAGCCGATCCGCATGGAGTGGAGCCTCAGCGACTTCCAGATCGGCATCATCGGCACCGCCTTCACCATCGTTTATGCCATTGCTGGCTTGCCGTTGGGGCGCATGGCCGATACCGGTTCGCGCAGCAAGTTGATGGGCTGGGGCCTGGCGGCCTGGAGCGGACTGACGGCGGTGAACGGCCTGGTGGGCAGTTTCTGGGCGTTCCTGGTGGTGCGCATGGGCGTCGGTATCGGCGAGGCCAGCTACGCACCAGCCGCCAACTCACTGATTGGCGATCTGTTCCCGGCCCACCGCCGGGCTCGAGCGATGGGTATCTTCATGCTCGGCCTGCCGCTGGGCCTGCTGTTGGCGTTTTTCACCATTGGCGCGATGGTCAAGGCGTTCGACAGCTGGCGAGCGCCGTTCTTCATCGCGGCGGTACCCGGGCTGGTGCTGGCGGTGTTCATGTTTTTCATCAAGGAGCCCAAGCGCGGCGCGGCGGAAACCGTGCAGGTCTCCCAGGAAAAGATCGACAAGCCGGTTCGCCGGGTGCTGGCGATTCCCACCTTCCTGTGGCTGGTGCTGGCGGGGCTGTGCTTCAACTTCGCCACCTATGCCTGCAACTCCTTCCTGGTACCAATGCTGCAACGTTATTTCCTGATGCCGCTGCACGAAGCGGCTGTGGCCACCGGCATCATGGTGGGCGTGACGGGGTTGTTCGGGCTCACCCTGGGCGGCTGGGTCGCGGACAAGATCCACCAGCGCGTGCCCAACGGCCGCCTGCTGTTTGCAGCGTTCAGCCTGGCGATCTCGACGGTCACCACGGCGTGGGCCCTGCATGCCGGGCGCATTGAGATCGGCGTGTTCGTGGCGGTATTCAGCGTTGGTTGGCTGTTTGCCTATAACTTTTACACCTGCGTCTACACCGCCATCCAGGACGTAGTGGAGCCGCGCCTGCGCGCCACGGCGATGGCGTTGTACTTTGCCGGGTTGTATTTGCTTGGCGGCGGCTTGGGGCCGGTGGTAGTGGGCGGCTTGTCCGACTACTTCGCCCGCACGGCCATGGCCAGCGCGGGTGTCGATCAGATGACCGAAGCATTCAAGGCCATCGGCCTGCATGACGCGATGTACCTGATCCCGGTGGCGCTGCTCTTGACCATGGTGTTCCTGTTCCTGGCGTCACGCTGCTTCGTGCGCGATGCCAAGCGGATGAAGGACGGGATGAGCGCGGAGGTGATGGCGCAGGGCGTCGCGGCGACGGCTTGATAGCACCAGACTCAGCTCCGGTGATGAGCCTGCTTTTGTGGCGAGGGGATAAATCCCCTCGCCACAGGTTTGTGCATGGCAGCGAAATGGTGCCTAGCGAACCTTCTCATCCCGCCCACGCAGCAAGCGATTGGGCATCGCCACCGCGGCCGCCAGCCCCAACAGCGATACCGCCGCGCTGATCAACAGCAAATGCCGGAATGTCGCCTGCAATGCCTGGCGCAAGGCCTCCTGCGCCTCGCCCGGGGCGGCGTTCAGACCGTCCAGCAAGACATTGCCGCTATGCCCCTCGCCGAGCAGCGACGAGCCGGCGAGCTGGGCGAAGTTTGAATCCTGCAGCAAGGCCAGCAGCAAGGCCGACATCAACGCCACGCCCACCGCGCCGCCAAGGGAACGGAACAGGTTGGTGGTGCTGGTGGCGACGCCAATGTCCTGTTGGTGTACGGAGTTCTGCGAACCCACCAGCGACGTGGGGAACTGCATGCCCGAGGCGATGCCGCTGAGCAGCATGAACAGGCTGCTGAGCCAGAACGCGTCAGGCGCAGTGAAGGCCATGCCGAGGATGGCGAAGGGAAAGAGCAGGGCACCGCTCAGGATCATCGGTTTGTAGCGCCCCGTGACCGAGGTCCGGCGGCCAGCGAAATACGCACCGATCGGCAGCCCTATGGCCAGCGGCAGCAAGTGCAACGCCGCACTGTCGGCACCGGCGCCGGTCACGCTCTGGAAGCGCAACGGCATCAGCACCGTCAGGGAAATCGCCTGGAAACTGGTGAAGAACACCGTGCACCAGCACAGCACCGCGCTGCGGTTGGCGAACAGATGCATCGGCAGCAACGGTTCCCGCGCCCGTCGCTCGTACCAGGCGAACGCTCCGAGGGCTATCCCCGCGCAACCCAGTAATCCCAGCACTTCACGGCTGTGCCAG
This sequence comes from Pseudomonas sp. NFACC04-2, assembly GCF_900119265.1. Taxonomy (NCBI): domain Bacteria; kingdom Pseudomonadati; phylum Pseudomonadota; class Gammaproteobacteria; order Pseudomonadales; family Pseudomonadaceae; genus Pseudomonas; species Pseudomonas sp. NFACC04-2. The sequence goes on from NZ_FPJC01000016.1 coordinate 53,659, forward strand.
GCATGGCCCTGGCCGACCTCGGTGATCCCCAGCAGCAACGCCGTCAGGCCAATGATCAGCAACACGGTGCCCAGGTAATCGATGATCGGCGTGCGTTGCGGCACTGGCAGCCCCACCAGGGTGCGGCGGGCCACCCACCAGGCCGTGAGGCCCAGCGGCAGGTTGATCCAGAACACCCAGCGCCACGACAAGTATTCGGTCATGTAGCCACCGAGCACCGGCCCGGCCACGCTGGCCACCGCGTACATGCTGCTGAAATACCCTTGGTAGCGACCCCGCTCGCGGGGCGGGATGATGTCGCCGATGATCGCCTGGCTCACCGAAATCATCCCGCCGGCACCGATGCCCTGGACAATCCGCGCCAGCACCAGTTGCTCCATGTTTTGCGCCAGGCCACAGAACAGTGAGGCCAGGGTGAACAGGCCCATGCCGAACAGCATCAGCGGCCGGCGTCCGTAGAGGTCACCGAGCTTGCCGTAGATGGGCACCGCCACGGTCATGGCGACCATGTAGCCGGAAATTACCCAGGCCAGCAGGCTGACGTCGGCAAATTGTGCGGAGATGGCCGGCATCGAGACGGCGACGATGGTCTGGTCCAGAGCACCCAGGAAAATCGCCAGCATCAGGGCCACCAGCACGCTGCGGATGGCCGGTTTCGGGGCTTGGAGCGTATCGAGCTGAGTCACGACAGAACCTGCGGGCATTGCGCCGAAGAGGCGAATGGGATGAAGCCCGCAGTTTAAGTCGGTAGGCGGCTATTCGATAGCCTCGTAAGGGAGTCCGACGTAATTTTCCGCAATGGTTTTTCGGCCGGCCTCGGAGTCGAGGAAGTATTCCAGCTCGGCTTCGCTGATGCGCTGGTTGAAGGCATCGTCGTCGAAGCGGTGCAGCATCGACGTCATCCACCACGAGAACCGTTCGGCTTTCCAGACGCGCCGCAGGCAGATGGCCGAATATTGCTCCAGCAAGTCCACACGGCCGTCGCGATAGACCTTGAGCAGGATGTTGAACAACGTGCTGACATCGCTGGCGGCCAGGTTCAGCCCCTTGGCCCCGGTCGGTGGGACGATGTGGGCCGCGTCGCCCACCAGGAACATCCGTCCGTATTGCATCGGCTCGACCACGAAGCTACGCAGCGGCGCGATGCTTTTCTCGATGGACGGGCCGGTCACCAAGGCCTCGGCCAGGTCGGTGGGCAGGCGGTTTTTCAGTTCATGCCAGAAACGCTCGTCCGGCCAGTCGGCCACTTGTTCCTCGGCAGGGACTTGCAGGTAGTAACGGGTGCGGGTCTTGGAGCGCATGCTGCACAGGGCAAAACCGCGGGCGTGCCGAGCGTAGACCAACTCTTCGTGAACCGGCGGGGTGTCGGCCAGTACGCCGAGCCAGCCAAACGGGTAGACACGCTCGAAAACCTTGAGTTTTTCCGCCGGAATGGACTGTCGCGCCACGCCGTGGAAACCGTCGCAACCGGCAATGTAGTCGCAGTCCAGGCGCAAGGTTTGCCCTTCATGCTCGAAGGTCACGAAAGGGTGCTCGGTTTGCATGTCGTGGGGCTGGGCGTTGCTGGCCAAGTACAACGTGCGGGCGCCGGCGGCTTCGCGGGCGGCCATCAGGTCACGGGTCACTTCGGTCTGGCCGTAGACCATGACGTTTTTACCACCAGTCAGGCCCTTGAGGTCGATGTGCACCCGCCGGTCGTTGAGCACCAGTTCAAAGCCGTCATGGGGCAGGCCCTCGGCGTCCATGCGTTGGCCGACGCCGGCCTGGCGCAGCAGTTCGACCATGCCTTGCTCCAGCACGCCGGCGCGGATGCGGCCCAATACATAGTCGGGGGTCTGGCGTTCGAGGATGACAGTGGCGATTCCGGCGTTGTGCAACAACTGGCCGAGCAGCAGGCCAGAGGGGCCGGCACCGATGATAGCGACTTGGGTCTTGAGGGTTTTCATTGTTCTTATGACTCGCACGAAGCACGCGACCAGGGTCGGTGTTGATTATTAGAAATCGAGTGCCTACATTTTTCGCTTGCGGACCTGTCAGTTGAAGGGGAAAACTGAGCCGATACCTGTACTTTCTACCAATTGGTGCGATTATCGCCCGCAACCCCAGGCCCGGATCCACGTTATGAAAAAAACTGATCTGCCTTCGATCCCGGTGTTCAAACTCTACGGTGAGAGCCAGGAATGGCCGACCCCGGACCTGCTGCACTGCGAAACCATCTCCAAGCGCAGCCGCGAGCATCACTGGGAAATCAAACCCCATCGGCACGCCGATCTGTGTCAGTTGTTGTTTGTCTTCAAGGGCCAGGCGGAATTGGAAATCGAAGGCCGGCGCACGCAGCTCACCGAGCCGGCCGTGCAGATTCTGCCGCCGCTGTCGGTCCATGGCTTTCGTTTTTCCGAGGATGTGGAAGGTTACGTGGTGACCCTGGCGGCGCCGTTGGTCACGCACCTGCAAGGGCAACTGGGGCATTCGGTCAATGTGCTGGCCCAGGCCGAAAGCTACCCCGCCCTCGAGAACGCCGAGTACCTCAACAGCCTGTTCAGCGCCCTGCAGAATGAATACATGGGGCATCAGCCGGCTCGGGAAATGCTGATGCATGCGCTGGTCAGCGTGATCATGGTCTGGGTCAGCCGCCAGGTGATGCAGCGACATACCCAGGCCCAGCGCCCGCAACGGGCCCGGGAATACCTCAACGGGTTCATTCAGTTGGTGGAAGAAACCTATCGCGAGCACGTCAAGGTCGAAGACCTGGCCCATCGCCTGGGCATTTCCGTGTCGCACCTCAATGGCACCTGCAGGGAACTGGCGGGCCAACCGGCGTTGCAGATCATGCACGAGCGTCAGTTGTTGGAAGCCAAGCGCCTGCTGACCTACACCGGCATGACTATCTACGAGATTTCCGAACTGCTCGGGTTTTCCGACCCGACCAACTTCACCCGGCTGTTCCGCCGGCGCGTCGGTATCTCGCCCAAGGCGTTCCGGGACCGGCTCAAGACCGATCAACAGGACGACTGACCACGCCTCAGCGCAGGGCGTTCAGGGTCGCGCTGTGGGGGATGCAGCGTTCGAAGTTGCAACTGGCGTATTCACGGGGCAGTTGCCTGGCCTGCTCGACCCGGTAGGCCGCAGTGCCATACAGCGCAAGCGTGGCGGCGCAGGTGACGAAAATGGCGAAGCGTCTTCTTGTTTTGATGTTCATGGCGATGACCTCTGAACGAATACCCGGGGGTACTACTTTCAGCATAGGTCAGCCGTGACGGGTTGCCAGCCTGGTAAGCGTCGCATTTAACCCGACATTCAGGGCGCTGATATCCCCTGTGGGAGCGGGCTTGCTCGCGAAAGCGGTGTGTCAGTCACCATCAATGTTGACTGTTGCTCCGTCTTCGCGAGCAAGCCCGGTCCCACAGGGATAGAGGTGTTTTTTGGGCGGGTTATGCCAGGTGCTCTGGCTTCATCGGATCGCCCGGCTTGACGTCCAGTTGCTTGCGCACGTCTTCGAACATTTCGTCGTAATACTTGTGCATCGAGCCGATGCTGGCGGTCTTGGGCAGGCCATATTGCTGCGCGATACGCGTGGCGTGGCGGGCGAAGTCGAAGGCCTGGTCCTTGGCCAGGAAGAAGGTCTCGTCCAAGGACTTGTCCTCCACCGTGCCATGCACCCGGAACGACATGCCGGTGCCTTCCTTGGGGTCCTGTGCGACCTCGTAGTCGATGCACAGGTTGTAGCTGAAATCTTCCTTGTTCAGCGCATGGCGTTCCATGTGCAGGTGACCGGGTTCGAACATGGCCATAAACGACTCTCCTCGAAGGCGTGGGTGTAGGGCAGACCCCGGATCCGCCCTGCAAGTTTCCTGTTATCGATAAGCGATGCCAGGTGTTGACGTGCTGACGCGGGTTCCGGCCTGGCCCTGGACGATAGCATCGATGTCCGACAGCGACCCGATCACCGCGACCTTGCCAGTGTTGCGCGCGAACTCGCAGGCGGCCTGCACCTTCGGCCCCATGGAGCCTGCGGCGAAGCCGAGGCGTTCCAGTTCGTCGGGGTGGGCCTGGGCGATGGCTTTCTGGGTCGGCTTGCCGAAGTCGACGAACGCGGCGTTGACGTCGGTGGCGATCACCAGCAGATCGCTTTCCAGCTGTTCGGCCAGCAGCGCCGAGCACAGGTCCTTGTCGATCACCGCTTCGACGCCCTGCAGCTTGCCGTCGGCGTCGTACATCGTCGGAATGCCGCCACCGCCGGCGCAGATCACGATGCTGCCTTTTTCCAGCAGCCATTTGATCGGGCGGATCTCAAAGATGCGCTTGGGCCTGGGGCTTGCGACCACGCGGCGGAACTTGTCGCCGTCCGGGGCGATGGTCCAGCCTTTTTCAGCCGCCAGCTTCTGCGCCTCTTGTTGGCTGTAGACCGGGCCGATGGGCTTGGTGGGGTTCTGGAAGGCCGGGTCGTTGCCATCCACTTCGACCTGGGTCAGCAGCGTGGCGAAGGGGACTTCGAAGGCCAGCAGATTGCCCAGTTCCTGTTCGATGATGTAGCCGATCATGCCTTCGGTTTCGGCGCCGAGCACGTCCAGCGGATACGGCGTGACCGCGGTGTAGGCCGCCGCCTGCAACGACAGCAGGCCAACCTGCGGGCCGTTGCCGTGGGCGATGACCAGTTGGTTGCCGGGGTGGATCTTGGCGATCTGTTCGGTCGCGGTGCGGATATTGCTGCGTTGGTTCTCTGCGGTCAGGGGTTCACCCCGACGCAGGAGGGCGTTACCGCCCAAGGCAACGACGATGCGCATGGTGTTGTCCTTCAAAAAAATGGACGAACAACGCGGTCCTTTGTGAGAGCGAGCTTGCTCGCGATAGCGGTGTGCCAGTCGACATCAATGTTGCCTGTTCCTGCGCCATCGCGAGCAAGCTCGCTCCCACAAGGGAACTGCATTGGTTTCAGATATCCGCCAGCGCCGACACCAGGATCGCCTTGATGGTGTGCATGCGATTCTCCGCCTGCTCGAAGGCGATATTGGCCGGGGATTCGAAGACCTCTTCGGTCACTTCCACGCCGTTGGCCAGGTTCGGATAGCGGGCGGCGATGTCCTGGCCGACCTTGGTTTCGCTGTTGTGGAACGCCGGCAGGCAATGCATGAATTTCACCCGTGGGTTGCCCGAGGCTTTCATCATTTGCGCGTTGACCTGGTAGGGCAGCAATTGCTCGATGCGTTCATCCCAGGCTTCCACCGGTTCGCCCATGGACACCCAGATATCGGTGTGGATAAAGTCCACGCCCTTGACCGCTTCTTTCGGATCCTCGGTGATGGTGATGCGTGCGCCACTTTCGGCGGCGAAGGCCTGGCACTGGTCGATGAAATCCTGATGCGGCCACAGGGCTTTCGGCGCGCCGATGCGCACGTCCATGCCCAGTTTGGCGCCGATCATCAGCAGCGAATTGCCCATGTTGTAGCGCGCGTCGCCCAGGTACGCGTAGCTGATGTCATGCAGCGGCTTGTCGCTGTGTTCGCGCATGGTCAGGGTGTCGGCGATCATCTGGGTGGGGTGGAATTCGGCGGTCAGGCCGTTGAACACCGGCACCCCGGCGAACTTGGCCAGTTCCTCGACGATCTCCTGTTCGAAGCCCCGGTATTCGATGGCATCGAACATCCGCCCCAGGACCCGGGCGGTGTCTTTCATGCTTTCCTTGTGGCCGATCTGCGACGACACCGGGTCGATGTAGGTGACGTGGGCACCCTGGTCGTGGGCCGCGACCTCGAAGGCACAGCGGGTGCGGGTCGAGGTCTTCTCGAAGATCAGCGCGATGTTCTTGCCCTTGAGGTGCGGTTGTTCGGTGCCGGTGTACTTGGCACGCTTGAGGTCGCGGGACAGGTCCAGCAGGTAGTGCAGCTCGCGGTTGGTGTGGTGCATCAAGCTCAGCAGGCTGCGGTTGCGCATGTTGAAAGCCATGATATGGATCTCCTTGGGTTTCGGTTATCCCCTGGGCTGCGTTCGATAAACACTGGCCCAGGCTCGAAGGTCAGTAGTCGATCGGGTCGCGAATGATCGGGCAGGTCATGCAATGGCCGCCGCCGCGGCCGCGGCCCAGCTCGCTGGCGCTGATGGTGATGACTTCCACCCCGGCCTTGCGCAGCAGCGTGTTGGTGTAGGTGTTGCGGTCATAACCGATCACCACGCCTGGCTCCACCGCCACCACGTTGTTGCCGTCGTCCCATTGCTCGCGTTCGGCGGCGAAGCTGTTGCCGCCGGTCTCCACCACCCGCAGCGCCGGCAGCTTGAGCGCCGCGGCCACGGTGTCGAGGAAGCTGCCTTCTTCACGGCGCACATCGATGCCGCCGGGCTTGCTCTCGTCAGGGCGCAGGGAGAAGGCGACGATCTGGCTCACCACTTCCGGGAAAACCGTGACCAGGTCGCGATCGCAGAAGCTGAACACCGTGTCCAGGTGCATGGCGGCGCGGGACTTCGGCAAGCCGGCGACGATCACCCGCTCCACGGCCTTGTGCTTGAACAGGTTCAGCGCCAGTTGGCCGATGGCTTGGCGGGACGAACGTTCGCCCATGCCGATCAACACCACGCCGTTGCCAATGGGCATCACGTCGCCGCCTTCGAGGGTAGCGTTGCCATGCTCCTGGTCCGGGTCGCCGTACCAGATCTGGAAGTCAGCCTGAGTGAACTCGGGGTGGAACTTGTAGATGGCGCTGGCGAGCAGGGTTTCCTGGCGGCGCGCCGGCCAGTACATCGGGTTCAGGGTCACGCCGCCGTAGATCCAGCAGGTGGTGTCACGGGTGAACTGGGTGTTGGGCAGCGGCGGCAGGATGAAGCTGGAGTGTCCGAGGAAGTCGCGGAACATCTGGATGGTCTTGCCACCGAAACTGTCCGGCAGGTCGTCGGCCGAGACGCCGCCAATCAGGAACTCGGCGATATGGCGCGGTTCCAGGCTGCGCAGCCAGGAACCGACTTCGTTCACCAGGCCCAGGCCCACCGAGTTGGCGGTGATCTTGCGCTGCAGGATCCAGTCCAGGGCTTCGGGGATGGCGACGATGTCGGTCAACAGATTGTGCATCTCGAGCACGTCGATGCCACGCTCGCGCATCTTGGTGACGAAGTCGAAATGATCGCGCTTGGCCTGGTTGACCCAGATCACGTCGTCGAACAGCAGCTCGTCGCAGTTGTTCGGGGTCAAGCGTTGATGGGCCAGGCCTGGGGAACACACCATGACTTTACGTAATTTACCGGCTTCGGAATGAACGCCGTACTTCACTTTTTCCGTGGTCATTAGAAATCCTCCTGTTAAACAATCAGCCAGCTACAAGGTCAGGAAGCCGTCGTAGAGCCCATAGGCGGCCACCAGGGCGCCTGCGATCACTGCGGCGAAAATCAGCTTCTCGACAGAGGTGAAAACCGGTCTGCCCAACTCGCGCTTGGCCTTGGCGAACAGAATCGCGCCGGGGGCATAGAGCAGGGCGGAGAGCAGCAGGTACTTGATCCCGCCGGCATACAGCAGCCACACCGCGTAGATCAGGGCGATGGTGCCGATGACCAGATCCTTGCGCCGCTCGGCCACGAAGCCTTCGTAGGTCTCGCCGCGCACCGCCAGCAGCACGGCGTAGGCCGCCGACCACAGGTACGGCACCAGGATCATCGAGGTGGCGAGGTAAATCAGTGACAGGTAAGTGCTGGCCGAGAACAAGGTGATGACCAAAAACAGCTGGACCATCGCGTTGGTCAGCCACAGGGCGTTGGCCGGTACGTGGTTGGCGTTCTCCCGGCGCAGGAACTCGGGCATGGTGTGGTCTTTGGCGGCGGCGAACATGATCTCGGCGCACAGCAGCACCCAGGACAGCAGGGCGCCGAGCAGCGAGATGATCAGGCCGACGCTGATCAGCACCGCGCCCCAGTGGCCCACGACATGCTCCAGCACGGCGGCCATGGACGGGTTCTGCAGCTTGGCCAGTTCCGGCTGGGTCATGATCCCCAGGGACAACACATTGACCAGCACCAGAAACAGCAACACGGTGATGAAGCCGATCACGGTGGCCTTGCCGACATCGCTGCGTTTCTCGGCACGGGCGGAAAAGATACTCGCGCCTTCGATGCCGATGAACACCCACACGGTGACCAGCATCATCTTGCGCACCTGGTTCATCACGCTACCCAGGTCCGGGTTCATCGTGCCCCAGATGTCTCTGGTGAAGATATCCAGCTTGAAGGCGAACACGGCGATCAGCACGAACAACACCAGTGGCACGACCTTGGCGATGGTGGTCACGAGGTTGATGAATGCCGCTTCCCGGATGCCGCGCAGTACCAAAAAGTGCACCGCCCAGAGCAGCACAGACGAACCGATTACTGCCGCTACGGTATTGCCCTCACCAAAAACCGGGAAAAAATACCCCAGGGTGCTGAACAGCAACACGAAGTAACCGACGTTGCCCAGCCACGCGCTGATCCAGTATCCCCAGGCCGACGAGAAACCCATGTAGTCGCCGAAACCGGCCTTGGCGTAGGCATACACACCGCCGTCCAGATCGGGTTTGCGGTTGGCCAGGGTCTGGAATACGAACGCCAGGGTCAGCATGCCGACGGCGGTAATCGCCCAGCCAATCAGCACCGCGCCGACGTCGGCGCTGGCGGCCATGTTTTGTGGCAGGGAAAATATCCCGCCGCCGATCATGGAGCCGACAACCAGTGCAACTAGCGCACCCAATCGAAGTTTTCCGGGGGTATCAGACATTTTGCGAGACTCCAATGCAGGAGAAGAGAGTCAACAGACTAAGTCGATTTGAAAGTTAAATAGCTGATCTGGATCAGTACATGACAACATTCCGTTGTTAATGAAGGAGTTAAATGCTTTCCTTCACGTCCGTAAATCGACGTGAGCCCCGTTCTAGAGGCTCCGACAGGCAAGCGAGGCGGGATCAATCCCCCGTGGGACTATTCAAGCTAGTTGATTTCCAGTGGATCGCAACTATTTTGTAGGTGGCTTTCTGGCAAAAAACAATTGGCTGTATTGGCCTTTATTATTGCCGTTCTGGACAGTGATCGAGGAAATAATCCTTGGACTTTACGCGCACGACGTTATTCAAAAACGTTATGCCGCATTATTTACTTAATGAGCGAAAAAGATGCCGCAGCCGATTGAAAAGTTACGACTCGGTGCGCTGGTCGCGCTGGTGGTGGGGTCGATGATCGGCGGCGGGATCTTTTCCCTGCCGCAGAACATGGCGGCCCGGGCCGACGTCGGCGCGGTGCTGATCGGTTGGGCGATTACCGCCGTCGGCATGCTGACCCTCGCTTTTGTCTTTCAGACCCTGGCCAATCGCAAGCCCGAGCTGGACTCGGGTGTCTATGCCTACGCCAAGGCCGGTTTCGGCGACTACATGGGCTTCTCTTGTGCGTGGGGCTACTGGATCAGTGCCTGGATGGGCAACGTGGGTTACTTCGTGTTGCTGTTCAGCACCCTGGGGTATTTTTTCCCGGTGTTCGGCCAGGGCAACACGCCGGTGGCCATCGCCTGTGCATCGTTGCTGCTGTGGGCGGTACATTTCCTGGTATTGCGCGGGATCAAGGAGGCGGCGTTCATCAACCTGGTGACCACCATCGCCAAAGTGGTGCCGCTGGTGATGTTCATTGTCATCGCCGCAGTGGCGTTCAAAGCCGAGGTGTTCACCCGGGACATCTGGGGCGGGATGAACCCGGACCTGGGCAGCGTGATGGACCAGGTGCGCCACATGATGCTGGTCACGGTGTTCGTGTTCATTGGCATCGAAGGCGCCAGTGTCTACTCGGCGCGGGCGGAAAAACGCGCGGACGTCGGACGTGCGACGGTGATCGGTTTCCTCGGGGTCCTGGCGCTGCTAGTGCTGGTGAACGTGTTGTCCCTGGGGATCATGAGCCAGCCTGCCCTGGCGCAACTGCAGAACCCGTCCCTGGCCGGCGTTCTGGAACATATCGTCGGGCCTTGGGGCGCGGTGTTGATCAGCCTCGGCCTGGCGGTGTCGTTGTTGGGCGCGCTGTTGTCCTGGGCGCTGTTATGCGCCGAAATTCTCTATGCCACCGCCAGGGACAAGACGATGCCGGCGTTCCTGACCAAGGAAAACGCCAACCGTGCGCCGGTCAACGCGTTGTGGCTGACCAATGGCATGATCCAAATGTTTTTGCTGATTACCCTGTTTTCCGCAGGCACCTATACCAGCCTGATCTACCTCGCGTCATCGATGATCCTGGTGCCGTACCTGTGGTCGGCAGCCTATGCGGTGTTGCTTTGCGCACGGGGCGAAACCTATGGGCAGGCCTCGGCCCGGCGCATGAAGGACCTGTGCATGGGTGGCGTTGCGCTGTGCTATGCGGTGTGGCTGCTGTATGCCGGCGGCGTGAAATACCTGCTGCTGTCGGCGCTGTTGTACGCGCCGGGGGTGATCCTGTTTGCCCAGGCCAAGCGCGAGCAGCGCCAACCCTTGTTCACCCCTGTGGAGAAAGGCGTCTTTGCGTGTGTGATGTCCGGGGCGGGCGTGGCGGCGTATGGGTTGTACGTTGGCGTGCTGGTGTTGTAAGGCTCGTGCGGTTCCCGTGGCGAGGGAGCTTGCTCCCGCTGGGCTGCTCAGCAGCCCCAAAAAAACAGGGCCGCTACGCGCCCCAGCGGGAGCAAGCTCCCTCGCCACAGGCCTTCTTCACCACTGCGGGCGATGGGCGCCCAGTTCTGCCGCCGGCAAGGTCCATTGCAGAGGCGTCCCGGTGATTTTCAACGGCACCTGCAAGCGGTGGGCTGGCCCCCATGGCGTTTGTTCGACCACCAGACCCTGATCATCGTCGTTCTCGGCGCGCAATGGCGTAGGGTCCCCTGGGCCACGCTCGATCAACAGCTTCGCCGTGCGTGCCAGTGACAGGCGTGCCGAGCCGCCGTGACCGCTTTCCAGGCGTCGGGACAGTAGCACCAGGGCGCTGGCCACCATCAGGTAGCCGGTGCCATGGTCCAGCGCCTGCACCGGCAGCGGTGTCGGTTTGTCGGTGTGTTTCCAAGCCATGCCGGCCTCGGCAATGCCGCTGCTCATCTGCACCAGGCTGTCGAAGCCGCGCCGGTTCTGCCAAGGGCCGCTCCAGCCGTAGGCGTTGAGGCTGACGTCGATCAGGCCCGGGGCCAGTTGTCGACGCTGTTCGGCGCCATAACCCAGGTGCTCCAGGGCATCGGCACGGTAGCCGTGCAGGAGGATGTCGGTGTCTTTGAGCAGTGCCTCGAACACCGCGCGATCATCGGGCCGATGCAAGTCGAGGCGGGCGCAGCGTTTACCCAGCGTGACTTCCGGGACCACGCCGGGTTCGTTCCAGGTCGGTGGGTCGATGCGCAGCACGTCGGCTCCCAGGCCAGCGAGGAATCGGCTGGCGACGGGGCCGGCCAGCACGCGGGTCAGGTCCAACACCTTGAGGCCCGCCAGTGGCTGGGTCACGGAGCCGAGCCAGGGCTTGCGCTGTTCTGCAGTCGTTTCACTCAGATGCACCAGCGGTTCGGCATTCACCGCCATGCCTTGGGGGTGAGCCTGCCAGGACTGCCACGAACGCATCTGGGCGGCGCAACCGCCGGCGTCGACCACGGCCTGTTCCAGCTCGGCCTTGTTCCAACGGACCACCCTCGCCGCCATGTCGGCGCGGTCGGTACAGGTGCCGAGGACCTTTTCCGCGGCCAGGCGATGATGCGGCGCGTTGGTGTGCAGGCGAATCCAGCCGTCGGCGCAGGCATAGTCACCGGCCACCGGGTCCCACATCGGCGGCACGCTCCAGCCGATGGGGCGCAGGGAGGTAGAGAACCAGAACGACGCCAGGCGCCGGTCGACCTCGACGGGCGCCTGGCGTCCGGTTTGCTGGTGGATGAGCGCGACCGCTGCCTGGCCCGCCACGGCGATGCTGGCGCTGGCCAACTCCGTGACGGCGAAGGCCGAGGGCAGGGCGCCTTCGTCGCTGAAGGTGATTGGGGTCGTGGGCAAGCCGAGTGCGGTTTGCATGGACGTGAGCAGATCTGACATCGAAAGCCCTCCAGTACGAGAGGGCGATCATAGATCAAAAATCCGTTGGGGGCCGCTTTGCGGCCCAGCGGGAGCAAGCGCCCTCGCCACAAGTGCCCTGTGCCTGTTCCGGGCGCGACCAGATCCACAGATTGCCCAGGCCCATGCCCGCGAGCGCCAGGTAAACCGGCCAGCCGTGGTCGAGCATTACCAGCATCAGCCCGGCACACAGCAGCATGCTGACGGTGGCAGCCACCTTGGCCCGGCGCGGGATGACCTTGCCGTTGCGCCAGTTGTGCAGCATCGGCCCGAACAACCGGTGGTTCTCCAGCCAGGCGCTCAGGCGCGGCGAACTGCGGGTCGCGGCCCAGGCGGCCAGCAGGATGAACTCGGTGGTCGGCAGGCCGGGCACGACGATGGCGACCAGGCCGATGGCCAGGCTGGTGTAGGCAAGCAGGGTGAAGAGAAATTGGGTGAGTTTCGAGGGATGGTTCATCGGTACCTTTCAGGCATACACATTTCCATGTGGGAGCGGGCTTGCTCGCGAAGGCGGAGTAACAGGCACAGTTATTTTGACTGACACACCGCTTTCGCGAGCAAGCCGGCTCCCACAGTGGACTAAGCTCAGGCCTGTTCCACCGCATAAGCCTGTTCCAGCAGCACGGTAAAGCGGTTGAAAGCATCCAGCGCGCCTTTATCCGCCTCGGCTTCCTGCTGTTCGGTGAAGGCCAGGCCGTCGAGGGTGCGGGTGAAGGTTTTCCAGCCTTCGGCGCGCCCGCCGGCAGGTTCCGCCAGGTGCCGGGCGCCGAAGGTTTCGCTCAGCCCCAGGCCCACGGCACGCTTGATCAGGAACGCGGCGCCGAGCTTGGAACCTTCGGAGACGAACAGCCAGCCCAGGGCTTCGGCCTGGGTCGGATTGTGTACCGCACCGGTCACCGGCGCGGGGACTTCGGTGTCCAGGTCGGCGAGATCTGCCCTGGCAGCGTCGGCCCGGCAACGGGCCGGCAGGTCGGGAATCAGGGCGGACAGCTCGGCGTCGTTGTACAGCGCCACCAGTTCCGACTGGAACAAGTACTGGGCGACGACGAAACGGGCGAAGCTGGCCGGGGTTTCGAACGGGGCGTGGGCCTTGACCAGGGCGTCGAGCTTGCTGTGAGGCTCGTGGGTGATCTGGTTCAGGCGTTGGGAGCGTGAAGCGGGACGCTGGGTATTCATGAAAAGAATCCTTTGAGTGAGCACATTGTGGCGAGGGAGCTTGCTCCCGCTCGGTTGCGCAGCGACCGCAAAATCCAGGGGCCGCTTCGCAGCCCAGCGGGAGCAAGCTCCCTCGCCACAGGGGAAATCCTTGGGTCTGGGTCAGATATCCCAGATCAGGTTCACCGCGAAGTTACGCCCGGGCGCGGTCAGGCGATCGAGGTTGGCGGGGCTCAGCACGGCCGCTTCGCCGACGCTGTCGTAGCCGCGTACGTCATCCCACAGCCAGTATTTCTTGTCGGTGAGGTTGTAGAGGCCGCCGCTGACGGTCACGTCGCGGGTCACCTTGTAGAAACCCGTCAGGTCGAGGATGCCGAAGCCTGGTGTCTTGAACTGGCTGCTCACGCCATCGGGCGAGTTGAAGTTGCTGTCGTCGACGCGGTCCTTTTTCTTGACCAGGGTCCAGCTGAGCAACGTGCCGAACTGCTCCTGGTCGTAGCCCAGGCCAAACACGCCGGTGAGCGGGTTGACGCTGTTGAGCGGCTCGCCCGTGTCGTTGTTGCGACCGTAGGCGTAGGCCACCGAACCTTGGGTGTACAGGCCCTTTGGCGCGCCCAGCACATCCAGCTCAAGGCGTCCCTTGACCTCGGCGCCCTTGATGGTGGCGTGCTTGATGTTGTTGCTCTGGAAGGTCAACTGGTTGGCGCCGGGGGTGATGGCGTCCTCGTTGATGAAATCGCGGTACTTGTTATAGAACACCGCCACATCGAACGAGCCGGAGTCGAAACGCCCACGCAGGCCAGTCTCGTAGCTTTTGCTTTTTTCCGGTTCCAGGTCGGGGTTGGGTTCCACGCTATAGCCGGCGTTGGGGTTGTCGAAACGACCGTACAAGGCCTTGGCGGTCGGCGTGCGAAAGCCTTCTGCGTACTGGCCATACCAGGTGTACTCATCGTTCAGGGCATAGGTCAGGCCGAATTTGGGCGAGACGCGATGCCAGGTCTTGTTCTTGTCGCTGACTTCACCACCGCCGGTGGGGTCCACGGTGTTGAGGAATTCCTCGGTCAGATGGGGCTTGAGCTGGGTGTAGTCGTAGCGCAGGCCGGGCGTGAAGGTCCATTTATCCCAACTGATCTGGTCCTGGACGAACAGGGCATAGCTATTGATGGTCGGATCGGGGAAGTCACTGGCTTTTGCCAGCACGTCCCGGGTACTGATGGCGCCCACCGCAGAGCAACCGACCCCGACCGCCAGGCACACGCCATTGCCGCTGCGCGAACCGGTGACTTTCTGTTGCTTGATCGTGGTGCCGTAGGTCAGCGCGTGATCGGTGTCGGCGATGCTGAAGGCCTTGTCCAGTTGCGCATCGAAGACCCACTGCTTTTCTTCGTAGAGAGTGTCCCGGGTGCGCAGGACCTGGCGGGTGATCGGGAAATAGAACTCGGCGGTGCTCTGGTCGGTCTTGGCGACCTGGTGGTTCAGGCTCCACTTGACGTGGTCGGCCAGCAGGCTGTCGAGGGCGAAGCTGTGCTCCAGGCCGAAACGCTCGCGGGTGATGGTGTCGTTGCCGGTACGCCACTGGTACATGCCCCCGGGTAGTACAAAGTCGGGGATCGCCGGCTGGCCGTTGGCGTAGGGGCCGCCGTAGGCGCTTTTCAGGTCGCTGTCGCGGTCGTCCTTGTATTTCTCGTAGACCAGGCCAAGGCGTGCGTCATCGCTGTAGTTCCAGCCGAGCTTGGCCAGCACGTTGTTGGCGCGCACGTCTTCCGGGTTGGCCGCGGTGCGGTCCAGGCCGGTGCCGTTGTGGCTGCCGTAGGACTCGGTTTCGTGACCGTCGCGCTGGCTGTAGTGCAGCAGGCCGTCGAATGGGCCGCTGCGGCCGGCGACGGTGGCGGACTTGAGCCAGCTCTCGTCGGCGGAGCTGTAGCCGGTCTTCAGGCGGGCGCCAACGTCCTGGCCGGGCTTGATGATGTCGTCCGGATCGAGGGTGAAGTAGCTGACGGCACCGCCAATGGCATTGCTGCCGTACAGCACCGAGGCCGGACCGCGGAGGATTTCCACGCGCTTGATGATTTCCGGGTCGACGTAATTGCGCTGGGTCTTGGCGTAGGGGCCGTTGAAGAAACCGCCGGGTACTTCCACGCCGTCGACCTGGGTCAGGATCCGGTTGCCGTCGATGCCGCGAATGTTATAGCCACTGATGCCGCCGCGCTGGCCCGCACCGCCCACCGACACGCCCGGTTCATAGCGCACCAGGTCCTTGAGGGTATTGACGTTGTTGCGGTCCAGTTCCTGGCGGTCGTGGACGGTGACCGTGCTGGGTACGCTGGTGATGTCCTGTTCCTGGCGGGTGGCGCTGATTGTCACCTGTTGCAGCTCCATCGCGCTGCCGCTGCTGCGTCTTTCCAGCACGATGCTGTTGTCGCCGAGCTTGCGGTAGCCCAGTTGGGTCCCCACCAACAGGCGCTCCAGGGCTTTTTCAGGCGGCAGCGAGCCGTTCACCCCTGGCGACGCGACGCCTTCGGCCAGCTCCGCCGGCATGCCGACTTGCCAGCCGGTGACCGCGGTGAATGCATTCAAGGCCGAGACCAGTGGCTGTCGGGCGATGGCAAAGGTGTAGTCGCCCATGTTGCGGGCAGGGGGCTGCACGGCGGTGGCAGCCAAGGCGAGCGGCGCAGTGCCGGCCATCAGGATGGCGGCGGTGAGCAATGACAGCGTGCAAGAGGGGGAAAGAAACCGGCAAGTAAGGCGAGAGGACATCGATAGCGCTCCGTGTCGCATCTGTTATAGGTGCAGATCGCATCGCTGGATGCGAATCAATTGCATTGGCTATAACGAGACGAACCAGCGGAGCCTATCGAGTAAAAATAATTCTCATTTAGTTCAAGATCACCAGTGCCGGGAACTCCTGAAGCCGCGCCGAGGTGATATGGGCCAGGGAGCGGACCACGTCCAACGGCTGATCGAGGCGGTAATTGCCGGTCACCGCGACATTGGCCAACTGTTCGTTACTGTTGATGATCCAGCCGGGGTAGTAGCGGCGCAGCTCGGCCAGTACCTGGCTCAACGGCCGGTTCTTGAACACCAGCCGACCCTGGACCCAGGCCAGGTCGGTGTTGGCATCGAGACGGGCCGGACGGTCGAAGCCGTTGGGGCCGATGCGGATGCTCTCCCCGGCCGACAGCCGCACATGGGTGTCGTTGCGATTGGCCCGCAGATCCACATCGCCACGCTGGACCTGGACCTGGGCCACGCCGTCGAGGTAACGCACGGCGAACGTGGTGTCGCTGACGCTGGCGGTGACCGGGCCAGCGTCGATTTCCAGCGGCAGGGTGCGGTTGCCCGGGACCTCGAAGAAGGCCTCGCCCTTGTACAAGCGGGCCACGTACCGTTGTTCGTTGAATGTGCTGGAGAACGCCGAGTCGGTATTGAGCAGGACCTTGGAGCCGTCTTCCAATTGCAGGCGCTGGCGCTCACCGACCACGGTCAGGTGATCGGCCTGCAAGCGCAGGGGCAGGTCGCTGAAATTGAACAGGCCGAGAAACAACACGGCGGCGGTGGCCAGGGGTTTCCAGTGGGCACGCAGGCGCGACAGCGCGGTGACCTTGGGCGCGGTTTCAAGTTGGCGGGCACTTTCCATCACCTGTGGCCCGTTCCAGATCGCCTGGGCCCGGGCGAACGCCTCGCCATGACGTGGGTCGGCCGCCAGCCAGGCCTGGAACTGCCGCGTCTGTTCCTCGCAGGGGCTGTCCAGCAGGATCAGCCAATCCAGCGCCTGCTCCATGGCATGGGCGGTTTCCGGCGTCGGTGCAGGAGAAGGGGAGTTGTCCGTCACGGTGGGTTCTCGTTTCTCGGTTCAGCGGCAAGTTACAAGCTTCAAGTTTCAAGTCGCAAGCCCAAGCCTGCACACAACTGCAGCTTGAATCTCATCGCTGCAGTTGTCCCACACAGATCGCCATGATCAGTTTCAGTTCCTTTTGCACCGTACTCAAGGACACGCCCAGCCGTTCGGCGATTTCCTGGTAACGGTGGCCATGCAGGCGGCTGAGGATGAAGATCTGCCGTTGTCGCGGGCTCAAGGCCTGCAGGCTGACATTCAGGCGCTCGAGCAGTTGCTGGGCATGGGCGGCGTCCTCGGCGCTGCTCTGGGGGGCGACGACGTTTTGGACGACTTCCAGCGGCACGTCATCCAGCAGGGTCCGGGCCTGGGCGCGTCGGGCACGCAAATGGTCCAGCGCGAGGTTGCGGGCGGTCTGGAAAACAAAAGGTTCGAGGTGCTCGACCGTGCGTTCGGCCAATGCGCGGGTGACACGCAGGTAGGTTTCTTGAAGCAGGTCTTCGGCGGTACTGGGGTTGCTGACCATGCGCTCGAGGGTGCGCAGCAGCGGCGTGCGCTGGGCGAGGAAGACGTGATGAAAGCGCGATTGACTCACGGTAGGGCCCGATCCGGTTTGAGTTGATGATAATGCTTATCATCTACGTCGCGGGTCAAGCCTTCATTCATTTCAAGAATTTGAAGCCTTGTGGGAGCGAGCTTGCTCGCGATGATGGCGTGTCAGTCGCCATCGATGTTGGCTGATACAGCGCTATCGCGAGCAAGCTCGCTCCCACAGAAGCTCGATACTGCCGTGTCAGTTATTCGGCATTACACAACGCCAGGCAGTTATCCAGCATGCGGTTGGAGAAACCCCACTCGTTGTCATACCAGGCCAATACCTTGAGGAGCTTGCCGCTGGCCTTGGTGTGGTTGGCGTCGAAGATCGACGACAGCGGGTTGTGGTTGAAATCGCTGGAGACCAGCGGCAGGGTGTTGTAGCCGAGGATCTTCGAATGCTGGCTGGCCTGGCGCAGCAGTTCGTTGACTTCCTCGGCCGACGCTTCGCGCTTGAGCTGCACGGTGAGGTCGACCAGCGAGACGTTGATCACTGGTACGCGCACCGCCATGCCGGTCAGCTTGCCGGCCAGTTCCGGCAGCACCAGGCCCACCGCTTCGGCGGCGCCGGTCTTGCTTGGGATCATGTTCTGGGTGGCCGAGCGAGCACGGTACGGGTCGCTGTGGTAGACGTCGGTCAGGTTCTGGTCGTTGGTGTATGCATGGATGGTGGTCATCAGGCCGCTTTCGATGCCCAGCTCGCGGTGCAGCACCTGGGCCACCGGGGCCAGGCAGTTGGTGGTGCACGAAGCGTTGGAGATGATCTGGTGGGACTGGCGCAGGATGTCGTGGTTCACGCCATACACGACGGTGGCATCGGCGCCCTTGGCCGGGGCCGAGATGATCACCTTGCGGGCACCGGCGCTGATATGGGCGGCCGCCTTGTTGCGGTCGGTAAACAGGCCGGTGCATTCGAACACCACGTCGATCTTCTCGGCCGCCCAAGGCAGTTCGGCCGGGTTGCGGATGGCGCTGACCGAGATGCGGTCGCCATTGACCGTCAGGCTTTCGTGATCGTGCTGGACGTCGGCGTCGAAGGTGCCATGCACGGTGTCGAACTTGAGCAGATGAGCATTGATTGCACTGTCGCCCAGGTCGTTGATGGCGACGATCTGCAAGTCGCGACGATAGCCTTGGGTATACAGTGCACGGAGGACGTTGCGGCCGATGCGGCCAAAACCATTGATTGCGATTCGAAGAGTCATTAACTGCGCCGCCGTCGATTTGTTGTTGGAATTACAAGATTATTCGCATAAAAATAGAAAACAAGCCTTTTTAGTGGCAATATTTTGTTTTATCTACAACGAGTGACCTGAATCAACTGGTCCGAATGGTCAAAAACCGTCTGTCGCCTCGCCTTCCACACAGCGTGCAGCGGGCTTTTGACCAGCATAGACAATCAGGTCGCCACACCCGTTAGCCTGGAGTTCTACACATGCATCCCCGCGTTCTTGAGGTCACCGAACGGCTTATCGCCCGCAGCCGCGCCACGCGTCAGGCTTACCTTGCATTGATCCGTGGTGCCGCCAGCGACGGTCCGATGCGCGGCAAGCTGCAATGCGCCAACTTCGCTCACGGTGTGGCCGGTTGCGGCACCGAAGATAAACACCACCTGCGGATGATGAACGCCGCCAACATCGCCATCGTGTCGTCCTATAACGACATGCTCTCGGCCCACCAGCCCTACGAAACCTTCCCGGAGCAGATCAAGAAAGCCCTGCGCGAGGTCGGCTCGGTCGGCCAGTTCGCCGGAGGCACGCCGGCGATGTGCGACGGCGTGACCCAGGGCGAGGCGGGGATGGAACTGAGCCTGCCGAGCCGCGAAGTGATCGCGCTGTCCACGGCGGTGGCGCTGTCCCACAACATGTTCGACGGCGCGCTGATGCTCGGCATTTGCGACAAGATCGTCCCAGGCCTGATGATGGGCGCGCTGCGCTTCGGTCATTTGCCGACGATCTTTGTGCCAGGCGGGCCGATGGTCTCGGGCATTTCCAACAAGGAAAAAGCCGACGTGCGCCAGCGCTACGCCGAAGGCAAGGCCACCCGCGAAGAGCTGCTGGAATCGGAGATGAAGTCCTACCACAGTCCCGGCACCTGCACCTTCTACGGCACCGCCAACACCAACCAGTTGCTGATGGAAGTGATGGGCCTGCACTTGCCGGGCGCCTCGTTCGTCAACCCGAACACGCCGCTGCGCGATGCCCTGACTCGTGAGGCGGCGTTCCAGGTGACGCGCATGACCAAGCAAAGCGGCAATTTCATGCCCATCGGCGAAATCGTCGACGAGCGCTCGCTGGTCAATTCCATCGTTGCGCTGCACGCCACCGGCGGCTCCACCAACCACACCCTGCACATGCCGGCCATCGCCATGGCGGCGGGTATCCAGTTGACCTGGCAAGACATGGCCGACCTCTCCGAGGTAGTGCCGACCCTGAGCCACGTCTACCCGAACGGCAAGGCCGACATCAACCACTTCCAGGCGGCCGGCGGCATGTCGTTCCTGATCCGTGAGTTGCTCGAAGCCGGTTTGCTTCATGAAAACGTCAACACCGTGCTCGGTCATGGCCTGAGCCGCTACACCCAGGAACCGTTCCTGGAGGATGGCGAGTTGGTGTGGCGCGACGGCCCGATCGAAAGTCTCGACGAAAACATCCTGCGCCCGGTGGCCCGCGCCTTCTCGCCAGAAGGTGGGTTGCGCGTGATGGAAGGCAACCTGGGCCGTGGGGTGATGAAGGTCTCGGCCGTGGCCCTGGAAAACCAGATTGTCGAAGCCCCGGCCATGGTCTTCCAGGACCAACAGGACCTGGCGGACGCGTTCAAGGCCGGCCTGCTGGAAAAGGATTTTGTCGCGGTGATGCGCTTCCAGGGCCCGCGCTCCAACGGCATGCCGGAGCTGCACAAGATGACGCCATTCCTGGGGGTATTGCAGGACCGTGGCTTCAAAGTGGCGCTGGTGACCGACGGCCGAATGTCCGGCGCGTCGGGGAAAATCCCGGCGGCCATCCATGTCAGTCCTGAAGCTTATGTCGGTGGTGCGTTGGCCCGGGTGCAGGAGGGCGATATCATCCGTGTCGATGGCGTCAAAGGCACCTTGGAATTGAAGGTGGACGCCGAGGAATTCGCCGCGCGCACGCCGGCCAAGGGCCTGTTGGGCAACAACATCGGCACCGGCCGCGAGCTGTTCGGTTTCATGCGCATGGCCTTCAGCTCGGCGGAGCAGGGCGCCAGCGCCTTCACATCTGCCCTGGAGACGCTTAATTGAAACTGGCTTTGGTCGGTGACATCGGTGGGACCAACGCACGCTTCGCGCTGTGGAAAAACCACACCCTGGAAAACATCCAGGTGTTGGCAACGGCGGATTATGCCTGCCCGGAAGATGCCATCCAGGTGTACCTGGGCGGCCTGGGTCTGAAACCGGGCGCCATCGGTTCGGTGTGCCTGTCGGTGGCCGGACCCGTGAGCGGCGATGAGTTTCGCTTTACCAACAATCACTGGCGCCTGAGCAATCTGGCGTTCTGCCAGACCCTGCAGGTGGAGCAGCTGTTGCTGGTCAACGATTTCTCGGCCATGGCCTTGGGCATGACCTGCTTGCGTCCCGATGAGTACCGGGTCGTGTGCGAAGGCACCCCGGAGCCGATGCGTCCGGCGGTGGTGATCGGGCCGGGTACCGGGTTGGGCGTCGGCACGTTGCTGGATCTGGGTGAGGGCCGTTTCGCCGCGTTGCCGGGGGAGGGCGGCCATGTCGACCTGCCCATGAGCAGTCCGCGGGAAACCCAGCTGTGGCAGCACATCTACAACGAGATCGGCCACGTCAGCGCCGAAACCGCCTTGAGCGGCAGCGGTTTGCCTCGGGTGTACCGGGCCATTTGCGCAGTGGACGGCCATGCGCCGGTACTCGATTCTCCCGAATCCATCACCGCGGCCGGCCTGGCCGGCGACCCCATCGCCCTGGAAGTGCTCGAGCAGTTCTGCCGCTGGCTGGGGCGTGTGGCCGGCAACAACGTGTTGACGCTGGGCGGACGCGGCGGGGTCTACATCGTCGGTGGCGTGGTCCCGCGCTTTGCCGATTTCTTCCTCGAAAGCGGTTTCGCCCGCTGCTTCGCCGACAAGGGTTGCATGAGCGATTACTTCAAGGGCATTCCGGTCTGGCTGGTCACGGCGCCGTATTCCGGCCTGATGGGCGCCGGCGTGGCGTTGGAGCAATCCGCCGCCGCTTAAAGTTTGGTAGATACCCACCCCCTGTGGGAGCGAGCTTGCTCGCGATGACGGAGTGCCAGTCGCCATTGAGGTTGACTGCTGCACCGCTATCGCGAGCAAGCCCGCTCCCACAGAGTTTTTGCAGTGTGTTTGTAGGCCTTGTCCATCAGGCATAATCGCCCCAATCCAAACAACAAGGACGAGGCTCGTGAGTTCAGTAAACAAATCGATTTTGTTGGTCGACGACGACCAGGAGATTCGCGAACTGCTGGACACCTACCTCAGTCGTGCGGGGTTCCAGGTGCGGACCACGCCCGACGGCGCCGGGTTTCGCCAGGCGTTCAACGATGCGCCGAGCGACCTGGTGATCCTCGATGTGATGCTGCCCGATGAAGACGGCTTCAGCCTTTGCCGCTGGGTTCGCCAGCACCCACGCCAGGCTCATGTGCCGATCATCATGCTCACCGCCAGTTCCGACGAGGCCGATCGGGTTATCGGCCTTGAGCTGGGCGCCGATGATTACCTGGGCAAGCCTTTCAGCCCGCGTGAATTGCAGGCGCGCATCAAGGCGCTGCTGCGCCGGGCGCAATTCGGCCAGGAACGCTCCGGCGGGGAAGTGCTGGCCTTCGATGAATGGCGGCTGGACATGGTCAGCCATCGGCTGTTCCACACCGACGGTGAAGAAGTGATTCTCTCCGGCGCCGACTTCGCCCTGCTCAAGCTGTTTCTCGATCATCCCCAGGAAATCCTCGACCGCGACACCATCGGCAATGCGACCCGTGGTCGTGAGTTGATGCCCCTGGACCGGATCGTCGACATGGCGGTCAGTCGCCTGCGCCAGCGCCTGCGTGACACCGACAAACCACCGCGGCTGATTCGCACGGTGCGTGGCAGCGGTTATCAACTGGCGGCCAGTGTGGTTGCCAGCAATGGGCATTGACTGGGTCAGGAAAATCGCCCGACGGGTGCCGGTACCGCACTCGTTGCTGGGCCGGATGCTGCTGCTGACCTTGCTGGTGGTGTTGTTCGCCCAGACCTTGTCCAGCCTGATCTGGGTCTCGCAACTGCGCGCCACCCAGCTCGAAGGCCTGGTCACCAGCGCCCGTAGCCTGGCCCATTCGATGACCGCCAGCGTCAGTTACTTGCGTTCGCTGCCAGTGGCGTACCGGCCATTGGTGCTGGACCAACTGCGCAGCATGGGCGGTACGCGGTTCGTCGTCACCCTCAACGACAAGCCCCTGGGCATGGACGTGCTGCCGGTGACGCCGCGCAAGCAAGCGGTGCTCAAGGCCGTGGATGAAGTGCTGCGTCGCTCCTTGGGCGCCAACGCCGACATCTCGGTGACGTTTGTCAGCCCCGACGACCTGCGGATTTTCAACGCCGGGCTCAAGCTCGATGAGCTGCCCCGTTCGTGGGCCCACTATGCCCTGACGTTGGAACCGGTGAATCCGCCGGTGCTGGTCACGCAAATCCAGATGGCGCCGGGGGAATGGCTGTACATCGCCTCGCTGCTGCCAGAACCCTACACCAGCCTCGAAGAACAAGACTTGCCCAAGCAACAGGTCGGTTTCATCGTGCTCACCAGCAGCCTGTTATTGCTGTTCATCGGTTTGCTGGTGCACTGGCAGAGCCGGCCCCTCAAGCGTCTGGCCCGGGCCGCGCGCGACATGTCCCTGGGGGCCGAAGTGGAACCGGTGGCCGAGGGCGGTGGCAGCGAAGTGGTGGAAGTGGGGCGAGCGTTCAATGCCATGCGCGAACGCATCAGCCGTTACCTGACGGAGCGCAGCCAGTTGTTCAGCGCGATTTCCCACGACTTGCGCACAC
This sequence comes from Pseudomonas sp. NFACC04-2, assembly GCF_900119265.1. Classification (NCBI taxonomy): domain Bacteria; kingdom Pseudomonadati; phylum Pseudomonadota; class Gammaproteobacteria; order Pseudomonadales; family Pseudomonadaceae; genus Pseudomonas; species Pseudomonas sp. NFACC04-2. The sequence continues at coordinate 77,293 of NZ_FPJC01000016.1, forward strand.
CGATCACTCGATTGCGGCTGCGGGTCGAGCTGCTGGAGGACGAAAACCTGCAAGCCAAGTTCGGCCGTGACCTGGATGAGCTGGAGCTGCTGGTCAAAGGTGCGCTGCAATGCGTCAAGGACACCGACATCCACGAAAACATCGAGCCGGTGGATCTCAACCATGTGCTCGATTGCCTGGTCGAGCCTTACCTGGCGCCTAACGGCAACGGCCGGGTGACCCAGGATGGCCGGGCGCTGGCGCCGTATCCCGGCAAGCCGCTGGCCCTCAAGCGCTGCATCGGCAACCTGATCGACAACGCCTTGAAGTACGGACAGAACGCCCACTTGCACATCGACGACGATGAAACCGCGTTCATCCTGCACGTCGACGACGAAGGGCCGGGGGTGCCGGAGCAGCGCCTGGAGCAAGTCTTCGAACCGCACTTCCGCCTCGCCGGGCAACAGCAGGGCTATGGCCTGGGCCTGGGCATCGCCCGCAACATCGCCCACAGCCATGGTGGTGAGGTGAGCCTGCAGAATCTGCGTGAGGGTGGGTTGAGGGTGACCTTACAGTTGCCTCGCAGTGTGGATTGATCGGACCGCGTTATCGTTCATCGCGAGCAAGCTCGCTCCCACACTGGATCTTCTGCGTTCACAAAACCCCTGTGGGAGCGAGCTTGCTCGCGATGGCGCCAGTCGTCTCAATCCATCTCTCTCATTCAAATGTCACAAGTCGGTGACATAACTCGCCCCTTTCGTTACCTGTCGCCGGCCATCCCTTGTTTAGACTCCCTGCGTCAAAACAACAAAAAAAGGTACCCCGATGGACACCTTCCAACCGGCCTTCAGCAGTTGGCTGAATGCCCCTGCCCACCAGCAATGGCTTGCCGCCGAAGGCTTGCGGCTGCTGGCGTTCGCCAAGGCCTCGAAGCTGCCGGACGGCTTTGGCAACCTGGATGAGCTTGGGCGCCTGCCGGCCGATGCCCGGGCCGAAACCATGAACACCGCGCGCATGACCCACAGCTTCGCCATGGCTCACATCCAGGGCCTGCCGGGTTTTGCCGAACTGGTGGACCACGGCATCCAGGCCCTCAACGGCCGTTTGCGCGACGCCGAGCACGGTGGCTGGTTCGCCACGACACGGCCTGATGAAGACGGTGCTGGCAAGGCGGCCTACCTGCATGCATTCGTTGCCCTGGCGGCCAGTTCCGCGGTGGTGGCCCAGCGTCCTGGCGCTGCGGCGTTGCTGGACGAAGCGGTACGGATCATCGATGAGCATTTCTGGTGTGAGGAGGAGGGCGCGTTGCGCGAATCCTTCAACCGTGACTGGAGCGAGGAAGAGGCCTATCGCGGCGCCAACAGCAACATGCACGCCACCGAAGCCTTCCTGGCCCTGGCCGATGCCGCCGACGATCCTCGTTGGTTGGCCCGTGCCCTGCGTATCGTCGAGCGGGTGATCCACGGCCATGCCGCCGCCAACGACTACCTGGTGGTGGAGCATTTCGACCGCCACTGGCAGCCGCTGCGCGAATACAACCAGGACAATCCTGCCGATGGTTTTCGCCCTTATGGCACCACTCCCGGCCACGGTTTCGAATGGGCGCGGTTGCTTCTGCACCTTGAAGCCGCGCGGGTCCAGATCGGCATGCTGACCCCGGGATGGCTGGCCCAGGACGCGCAAAAACTCTTCGATCAGAACTGCCGCCATGGCTGGGACGTCGATGGCGCGCCGGGCATCGTCTACACCCTGGACTGGGATAACCGCGCGGTGGTTCGTCACCGCCTGCATTGGGTCCACGCCGAAGCGGCGGCGGCTGCCAGCGCCTTGCTCAAACGCACCGACGAGGCGAAGTACGAAGCCTGGTACCGGTGCTTCTGGGAGTTCTGTGACAAACATTTCATCGATCGCTGCAACGGCAGCTGGCATCACGAACTCGATCCGCAAAACCGTCCCAGCGCCGATATCTGGCCGGGCAAGCCGGACCTGTATCACGCCTGGCAGGCGGTCCTGATCCCGCGCCTGCCCCTGGCGCCGAGCATGGCGTCAGCCCTGGCGCAGTTATCCAGCCCTGCGCCTGTGTAACCATGTCGTGACATTTGCACGTCCCTTCGTTACCTGCGAAGGGATTCCCTCTGATTAGAATCCATGCAGCGCAAGCACCAGACTTGCATGCATAACAACAAGAAAGGTAATTCTAGATGAATGCGATTTCTCGCCTCGCTACTGTCATTTCTCTTGCTTCCCTGCTTCCCGTCGCAGCCTTCCCTGTCACTACCCTTGCCGCCGAATCCAAAGGTTCCGTGGAAGTTGTCCACTGGTGGACGTCGGGTGGTGAAAAAGCCGCGGTCGATGTGCTCAAGGCCCAGGTAGAGAAAGACGGCTTTACCTGGAAGGACGGCGCTGTCGCCGGTGGTGGCGGTTCCACTGCCATGACCGTGCTCAAGAGCCGTGCCGTGGCCGGCAACCCACCGGGTGTCGCCCAGATCAAGGGCCCGGACATCCAGGAATGGGCGTCCACCGGGCTGCTCGACACCGATATCCTCAAGGACGTTGCCAAGGCCGAGAAGTGGGACAGCCTGCTCGACAAGAAAGTCTCCGATACCGTGAAGTACGACGGTGACTACGTCGCCGTGCCGGTGAACATCCACCGCGTCAACTGGCTGTGGATCAACCCGGAAGTCTTCAAGAAGGCCGGCATCACCAAGAACCCAACCACCCTCGAAGAATTCTACGCGGCCGGCGACAAGCTCAAGGCCGCAGGCTTCATTCCGCTCGCCCACGGTGGCCAGCCTTGGCAGGACAGCACCGTGTTCGAAGCCGTGGTGCTCTCGGTGATGGGGGCTGATGGCTACAAGAAGGCCCTGGTCGACCTGGACAACAAGGCCCTGACCGGTCCGGAAATGGTCAAGGCACTGACCGAACTGAAGAAAGTCGCGACCTACATGGACGCCGATGGCAAGGGCCAGGACTGGAACCTGGAAGCGGCCAAGGTCATCAACGGCAAGGCCGGCATGCAGATCATGGGTGACTGGGCCAAGAGCGAGTGGACCGCGGCGAAGAAAGTCGCCGGCAAGGACTACGAGTGCGTGGCCTTCCCGGGCACCGACAAGGCCTTCACCTACAACATCGACTCCCTGGCGGTGTTCAAGCAGAAAGACAAAGGCACTGCGGCCGGTCAGCAGGATATCGCCAAGGTCGTGCTGGGTGAGAACTTCCAGAAAGTCTTCAGCATCAACAAAGGCTCGATCCCGGTGCGCAACGACATGCTGGGCGATATGGCCAAGTACGGTTTCGATTCCTGCGCCCAGACCGCGGCCAAGGACTTCCTGGCGGACGCCAAGTCCGGCGGCCTGCAACCGAGCATGGCGCACAACATGGCGACCACGCTGGCGGTACAGGGTGCGTTCTTTGACGTGGTGACCAACTACATCAACGACCCGAAAGCCGACCCGGCTGATGCTGCGAAGAAACTGGGCGCAGCGGTCGCATCGGCCAAGTAATTTGCGCCGCGGTCCCGGTCCCTTGTGGGAGCGAGCTTGCTCGCGATAGCGAAGTGTCAGGCAGCAGATGAGTCACTGACACACTGTCATCGCGAGCAAGCTCGCTCCCACAAAGGGATACCCTTGTAACCTTGTTTTGGATCTTCCCATGAGTTCTGTTGCTGTGTTCAGCAAGGCCTCGCCGTTCGATGTATTGCAGCGCTGGCTCCCGAAACTGGTGCTGGCGCCGAGCATGTTCGTCGTTCTGGTGGGCTTCTATGGCTATATCTTGTGGACGCTCGTCCTGTCGTTCACCACCTCGACGTTCTTGCCGAACTACAAATGGGCCGGCCTGGCGCAATACGCGCGGCTGATGGACAACGACCGCTGGTGGGTGGCGAGCAAGAACCTGGTGCTCTTTGGCGGCATGTTCATCGGCATCACCCTGGTGATCGGTGTGCTGCTGGCGGTGTTTCTCGATCAGCGCATTCGTCGCGAAGGTTTCATCCGCACCATTTACCTGTACCCGATGGCGCTCTCGATGATCGTCACCGGTACGGCCTGGAAATGGCTGCTCAACCCGGGCATGGGCCTGGACAAATTGTTGCGTGACTGGGGTTGGGAAGGCTTCCGCCTGGACTGGCTGATCGACCCGGACCGCGTGGTGTACTGCCTGGTGATCGCGGCGGTGTGGCAGGCCTCGGGCTTCATCATGGCGATGTTCCTGGCTGGCCTGCGGGGTGTCGATCAATCGATCATCCGTGCCGCGCAGATCGATGGCGCGAGCATGCCGCGCATCTACTGGAAAGTGGTGCTGCCGAGCCTGCGCCCGGTGTTCTTCAGCGCCGTGATGATCCTGGCGCACATCGCGATCAAGAGCTTCGACCTGGTGGCGGCGATGACGGCCGGTGGGCCGGGTTATTCCTCCGACCTGCCAGCGATGTTCATGTATTCCTTCACTTTCAGTCGCGGCCAGATGGGCATGGGCTCGGCCAGTGCAATCCTGATGCTCGGTGCGATCCTCGCAATCATCGTGCCTTACCTGTACTCCGAGCTGAGGACCAAGCGTCATGACTAGTCTCGCTGCCAAACCTTCCATCAGCCTGAGTCGCATCGCGATCTACGCGGTGCTGATCCTCGCCGTACTGCTTTACCTGGTGCCATTGGTGGTCATGTTGTTGACCAGCTTCAAGACGCCGGAAGACATCAGTACCGGCAACCTGTTGAGCTGGCCGACCGTGGTCAGCGGCATTGGCTGGGTCAAGGCCTGGGCCACGGTGGATGGCTACTTCTGGAACTCGATCAAGATCACCGTTCCGGCGGTGCTGATCTCTACCGCTATCGGTGCCTTGAACGGCTACGTGTTGTCGATGTGGCGTTTTCGCGGTTCGCAGTTGTTCTTCGGCCTGTTGCTGTTCGGGTGCTTCCTGCCGTTCCAGACGGTTCTGCTGCCGGCCTCGTTCACCCTCGGCAAGATGGGCCTGGCCAGCACCACAACGGGCCTGGTGTTCGTGCACGTGGTCTATGGCCTGGCGTTCACCACGCTGTTCTTCCGTAACTACTACGTGAGCATTCCCGATGCACTGGTGAAGGCGGCGCGACTGGACGGTGCGGGTTTCTTCACCATCTTCCGGCGGATCATCCTGCCGATGTCCACCCCGATCATCATGGTGTGCTTGATCTGGCAGTTCACGCAGATCTGGAACGACTTCCTGTTCGGCGTGGTGTTCTCCAGCGGTGATTCGCAACCCATCACCGTGGCGCTGAACAACTTGGTCAACACCAGTACCGGGGCCAAGGAATACAACGTGGACATGGCGGCGGCGATGATCGCCGGGCTGCCGACCCTGCTGGTCTATGTGGTCGCAGGCAAGTATTTCGTGCGCGGCCTGACGGCCGGCGCAGTCAAGGGGTAATCATGGCAACGCTTGAACTTCGCAACGTAAACAAGACCTATGGTGCCGGCCTGCCGGACACCCTGAAGAACATCGAGTTGTCGATCAAGGACGGTGAGTTCCTGATCCTCGTCGGCCCTTCGGGCTGCGGCAAGTCGACGCTGATGAACTGCATCGCCGGCCTCGAGACCATTACCGGCGGCGCGATCATGATTGGTGACCAGGATGTCAGCGGCATGAGCCCGAAGGATCGTGACATCGCGATGGTGTTCCAGTCCTACGCGCTGTACCCGACCATGAGCGTGCGCGAGAACATCGAGTTCGGCCTGAAAATCCGCAAGATGAACCAGTCGGCCATCGACGAAGAAGTCAATCGCGTGGCCAAGCTGCTGCAGATCGAGCACCTGCTCAATCGCAAGCCCGGCCAGCTTTCCGGCGGCCAGCAACAGCGCGTGGCCATGGGCCGGGCGCTCGCGCGGCGGCCGAAGATCTACCTGTTCGACGAACCGCTGTCCAACCTCGACGCCAAGCTGCGGGTCGAGATGCGTACCGAAATGAAGCTGATGCACCAGCGTCTGAAGACCACCACGGTCTACGTGACCCACGACCAGATCGAAGCCATGACCCTGGGCGACAAAGTGGCGGTGATGAAGGACGGGATCATCCAGCAGTTCGGCACTCCGAAAGACATCTACACCAACCCGGCCAACCTGTTCGTGGCGAGCTTCATCGGTTCGCCGCCGATGAACTTCATCCCGCTGCGCCTGCAACGCAAGGACGGCCGCCTGCTGGCGCTGCTCGACAGCGGCCAGGCCCGTTGCGAGTTGCCGATGGGCATGCAGGACGCCGGCCTGGAAGACCGCGAAGTGATCCTGGGCATGCGCCCGGAGCAGATCATGCTGGCGGGCAGCGAGCCCAATGGCTTGCCGACCATTCGCGCCGAAGTGCAGGTCACCGAGCCTACCGGGCCGGACACCCTGGTGTTCGTCAGCCTCAACGACACCAAGGTTTGCTGCCGCCTGGCACCGGACGTGGCGCCGCAAGTCGGGGAGACCCTGACGCTGCAATTCGATCCATCGAAAGTGCTGCTGTTCGATGCCCAGTCCGGCGAACGCCTGGGCGTGGCCGGCCAGCCGCAAACAGATGCCCGGACTGCAAACGTAGCGCAGTTCAAGGGCCGGTGAAGAATAAGTGTGGGAACAGGCTTGCTCCCACAGGAAAGGAGTATGCGGTGGATGGGGACATTCGCCGCAATCGTTGTAAACCGCGTTAGATAAAAACAGTTAATAACAATAAATAAAGACGAGGATGTAGGGATGAAAAAGAAAAACAACGCCCAGCTTATCTGCCAGTTGTCAGCCGTTGCGGCGATGATGCTGGCCGGTAGCGCACACGCAGCCGACGCGTTCAGCGCCGACTCGAAGTGGATGACGGGCGATTGGGGCGGTGAACGGACCAAGCTGATCGAGCAAGGTATCGATATCAAGGCTGACTTTGTCGGGGAGATGGGTGCCAACCTCCACGGCGGCTACAACGATGACAAGACCGCGCGCTGGTCCCAGCAGTTTGGCCTGGGCGTCGCGCTCGATCTGGAGAAGCTGGCGGGCTGGGGCGATACGGAAGCCAAGATCCAGTTCACCCGGCGTGACGGTCGCAACATCTCCAACGACCGTATCGGTGATCCCCGTGCCGGTACCCTCAGTTCTTCCCAGGAAGTCTGGGGTCGTGGGCAAACCACTCGTCTGACCCAGTTGTGGATCAAGCAGAAATACTTCGACAGCAAACTGGATGTCAAAGCCGGTTACTTCGGTGAGGGCGAAGACTTCAATACCTTCCCGTGCGAGTTCCAGAACCTGGCGTTCTGCGGTTCACAAGCGGGTAACTGGGCGACCGGCATCTGGTACAACTGGCCGATCATGCAGGCGGCGATTCGCGTCAAATATAACCTCACGCCAGAGCTCTATGCGCAAATCGGTGCCTACAACCAGAACCCTTCACAACTGGAAAACAACAACCGCTACAAACTCAGCGGCAGCGGTACCAAGGGTACCCTCATTCCGGTCGAGTTGGTCTGGTCACCCAAGATCAATAACCTGCCGGGCGAGTACCGTGTCGGTTACTACAAAAGTACGGCCAAGGCCGATGACGTCCGTGAGGACGACGATGGCAACGACGCCGCGACCACCGGCAACGCCTATCGCAGCCACAGCAGCAAGGACGGCTACTGGTTCGTCGCGCAACAACAACTCACTACCCACAACGGTGATGCTTCGCGCGGCCTGAACATCGCGGCCAACGCCACCTTCCACGACAAGGAAACCAACGTCGTCGACAACTACCAGTCGCTGATGTTCGTGTACAAAGGGCCGTTCGATGCACGTCCAAAAGACGATGTCGGCATCGGTTTCTCCCGTATCCATGTCAACGAAGATGTGAAGAAAAACTCTGAACTGGTCAACGCCGCCAATGGTGTCAGCGACTACGATAATCCGCTGTTCGCGCCACTGCGTAGCACTGAGTACAACTACGAACTCAACTACGGTTTCCACGTGACCAACTGGCTGACCGTGCGTCCGAACCTGCAGTACATCACTCACCCGGGCGGTGTGGATGAAGTCGACAACGCGCTGGTGGCCGGCCTGAAAATTCAGTCGGTGTTCTAACGCTGTTGCGATAAGCTCCTCTCTATGTGCGCATATTTGCGGACGGCCAAGGCTGTCCGCTTTTTTTTGGGAAGCGCGTTGGGTGCATGGCCAACCTGTGGCGAAGAGCTTGCTCCCGCTGGGTTGCGAAGCGACCCCAAAGCCATTCACTGCGGTGCTTCAGCCAGATCGCGTTTGTCCCGTTTACGACTGCTTCGCAGCCGAGCGGGGGCAAGCTCCCTCGCCACAAAAATAGTGTCGTACTTAGTTGAGTATTCAATGATCTCCAGGACCGCGGCCCATGCATGAGCATCCGCTACAACGCTTTTTCAGATCCTTGCGCGAACGCCCGGTGTTCGCGTGGGAGCGCTATCGGCAACGGGATGTGTTGGTGATCGATCATCCGTTGTGCCAGGCGGTGTTCAGTCGCCAGGGCGCGCAGTTGCTGCACTTCCAGCCGCGAGGCCAGAAGCCCTGGTTATGGTGCGCGGCCAAATGGCCCCATGTCGGTGCGATCCGCGGCGGAGTGCCGGTGTGCTGGCCGTGGTATGGCCGCCATCCCAGCGAAAATGCCTGGCCGTCCCACGGTTGGGCGCGGTTGATCGATTGGAAGCTGCTCGACAGCCGCAGTGATGAAGACGGTGTGCATTTACACTGGCAACTGCAATTGTGCGACTGGCAAGTGGACCTGCACGCGGACCTGGGTGAGCGCATGGAACTGCGCTTGAGCACCGAGCACCAGGACAGCCAACCGTGCCAATTGAGCCAGGCCTTGCACGCCTATTGGCGTATTGGTGACGTCGGTGAGGTAGCGCTGTCTGGCCTTGAAGGCGCCCAGGGTTACGACCAGTTGAGCCGTGCGGTTTGCCAGCAGGAAGGCGAGTTGCGGGTCGAGGGTGGTTGCCAGCGGGTGTTCCAGCATGAGGGGGAATTGCAGCTCAAGGACCACGCCTGGCAGCGCGAATTGCGTATCGACACCGGCGACAGTGCCGACACCGTGGTGTGGCATCCGGGAGCGCGGCCGTTGCTGGGGGTGAGTTGGGACGAGGTCAGTGAATTTGTCTGCGTCGAGGCGGCCAGTGGTGGCACCGACAGCCTTTGCCTGGCACCGGGGGAGCGGGCGCATTTGAGTTTGCAGGCGTGGGTGGGGGCTTGATGCAGGGGGGGTGGTGAGACTGCTGGCCCCATCGCGAGCAAGCTCGCTCCCACACAAAACCCATGTGGGAGCGAGCTTGCTCGCGAAGACGGACCATCAGGCGGCGAGGATTCTGGATCGAATCAGTTGAACTCATCCCCCACCGGATACCGGCTGGCATTCAGGCTTTCCTTGATCTTGCGCAGATGCGGCTGGAAGTCCACGCCCCGACGCAGGGTCATGCCGGTGGCGAGCACGTCAAGCACGGTGAGCTGGATGATCCGCGAGGTCATCGGCATATAGATGTCAGTGTCTTCGGGCAGGGGGATGTTCAGGCTCAGGGTACTGGCCTTGGCCAGCGGCGAGCCTTCGGCAGTCAGGCCCAGCACCGACGCGCCGTTTTCCCGGGCGATACGTGCCACTTCCACCAGCTCGCGGGTACGGCCGGTGTAGGAAATGATCACGAACAGCTCGCCGGTATGGGCCACCGACGCAATCATGCGCTGCATCAGTACGTCGGCGTGCGCGGTCACTGCCAGGTTGAAGCGGAAAAACTTGTGCTGGGCATCCAGGGCCACCGGGGCGGAGGCGCCGAGGCCGAAGAAGTGGATCTGCCGGGCCTGGATCAGCAGGTCCACGGCGCGACTGATCAAATTGGGATCAAGGGCCTGGCAGGCGCTGTCCAATGAGGCAATGGCACTGCCAAAGATCTTGCGGGTATAAGCTTCCGGGTTGTCGTCGGCTTCTACCGCGCGGCTGACATAAGCGGCGCCGCTGGCCAGGCTCTGGGCCAGTTGCAGTTTGAGTTCCGGATAACCGCTGACGCCGAACGAGCGGCAGAAACGGTTGACGGTCGGTTCGCTGACCGAAGCCGCCTGGGCGAGGGCGGCGATGCTGAAGCGGGTCGCCTGCTGCGGATTGAGCAGGATGATCTCGGCCACCTTGCGTTCGGCCTTGTTCAGGTCTTCAAGGCGACTCTGGATCTGTTCCAGTAAGTTTCGCACGCGGTCCATACAAGATTCCTAGGAAGACGGGTCTTTGATACGACCCTTAGCGGTGGCCTATCCTACTGATGGCTCCGGCGGACCACCACTCGGAATCGGTATTTTCGAAAAATGTTGTGGTTATTACTACATTTTTCCTTGAGTGATACCTTGAAAAAAGGTATTTGTAGTTTAACTTGATAAAAGAACAAACATCATGCCTTCGATTACGGTTGAACCGTGCACCTTTGCCTTGTTCGGCGCGTTGGGCGATCTGGCCTTGCGCAAGCTCTTTCCTGCCCTGTACCAGCTCGATGGCGCCCAATTGTTGCACGAGGACACGCGGATCATCGCGCTGGCCCGTGAGCCCGGCGGCGAGCAGCAGCACCTGGCATTCATCGCCGCCGAGCTGCGCCGTTATGTCGGCGAAAAAGATCTGGACGAAGCCGTACTCGAGCGCTTCCTGGCACGTTTGACCTACCTGCACGTGGATTTCCTCAAGGCCGACGATTATGTCGCCCTGGCCGAAGCAGCCGGTTCGACCCAGCAGGTCATTGCCTATTTCGCCACCCCTGCGGCGGTGTATGGGGCGATCTGCGAGAACCTGGCGAAGGTCGGCTTGAGCGAGAACACCCGGGTCGTGTTGGAGAAACCCATTGGCTCGGACCTGGAGTCGTCGCGCAAGGTCAACGATGCCGTGGCGCAGTTCTTCCCGGAAAACCGTACCTATCGCATCGACCATTACCTGGGCAAAGAGACGGTCCAGAACCTGATCGCGCTGCGGTTCGCCAACAGTCTGTTCGAAACCCAGTGGAACCAGAACTACATTTCCCACGTGGAAATCACCGTGGCCGAGAAGGTTGGTATCGAAGGCCGCTGGGGCTATTTCGACAAGGCCGGCCAACTGCGGGACATGATCCAGAATCACCTGCTGCAGCTACTGTGCCTGATCGCGATGGACCCACCGGCCGACTTGTCCGCCGACAGCATCCGTGACGAGAAGGTCAAGGTGCTCAAGGCCCTCGCGCCGATCAGCCCGGAAGGCTTGACCACCCAGGTGGTGCGGGGCCAGTACATCGCTGGCCACAGCGAGGGCAAGTCGGTGCCTGGCTACCTCGAAGAACCCAATTCCAACACCCAGAGCGACACCGAGACGTTCGTCGCCCTGCGCGCCGACATCCGCAACTGGCGCTGGGCCGGGGTACCGTTTTACCTGCGAACCGGCAAGCGCATGCCGCAGAAGCTGTCGCAGATCGTCATCCACTTCAAGGAGCCGTCCCACTACATCTTCGCGCCCGAGCAGCGTTTGCAGATCAGCAACAAGCTGATCATCCGCCTGCAGCCGGACGAAGGGATTTCCTTGCGGGTGATGACCAAGGAGCAGGGCCTGGACAAGGGCATGCAATTGCGCAGCGGTCCGCTGCAACTCAACTTCTCCGACACCTATCGCAGCGCGCGGATTCCCGATGCCTACGAGCGGTTGTTGCTGGAAGTCATGAACGGCAATCAGAACCTGTTTGTCCGTAAAGATGAAATCGAAGCCGCGTGGACGTGGTGTGACCAGTTGATTGCCGGGTGGAAAAAATCCGGCGATGCGCCCAAGCCGTATGCGGCTGGGTCCTGGGGGCCGATGAGCTCCATTGCACTGATCACGCGGGATGGGAGGTCATGGTATGGCGATATCTGAAGTGAAACTGCCCCAGGGCGTCAGCGCCCGTGAATTCAAGAACCCGGTGCTGCTGGCCGAAGGCCTGGCGCTGAACGTGGCCGAGCAGTTGCGCAATGCGATCGATGCACGCGGCACGGCGACCCTGGTGGTGTCCGGTGGCCGCAGCCCGGTGGCGTTTTTCCAGCACTTGGCCAAGCAGGCGCTGGACTGGTCCAAGGTGGTGGTCAGCCTCGCCGACGAGCGCTGGGTACCGGTTGAACACGCCGACAGCAATGCCGGTTTGCTCAAGCGTTACCTGTTGCAAGGCGCGGCGGCCAAGGCCCAGTTCCTGAGCCTCTACAGCGCCAGCGCTCACCTGGAAGCGGCTGCCGAGCAGGCCGATCGTTTGCTGGCCGAGTTGCCGCCCATCGACGTGCTGGTATTGGGCATGGGCGATGACGGGCACACCGCCTCGCTGTTCCCCAACAGTCCGAACCTGGCCCAAGCCTTGGACGCCAATGGCGCACGCCGATGCTGGCCGATGCTGGCACCGACCGTGCCGCACCAGCGCTTGACCATGAGCCGCGCCTTGCTGGCTTCGGCGCAACACAAAGTGCTGTCGATTTCCGGTCAGTCGAAATTGACCACCCTGAACGCCGCGGTGGCAGGTGACGATGTCGCCGAAATGCCGATCCGTGCGTTTTTGCAACCTACGTTAGAGATTTACTGGTGCCCATGAACCAAGGATCAGCCGCTATGACAAACCCATCCCCGACCGTTTCCATGGCGGACAAAGTTGCCCTGATCGACAGCCTCTGCGCCAAGGCGCGGATCCTGCCGGTGATCACCGTCGCCCGTGAACAGGACATCCTGCCGCTGGCCGATGCCCTGGCCGCCGGTGGCCTGACGGCGCTGGAAGTGACGTTGCGTTCTCAACACGGCCTCAAGGCCATCCAGGTGCTGCGCGAGCAGCGTCCGGAACTGGTGACCGGTGCCGGCACGGTGCTCGATCGCCACATGCTGGACGCCGCCGAGGCGGCCGGCTCGCAGTTCATCGTCACCCCGGGCATCACCCGTGACCTGCTCGAAGCCAGTGTCTACAGCTCCATCCCCTTGTTGCCGGGCATCAGCAATGCCTCGGGCATCATGGAAGGCTACAGCCTGGGCTATCGCCGCTTCAAACTGTTCCCGGCCGAAGTCAGCGGTGGCGTCGCGGCCATCAAGGCCTTGGGCGGCCCGTTCGGCGAAGTGAAATTCTGCCCGACCGGCGGCGTGAGCCCAGCCAACATCAAGAGCTACATGGCGTTGAAAAACGTGATGTGCGTGGGCGGAAGCTGGATGCTTGATCCGGAGTGGATCAAGAACGGCGACTGGGCCCGCATTCAGGAATGCACCGCCGAGGCCTTGGCGCTGCTGGACTGATTGTTTTACCGAACCTCGTTGGGTGTTCTACGGTTTTACGGTGCGCTTGGTCGGCGCACCGTTTTTTTTTGCCTGGGTTTTTATGCTGGCACAGATTTCCTGTGGCCAGGGATCTAGGTACGGCTCAGATGGATCAGTGCCTCGGTCAACCGTTCGATATCACTCGCCAAGGTAATCAACCCTGGGGTAATGCGGATGCACGGCCCGACACTGGTATGGCGCACCACCGTGAAGATCCCGTGCTCATTGAGCAGTCGATCGGCCATCGCCTGTTGATCGGCCTGGGCGGTGAAGCGCATCGCCGTGATGCCGCAATAGAGCCGTCGGTCATCCGGGGTCATCACCTCGATGCCCGGCAGATCGCGCACGGCATTCACCCACAGGTCGCGCAGGTAGCAGAGGCGCGCGCCTTTGGCCAAGGCGCCGCCCAGGCTCCGGTGTTCTTCGAAGACCAGGGGCAGGGTGAGCAAGGCCGGGATATTGGGCGTGCTGTGGGGCGTGCGCGAGCGGACGTCGGTGGCGGGGTAGTTGTCTTCGTCCATGTCCGGGTCGATGTCGGCCAACCGCTGCGGGGCGATGTACAGGAAACCCAGGGAGAGCGGGCCGCCGATCCACTTCTGCAGGTTGAACCCGGCAAATTCGATCCCGAGCTTCTTCAGGTCGAAATCGATCTGGCCCAGGGCGTGGGCACCGTCGAGGATGATGTCGACGGCAAACTCCCGGGCGTTCTCGGCAATGGCCTGGACCGGCATCACCAGCCCGGTCAGGTGGTTGACGTAGGTCAGCGCCATCAGCTTGAGGCGAGGGTAGCGAATGAAGGCTTCGCGGTAAGTGCCCACCAGGCTGTCGAAACTGGCGGGGTGCTGGTGGACGATTTCGATCACCTCCACGCCACGCTGGCGGGCCAGCCAGCGCATGGCGCTTTTGACCGAGGTATATTCCACGTCACAGATCAGCACTTGATCGCCCGGCTTGAGGCCGTTGTAATTGCGAATCAACGTTTGCAGAGCATCCACCGCGCTGTTGGCCAACGTCACGCTCTGGGGGGAGGCGTGGATCAGCCGGGCCACCTCTCTCCGAATGGCTTCGCCGTGTTCCCGGTCGAACTGCTGGCGCACATACATCGAGTTGCCGCGGTTGATGAATTCGATGTTGCGCTGGTATTCCTCCACCACGGTGCGGGACATGCGCCCGAAGTAGCCGTTTTCCAGGTTGAGTGGCCCGTCGGGATCGATGTCGTAGCGGTCGACGAAGGTTCGCCAGAAGGCTTCATCGTGGGCGCGCAGCGTGTTCTCGGGCATGGTGGGTCTCTCAGTCAATGGCGAGGTTTGGGCAGGCCATGTTTGGCGCGCAGCGGGTCCAGCAGGTCGGACAAACCGTTATGATCGATTTCCTGCATCAATGCCAGCAAACCACCGAGTTCACCGTGGGGGAAACCCTCGCGAGCGAACCAGTTGAGGTATTGACCCGGCAGGTCGGCAAGGATTCGGCCCTTGTATTTACCAAAGGGCATTTGACGCGTGACGAGCAACTCGAGCTTTTCTGGATTCATGGCAATCGTCTTGATTCAAACCTGTCCTGAAAATACAGGCATTCTGCATGCAGGCCAAATGACAGATCATGCAAATAGCGCGGATACAGATTTCAGGCTGTTTATTAACTATTTGATTTTTAAGTAATTTTATTGTGATTGATGGCTGGCATGGCTGATGCAATATCCCTTGCAGGTTTTTTATTCACCAGCAAAGGAACTGAAAAATGACTGACATCAACAAAGAATCCATCTCCGTCTTGAACGACCTGATCGAGACCAGCAAGGATGGCCAGGAAGGGTTCAAGACCTGCGCTGAAGACATCAAGCATCCAGAGCTCAAGACGCTGTTCGTCCAGCGTGCCGCCGATTGCGCTACTGCGGCAGCCGAACTGCAAGCGGCCGTTCGTTCGCTGGGCGGTGATCCGGAAACCTCCACCAGCGTCGCCGGTGACCTGCACCGTCGCTGGGTGGACGTGAAATCCATGTTCACCGGCAAGGATGAAGAAGCGGTGCTCAACGAAGCCGAGCGAGGCGAGGACCATGCGCTCAAGGCTTACAAAGAGGCGCTGGAGAAAATCAACAAGCACAACCTGGTCGGTATTCGGGACTTGGTCGAGCGCCAGTACCATGGTGTGCAACGCAACCATGATCAGGTCAAGGCGCTGCGTAACCAGGCGCGTGCCCGCTCTTAACACGCCTTGAGTTAAAAAAACGCCAGCTTGCCTGGCGTTTTTTTTGTTTGGGGCTCGGATTGAAGGTGACACTGTTGTAGCGAATCAGGTTGGCTCACTCAGCCTCAATCAGAAAAAGTGTGTTGTTCAATCCATCAATAATCAGCTCTGGACTCTAATAGGTAGCTAGCTAATAATTGCGCCACCTATCCCTCCGCATTGCATCTATTGTTATTGGCGTCCCCCAAAGAGTTTTTCGCGTGCCCATTACCTTCCAGGCCTTGTTCGCCCCCGACCGCCTCGCTGTGCAGTTCGCCATCAAGACCGTGCTCGGCGCTGGGCTGGCGTTGTGGCTGGCGTTGCGCTGGGGGTTGGAGCAGCCGTCGTGGGCGCTGATGACGGCGATCATCGTCGCCCAGCCACTGTCCGGGATGGTGGTGCAGAAAGGGCTGGCGCGATTGGTCGGCACGTTGGTGGGCACCGTCATGTCGGTGGTGTTCATGGGCCTGTTTGCCCAGGCGCCCTGGTTGTTCCTGCTGGCCTTGGCGCTCTGGCTGGGCCTTTGCACGGCCTGTTCGACGCTGCTGCGCAGTGCCTGGTCGTATTCATTCGTGTTGGCCGGCTACACGGTGGCGATCATTGCCTTGCCAGCCATTTCCCATCCGCTGGGGGTGTTTGACCAAGCGGTGGCGCGCTGCACCGAGATTAGCCTGGGCATCGTCTGTGCCACGGCGGCCAGTGCCTTGCTCTGGCCGTTGCGGGTCGAGCGGCAACTGGCCGGTCAGGCCCTGGCTGCCTGGCAGAGTGGCATGCAGGCAGCCCGTGCGACCCTAGCGGGCGATGCCCAGGCCCGTAAAGGGTTGCTGGAAATTCTGGGCAGGATCGTCGCGGTGGATGCCCAGCGCGAACATGCCTGGTTCGAAGGCAGCCGTGGTCGACAGCGAGCCCGGGCCATCAGCGGCTTGAGCCAGAAATTGCTGATGCTGCTGCGTATTTCGCGCTCGGTGCGCCGACAGTGGAAGCAGCTTGACCCCGAGGAAACCGTGGCGCTCCAGCCGTGGATGAACGAGGTGCAGCAAGCCCTCGATGCCGACAGCGCGACCCTGCAAGCCCTGCGCCCTCGGGTGTGGGATGCGTCCCACGATCCGCAGATCAGTGCGGCGCAAAGCTACTGCCTGGCGCGGTTCGCCTTGTTGCTCGATACCGCCCTGGCCGCCTGCGCAGCCTTGACGGCGGTGCAGGAGGGCAGGGAGGCGGCAGACCCACCCCGCACCTTGACGCCCCATCGCGACTTGTCCCTGGCCATGGTCTTCGGCGCGCGCAGCGCCCTGGCATTCCTGGCGGTGGCCTGTTTCTGGCTGGCGACCGCCTGGCCCGCCGCATCGGGTGCGCTGGTACTGACGTGTGTGGTGTGCAGCCTGTTCGCCAGTCGCGAAAACGGCGCGCAGATCGGCATGAGTTTTCTGCGAGGCATCTTTTTGGCTGTGCCGACGGCCTTCGTGATCGGCGAACTCGTGCTGCCACAATGGAGTAGTTTCGCGATGCTGTGCCTGGCCATGGGCGTGCCGTTGTTTTTCGGGGCATTGGGCATGGCCAAGCCGCAGATCTTCGCCACGGCGACGTCGTTCTGCCTGCATTTCGTGGTGTTGATTTCACCGCTCAATGCCATGAAATACGACGTCGCGGCGTTCTTCAATAACGCCCAGGCCATGATGATCGGTGTGGGGGCGGCGGTGCTGGCCTTCAATCTGCTGATTTTGCGCAACCCGGCCTGGCACAGTCGCCGTCTGCTGGCCGCGACCCTTCACGATCTGGTGCGCCTGACCCATCGCCGCCTGCCGGGGGCCGAGAGTTGGTTCGGCGGGCGCATGGCCGACCGGCTGTTACAGCTCGCCAGGCATTACCCTGAACTGCCGGTGCAGTCGCGCAGCCGTTGGGATGATGGTTTGCTTGGCCTGGACATCGGCGATGAACTGTTGCATTTGCGCCTGAGCCTGGCCGTCGCCCAAGTGCCCGATACCCGGGCGCAGCGCCGTTATTTCGAAGCGCTGGAGCGGGTGCTCGAGCGTGGTCCGGCCGGTGACCAGGCCGATGCGCTGGCCCCGGCGAGCGCCGCATTCCTGAATGTGTTGTCGACCCAGCCGACCAGCGATGCACTGAAGCTGGCCCAGGGGGCGGTGGTGCAATTGCAAAACAGCTGGCGCGCCTGGTGCAGCCAGCACGAACCAGAACGACGGGAGCACAGCCATGGGCTTGCGTGAATGGTCGATTGGCGGGGTGTTGCTCAGCCCGTTCCTGATTTATGTGGTGCTGGCGTTGCTGGTGACCGGCGCGCTGCGCCTGTTGCTCAGCCTGGTGCCGGCCGGGCGCTGGATCTGGCATGAAGCCTTGTTCGACTGCGCGCTGTATGTCTGTGTCCTGACTGTCATTACCGTGGTCCTCGGGCCGCTATAGGAGTTGAACATGCGTACTTCCGTACGTGTCGCCGTCACGCTGTGCATGGTGGCCGTGGCGATCTTCGCCGGCTTTCACCTGTGGCAGTACTACATGCTCACGCCCTGGACTCGCGATGCGCGGATCCGCGCCGACGTGGTGGTGATCGCACCCGACGTCTCGGGCTGGGTGCGCGAACTCAAGGCTGTGGATAACCAGCAGGTCAAGGCCGGTGATCTATTGTTGAGCATCGACCGCGAGCGTTTCGAGGCGGCGGTGGAGAAGGCCCGGGCTGTGGTCCAGACACGCCAGCAGCAGCTGAGTCTGCGCGAACATGAAGCCAGTCGCCGCGCCGCCCTGGGGCCCCAGGCCATCAGTGCCGAACTACGGGAAAACGCCCAGATCAACGCCGGCATCGCCCGCGGCGAACTGCGCGAAGCCCAGGCCGAGGCCAAGGTCGCCGAGCTCAACCTGGCCCGCAGCCAGGTCCTGGCCCCTCGCAGCGGCCACATCACCAACCTGCGCCTGGCCGAAGGCAACTACGTGAATGCCGGGCAGCCGGTCATGGCGCTGATCGACGACTCGACGTTCTATGTGCAGGCCTATTTCGAAGAAACCAAGTTGCCCAGGATTCGTGTGGGCGATCCGGTCAAGATCTGGCTGATGAGTGCCGGCCATGCGCTAGAGGGGCATGTCGAAAGCATCAGCCGCGGCATTACCGACCGCAACACCAACCCCGATGCGCAGTTGCTGGCGGAGGTGGAGCCGACTTTCAACTGGGTGCGCCTGGCCCAGCGGATCCCGGTGCGGATCAAGCTGGACAAGGTGCCGGAGGGCGTGAACCTGAGCGCCGGGATGACGGCGAGCGTGCAGGTGCAGGAGGGCCAGCAATAACTTGTGGGAGC
Organism: Pseudomonas sp. NFACC04-2; assembly: GCF_900119265.1. Lineage (NCBI taxonomy): Bacteria > Pseudomonadati > Pseudomonadota > Gammaproteobacteria > Pseudomonadales > Pseudomonadaceae > Pseudomonas > Pseudomonas sp. NFACC04-2. The sequence continues at coordinate 96,022 of NZ_FPJC01000016.1, forward strand.
GAGCTTGCTCGCGATGGCGGCCTGGCATTCTCCATCGAGGTCGACGGTCCGACTCATCGCGAGCGAGCTCGCTCCCACAAGGTCACGCAGAAGCTGTTAGCCAATGCTGATCGCCGGCAACGTCGGCAAGGTCACGGTCTGCTGCTTGCGCGGGGCGAGGATTTCGGCTTCGCCGTCCACCACCAGCTCATCGCGCTGGTTGAACACACGTGTGGCGATGCGTACACGGAACTTCGGCATCTTTTCCAGGATTTCCAGGCGCACGGTCAGGGTGTCGCCGATTTTCACCGGTTTCTGGAAGCTCATCTGCTGGCCGATATAGATCGTGCCCGGCCCAGGCAGCTCGCACGCCACCGCCGCGCTGATCAGCGCACCGCTGAACATGCCGTGGGCGATGCGCTCCTTGAACATGCTCGCCGCGGCGAATTCAGCGTCCAGATGCACCGGGTTGTGATCGCCCGACATCGCCGCGAACAGCTGGATGTCGCGTTCTTCGACGGTTTTGCTGTAGCTGGCGGTCTGGCCGATTTCGAGGGCTTCGTAAGGGGTGTTGGTAACCTGGGTCATCTGTTTCAGATCCTGTGGAATAAAGGAAAACGCGGCAAGCCTACTCGCTGCGTGGCGGCCGCTTGTGGTCCAGGGCCTGGGCAATCCAGGCCAGCACGTCGGCGGTCACTTCATCGCGGTTGGTTTCATTGAACAATTCGTGCCGGGCCTGCGGGTAAATCGTCAATTGCAGGTGCTGGCTGCCGGCGTCGCGCAAGGCGTCGGCCAGATCCTTCAGACGCTTGCCTTCGCTCACCGGATCACATTCGCCACCGATCACCAGCAGGGGCAGGCCCGGATCGATCTGGGCGAGATTGGACGCTTTGCTGATTTGCTGCAAGCCGCCGAGCAGGTCGATCCACAGTTGATTGGTGCAGCGAAAGCCGCACAGCGGGTCCTGGACGTACTTGTCGACTTCGACCGGATCGCGACTGAGCCAGTCGAAGGGGGTACGGGTCGGTTTGAATTTCTTGTTGAAACTGCCGAACGACAGCCACTCGATCAAGGCACTGCGCCCCGTCGCACCCTGGCGCCGGCGTTCGAAGCGGGCGATCAGGCGAGCGCTGCGGTAGAGCGTCACCGGCTGGAAGTTCGAACCGCTGAGAATCGCCCCGTGCAGGCTGGCGCTGTGATGCAGCAGGTATCCCTGGGCGATGTAGCTGCCCATGCTGTGACCCAGCAGCAGGATGGGCGTATCGGGATGTTGCTGGCCGATGTGATGGTTGAGGCTGGCCAAGTCGCCCACGACTTTGGCCCAGCCGTCCTCGTCGGCAAAGTGGCCGAGAGTCGCTTCCTCGCCGGTCTTGCCATGGCCGCGCAGGTCCATCCCATAGACACCGTAGCCTGCGTCGCACAGCGCCTGGGCCAGGCGGGCGTAGCGGCCGCTATGTTCGGCCATGCCGTGGGCCAGCATGATCACCGCCAACGGGGCGGTTTCGGGCAGCCACTGGTTGACGAACAGGCGGCTATGGTCGGTCGCGGTCAGCCAGAACGTTTGGTGGATCATGGCGATTCCTTTGCACAAAGTCAGACGCAGCGTCGCTGCATTGTATAGCGCATCCGTTGCGTCTCGCCTGATCAGGCCACGCCATGGCAAGAAGATTCACACAATCTATGACGCAGGTTGCCATATTTGCCTGATTGGCCATAGCTGCTAGTGTCCCAAGAGCTCCGCCTCTGCAAGCGATACAGACGCGGCCCGGACATGCTCAGGTAAAGAGGACAAAAACAATGCAGCCTGATTTCTGGAATGACAAACGCCCGGCCGGCGTGCCCCTGGACGTCGACTTGGGCGCCTACAAGTCGGTGATCGAGGTGTTCGAGCGTTCCTGCAAGAAATTTGCCGACCGTCCGGCGTTCAGCAATATGGGGGTGACCCTCACCTATGCCGAGCTCGAGCGCTACAGCGCGGCCTTCGCCGGCTACCTGCAAACCCATACCGACCTGGCGCCTGGCGATCGTATCGCGGTGCAGATGCCTAACATCCTGCAATACCCGATCGCCGTGTTCGGTGCCTTGCGCGCCGGGCTGATCGTGGTCAACACCAACCCGCTGTACACCGCGCGGGAAATGCGTCATCAGTTCAAGGACTCCGGTGCCCGGGCGCTGGTGTACCTGAACATGTTCGGGCAGAAAGTCCAGGAGGTGTTGCCCGATACGGACCTGCAGTACCTGATCGAAGCGAAGATGGGCGACCTGATGCCCACCGCCAAGGGCTGGCTGGTCAACACGATGGTGAGCAAGGTCAAGAAAATGGTGCCGGCCTATTCGCTGCCCCAGGCCGTTTCCTTCAAAAGCGCCTTGCGCCTGGGACGTGGGCAGGGCATCAAGCCGCTGAAGGTCAGCCTCGACGATATTGCGGTATTGCAATACACCGGCGGCACTACCGGGTTGGCGAAGGGCGCGATGCTGACCCACGGCAACCTGGTGGCCAACATGCAACAGGCCCGGGCCTGTCTGGGACAGCTCGGCGATGACGGCCAGCCGCTGCTGCGCGAAGGCCAGGAGGTCATGATCGCGCCACTGCCGCTGTACCATATCTATGCGTTCACGGCGAACTGCATGTGCATGATGGTGACCGGCAATCACAACGTGCTGATCACCAATCCACGGGACATCGGCGGCTTTATCAAGGAACTGAAGAACTGGCGTTTCTCGTTGCTGCTGGGGCTCAACACGCTGTTCGTGGCGTTGATGGACCATCCGGATTTCAAGACCCTGGATTTTTCCCACCTCAAGGTCACCAACTCCGGTGGTACCGCGTTGATCAAGGCCACCGCCGAGCGTTGGCAGCAGCTCACCGGTTGCGGTATTACCGAGGGCTATGGCCTGACCGAAACCTCACCGGTGGCGAGTGCCAATCCGTATGGTGGCAAGTCTCGGTTGGGCACGGTGGGGATGCCGGTGCCGGGTACGCTGATGAAAGTGATCAACGACGATGGCGTCGAGCAGCCCCTGGGCGAGCGCGGCGAGCTGTGCATCAAGGGGCCGCAGATCATGAAAGGCTATTGGAACAAGCCCGAGGCCACGGCCGAAGTGCTGGACAGCGAGGGCTGGTTCAAGTCTGGCGATATCGCGGTGATCGACCCGGACGGGTTCGTGCGCATCGTCGACCGCAAGAAGGACATGATCATCGTCTCGGGTTTCAATGTGTACCCCAACGAGATCGAAGATGTGGTGATGGCCCATCCCAAGGTGGCCAACTGCGCGGTGATCGGCGTGCCGGACGAGCGTTCGGGGGAGGCGGTGAAGTTGTTCGTGGTGGCGCGGGAAAGCGGGGTCAGCCTTGAAGAACTCAAGGCCTACTGCAAGGAGAACTTCACCGGCTACAAGATCCCCAAGCACATCGTGTTGCGGGACTCATTGCCGATGACGCCGGTGGGCAAGATCCTGCGGCGGGAGTTGCGGGATATCGCCTGAGGCACCTGCCTCATGGAAACCCTGTGGGAGCGAGCTCGTTCGCGATGGCGGTAGGTCAGTGACAGAGATGTTGGCTGATACCCCGCCATCGCGAGCAAGCTCGCTCCCATCGTTTTTTATGTATTCGGGGTCATTATCCAGGGCTTAGAATTTTTACTCTAAAAATGACCATGAAATATTCAAGAGTCATGTTTATGACTGTAGGGGTTGTTTTTGGCTCTAGGCGACCCTGGGCAAAGCTGCTACTCTCGGCGCGCTTTGTGACTTCTCGGCCTTGATTCAAGCCAGATTCACCAATAAACACACACCAATAATAATCGCATCAAATGCGGTGAGAATTCGCGTTGCTGAGGAGTGGGCTTCCATGATCGAAGACTTTTGGAAGGATAAGTACCCAGCTGGGATTGCTGCCGACATCAATCCAGACGAGTATCCGAATATTCAGGCGGTGTTGAAGCAGTCCTGCCAACGCTTTGCCAACAAGCCGGCATTCAGCAACCTCGGCAAGACGATCACCTACGGTGAGCTCTACGAGTTGTCCGGGGCGTTTGCCGCGTACCTGCAACAGCATACCGATTTACAGCCGGGCGATCGAATCGCCGTGCAGTTGCCCAACGTCCTCCAATACCCGGTGGCTGTGTTCGGTGCGATCCGTGCCGGGCTGATCGTGGTCAACACCAACCCGTTGTACACCGCGCGGGAAATGGAACATCAGTTCAACGACTCCGGCGCCAAGGCGCTGGTGTGCCTGGCGAACATGGCGCACCTGGCGGAAGCCGTGGTGCCGAAGACGGGCGTCAAGCACGTCATCGTCACCGAGGTCGCCGACCTGCTGCCACCGCTCAAGCGCCTGTTGATCAACAGCGTGATCAAGTACGTCAAGAAGATGGTCCCGGCTTATCACTTGCCCAAGGCCGTCAAGTTCAACGACGTGCTGAGCAAAGGCCACGGCCAGCCGGTGAACGAAGCCAACCCCACCAGCGACGATGTGGCCGTGCTGCAATACACCGGCGGCACCACCGGCGTGGCCAAGGGCGCGATGCTCAGCCATCGCAACCTGGTGGCGAACATGCTGCAGTGCAAGGCGCTGATGGGCTCCAACCTCAATGAAGGTTGCGAGGTGTTGATCACGCCGCTGCCGCTGTACCACATCTATGCCTTCACTTTTCATTGCATGGCGATGATGCTGATCGGCAACCACAATATCCTGATCAGCAACCCCCGCGACCTTTCGGCGATGGTCAAGGAACTGTCGAAGTGGAAGTTCAGCGGTTTCGTCGGTCTCAACACGCTGTTCGTGGCCCTGTGCAACAACGAAGCCTTCCGCAAGCTGGACTTCTCGGCACTGAAAGTCACCCTGTCCGGAGGCATGGCGTTGCAATTGGCCGCGGCCGAGCGCTGGAAAGCGGTGACCGGTTGCCCGATCTGCGAAGGCTATGGCATGACTGAGACCAGTCCGGTGGCCACCGTCAACCCGATCCAGAACATCCAGATCGGCACCATCGGCATTCCCGTTCCGTCGACGCTGTGCAAGGTGATCAACGATGCGGGCGTCGAACAGCCATTGGGCGAAATCGGCGAACTGTGTGTGAAAGGTCCGCAGGTCATGAAGGGCTACTGGCAGCGCCAGGACGCCACCGATGAGATCCTCGACAGCGACGGCTGGCTCAAGACCGGCGATATCGCGGTGATCCAGCCGGACGGCTACATGCGCATCGTCGATCGCAAGAAGGACATGATCCTGATCTCCGGTTTCAACGTGTACCCCAACGAACTGGAAGATGTGCTGGCAACCCTGCCGGGCGTGCTGCAATGCGCGGCCATCGGCGTACCGGACGAGAAGTCTGGCGAGGCGATCAAGATTTTCATCGTCGCACGGCCGGGTGTCACGTTGACCAAGGAGCAGGTGATGGAACACATGCGTGCCAACGTCACCGGCTACAAGGTGCCCAAGGCCGTGGAGTTCCGCGATGCCTTGCCGACCACCAACGTGGGCAAGATCCTGCGCCGCGAGTTGCGGGATGAAGAGCTCCGGAAACTGGGGCTGAAAAAGTAAAAGCTTGTAGACGAAAGCCCCGCGGAAGCGGGGCTTTTTGTTGGGCGATAACCTGAAGCGAGAGCGCTTTTGTGGCGAGGGAGCTTGCTCCCGCTGGGCTGCGCAGCAGGCCCCTGCGATTCTACTGACACACCGCAAGGGCCGCTGCGCGTCCAGCGGGAGCAAGCTCCCTCGCCACAGGGAACCGGTGCCTCTCGGGTTCGGTTACAACCTGAACTGCGCGAAATCCAGGTTGGTGCCACCCGGCCGCATGTCCTGCAGGTAGGCGTCCTTGTCGGCGCTCAGTTCCAGGCTCAGGGCTGCCTTGCGCTTGCCTTGGTTGCGCACTTCCAGGCCTTCCATTTTTTCCCGCAGGAACACGGTCGGTACCTTCAAGTGCAGCAACTCATCGGTGGCCGGCGTGTGCAGCAGCAGGTGGATCCATTCGTATTGACCAATGGCCAGGCGCGCCACCGGGATATCGAACCAGAAGATGTTGCGGTTGCGGTTCAATTCGCTGAAGTGGCAGTTGTTGACGCCCAGTACGGCGCCGCCCAGTGCTTGGTTCCTGCGGGCGATGGCCTGCTTTTTATCGAGTTTCATAACGTTCCTACGGGGTTGGAGCTTCAAGCCGCAGCTTGAATACGTGGGGCATTCTCGGGGGTTGATCGACAAACATAAAGTGCAACCTGCATTCAACGATGAAATGTGCCGCTGAAAAAAATGAAACTCCCCGCGAACGGCCCCGGTCAACCCTTATGTAATGAGTTTTCGTACTGTTTTTCACAGGAGAGACATCATGAGTAGCACGAGCGATAAAGTGAAGGGCGTTGCCAACGAAGCCGTTGGCAACATCAAGCAGGGCGTCGGCAAGGCCACCGACAATGACCGCATGCGCGCCGAGGGCGTAGTCCAGGAGAAAAAAGGCGAGGCCCAACAAGCCGTGGGCAAGGCCAAGGATGCGGTCAAGAAAGGCGTCGACGAGGCATAACCTGCCTGTAGTAACGCGATTGGAACGGTCATCTGCGGGTGGCCGTTTTCATGTCGGCTCGAACTTGCGCCGGGGAAATTGTTCCAAAGTCGCCAAACAGGTTACTTTGTCTTGGATAACAACCCCATGAGTCGCCAGGCGACCTTCCTTTTTTGCGGCGAAAGGAGACGCACATGATGTTTCCGGCCTTGAAAGGCTTACCTTTGCATCGTGTGATGATGCGTACCGTGACCGAGTTTCTCGACGACGAGATGTCGACCTATGCCTCGGCACTGGCCTACCAGATGCTGTTTTCGCTGTTCCCCTTCATTCTCTTCCTGATTGCCTTGATCGGTTTCCTGCACTTGCCGGACTTCTTCTCGTGGTTGCGCCTGCAATCGGAGCTGGTGCTGCCGCCCCAGGCCTTGGAGCAGGTCAACCCGGTGATCGACCAGCTCCAGCAATCCAAGGGCGGCTTGTTGTCGGTGGGTATCGTCATTGCCTTGTGGACCGCTTCGGCGGGCGTGCGGCTGATGATGAGCGCGATGAACGCTGCCTACGACGTCGTGGAAGGCCGTCCGGCCTGGAAGCGCTTCCCGCTGTCGATCTTCTACACCGTCGGCATCGCCGGCATGCTGCTGGCCGCTGCGGCGTTGATGGTGCTCGGGCCGCAGGTGATGGGCTGGATTGCGGCCCAGGTCGGGCTGGAGGAGTTCATCGTCACGCTCTGGACGATCGTGCGCTGGCCGGTGATCGTGTTCTTGCTGATGGTGGCTGTGGCGCTGATCTATTACGTGATGCCCGACGTCAAGCAGGAGTTTCGCTTCATCACGCCGGGGTCGGTGCTGGCGGTGGTGGTGTGGATCATCGCGTCCCTGGGGTTCGCGTTTTACGTCAAGACCTTTGCTAACTACAACGCCATGTATGGCAGCATCGGCGCGATCATTGTGTTGTTGCTGTATTTCTATATTTCTTCGGCGGTGCTGTTGCTCGGCGCGGAAATGAATGCGGTGATCGAGCACATGTCCACCGAGGGCAAGAACCCGGGTGAAAAGAGCGCGGGCGAGCACGAAAAGCAGCATGTGTCGGGCCTGGGGCGCGACCATTCCATTCCTCACACCCACCCTGACGAAGCCCGACCATGATCCGTGACATCTTGAAAATGGGCGACGAACGCCTACTGCGCATCGCCTCGCCGGTGCCCGCCGAAATGTTCGACAGCCCAGAGTTGTGGCAATTGATCGATGACATGTTCCAGACCATGGAAAGCGTCGGCGGTGTCGGCCTGGCGGCGCCGCAGATTGGCGTCGATCTGCAGCTGGTGATCTTCGGCTTTGAGCACAGCGAGCGTTACCCCGACGCCGAGACGGTGCCCCAGACCATCCTGATCAACCCGCTGATCACCCCCCTGGGCCCGCAGATGGAAGAGGGTTTCGAAGGTTGCCTATCGGTGCCGGGCCTGCGCGGTGCGGTGGAGCGCTACCAACACATCCGCTATGAAGGCTTCGATCCCAAGGGCGAGCCGATCGTACGTTACGCATCGGGCTTCCATGCGCGGGTGGTGCAGCATGAATGCGATCATCTGATCGGGCGCTTGTACCCGTCGCGCATCACTGATTTCAGCAAGTTCGGCTTTACCGAAGTGATGTTCCCGGACCTGGACCCGGCTGCAGACGACTGATTGCCGGACGCAACCCCCTGTGGGAGCGGGCTTGCTCGCGAAAGCGGTAGGTCAGCTTGCATGGATGTTGAATGTGCCGCCGTCTTCGCGAGCAAGCCCGCTCCCACATGAGATATGTATTGCATTCCAGGTCAGGGTATTTAGCTCAACCCCATCGCAATCATCGGCTTGCTGCGGGCATAGCGGCTCAGGCGTTCAGCCATCGCATAGGGCAGTTCAGGGTCGAAGCTGAAACCACGCCGCTCATAAAAGCCGCGCAAGTCCGGGTGACAGAACAGCCACACCGGCTCGTCCACACCGTTCACCGCTTCGGCGATCAATCGCGCGGCAATGCCCTGGACGCGGTACGCCGGGTCGACGAACAACCCCGTCAACCAATGCCCACCCGACACCGGCCGCAAGCACAGGGCGGCGACGATCTCATCGCACCGTGCCACCCACAGCTGCGCGTCACGCACCGCTTTCATCGAGGATTGGTGAGCGCGATAGAACTTGTTCATCAGCGGCCACAGCGGTTCTTCGAGCTGTGTGTAGTGGATTTCGGACATGGCGGGGTCGCGGACGATAAGGGGAGGGCGATTATAAAAGAACACGAGTGCGGCGATAGGTGTATACCTGACTTCACATCCCGTATGACTGGAGTACGTATCATGGCCAAAGGCATGGATTCAAAAAAAGCGGCAAAGAAAAAACCGGCGAAGACCGCCGATGAAAAGCGCGCCGACAAGAAAACCAAAAAGGTGAACCTGTTCGGTCATTGAACCGGTACCGCCTTGGCGGGCCTCAGGTTTGAGCTGGGCGGTCGCCCCAGCTCAAACGCTTCGTGATGTGCCCAGGCTCAAAGGGAGGCGAGAAACATGTCCGTGGCCGAGGTTTTGTCGCCCGTGCGGCTCTCCTGGGCCTTTTCCACTTGGGCCATCGCCGACTTGTCCTGCATGCGCTGGGCAATCTCCTGGCTGACAGCCAACTGCTTCTCGGGCGGCATCGCCTCGAACTCTTCCTCGGTAATGCCCATCTCTTCGAGAATGCTGTCGCGCAGTCGCTCTTCGGGCGTCTTGCTCATGTAGTCCTTGAACTCTGCCGTGGCGGAGCCGCCCAGTGTCGTGGCCTTTTCAGGCATTGACGAGGCCACGGTCTGCAATTGCACGCGCGTCTTGGCGAACGCCTCATCCACCTTGTCGCTGATGGCGGTGGCGGCATTGACCTGTTGCGTGGCTCGTTGGGTGAAGGAATCCTGGACCTGGGCACTGCCCTGGCTGGCTTGGGCCTGGACGTTATCGCGCAACGCCTGCAACGCGGCGCTTTGCAGGCCGCTGGCGGCTTCGGCGGTGGGATCCTCGCCCGGGCGTTTGAGTGGCAAGACCATCGCTTGCTGTTTGGCACTGACCAACATGATGAACACCTGTAGGTAATGGCTGAGCGATGGGCAGGAGCAATTCCCATGCCGCCTGCGCGTTGGCCGTATTCCAAGGGGTATGGACAAATGCGCGGCGAGCGGGGGCGGCCAACCCTTGCCGTCGGACGGCATGGATCGACCGCTTGAGCGTGGCGCTTCAGGTGCTTTCGCGAACCTTGAGCTCGAAACCCATGTCCACCACCGGCTGCGCGATGCGGTTGCCAGCCATCAGCGTCAGCATCTGTTCGGCGGCGCGGCGGCCGATGGCTTCCCGTGGGGTGCTGATGCTGCTCAGGCGCGGCACCATATGGGCCGAGGCGGGCAGGTCGTTGAAGCCCAGGACCGAGACCTGCTCGGGGATCTTGATGCCGCAGCGCAATGCTTCGAACAGGGCGCCGTGGGCCAGGTCGTCGTTGCCGAAGAAGATCGCATCGACATCCGGGTGGCTGTCGAGCAATTGCAGGAACAATTCCCCGCCCAGGCCCACCGAGGATGGACGCGGGGTCAGCAGTTCCAGGTCCGGGTCATACAAACCGGCTTGTTGCAGGGCGCGGCGAAACCCTTCGCCGCGCAGCAGGGTGCGCTGGTCCAGTTGCGCGCCGATGTAGGCCAGGCGCTTGCGGCCCTTGGAAATCAAGTGCTCGGCCGCCGTTTCGCCAGCCTTGAGCTGGGAAAAACCGACGCAGTTGAGCCCGGCGCCGGGGTCCAGTTCCATCATGTATACGCACGGGATGTTGCTGGCCTCGATCATGCGCCGGGCGCTTTCGGTGCGGTCGAAACCGGTCAGCAGCAACCCCCGTGGCTGATAGGCCATGTAGTTGCGCAACAGGTCTTCTTCCTCTTCCCGGGAGTAGTGGTAGTTGCCGATCACCACTTCGAAGCCCTTGGGCCGCAGCACCCGATGGATGGCTTCCAGGGTGTCGATGAACAACAGGTTGGACAACGACGGCACCAGCACCACCACCGAATGGCTCTGGGCCGAAGCCAGGGCACGGGCCGCGGGATTGACCACGTAGTTGAGTTCCACGGCGGCCCGGCGGACTTTTTCCACCAGTTCCGAGGCGACGGTGCTGACGCCACGCAGGGCACGGGAGGCGGTGATAGGGCTGACACCGGCCAGGCGTGCGACTTCGTTGAGCGTGGGGCGACCGGTGGTGCGCGTATTCTTATCGTTTTTAGGGACGGTCATCAGGGCGGCTTGCCAAACAAAAATCAAGGTACTAAGGTAGCGCTGTCTCGACGCCGCTGCAAATGCGTGAGCGGGGGTTGCCTGATCCCCCGTCCGTGGGTGTCGTGAACGAACATGCTGCAACCACAAAAATGACAAGAAGGCGTCGGCAACTTCTGCTTTTGCTGCGGTGTCATAACTGGCAAAGGTAGCGCTGTCTGCGCGCTGAGGTGTTACATGAACAATCCCATCACCGCCCTGGTCATCATGGGCGTTGCCGGTTGCGGCAAAACGTGTGTCAGCCAGGCCCTGTGCCAGTTGAGCGGCGCCACCGCCATTGAAGGCGACACGTTCCACCCTGCGGCCAACATCCAGAAGATGAGCGCCGGTATCCCCTTGAACGACGACGACCGTGCCGGCTGGCTCGACAGCCTGTGCGATGAGTTGCGCCGTGTCGATGCCACGGGCGAGCGCCCGGTGCTGACCTGTTCGGCCCTCAAGCACAGTTATCGCGAGCGCCTGCGCAGCGCCTTGCCCGGCCTGGGCTTCGTGTTCCTTGAATTGACCCCCGAAGTGGCCGCCGACCGCGTTTCCCATCGTCCCGGCCATTTCATGCCGTCGACCCTGATCGACAGCCAGTTCGCCACCCTTGAATCCCCTGTCGGCGAGCCCCTGACCCTGGCTCTGGACGCGTCCAGCCACAGCGTTGACGAACTGGCGCAGCAGGCTTACCTCTGGTGGTTGGCCCACGGTTTGAAGCTGGCCAGTTGAGTTTCAAAAATTTGCGTCAGAAAGATAGCGCTGTCCCGACGACTCATAAATAACTGCTTCAATAACAACAACAAATCAGGAGACACCTCCCATGTTCGGCATGTCCCACGAGACGTTCCTACTGCTTGATGCAGTGGTCACGGTGATCGGACTCATCGTCCTCATCACCAAGTTCAAATTCCACCCGTTCATTGCCCTGACCATCGCCGCCGCGTTCCTCGGCCTGACGTCGGGCATGCCGACCGGCACCATCATCAAGGCGTTCCAGGACGGCTTCGGTGGCGTGCTGGGCTTTGTCGGCATCATCCTCGCGCTGGGCACGATGCTCGGCAAAATGATGGCCGAGTCGGGCGGGGCCGATCAGATCGCCCAGACCCTGATCCGCGCCTTCGGCAAGGACAAGGTGCAGTGGGCGATGATGTTCGCCGCCTTCCTGGTGGGCATCCCACTATTCTTCGAAATCGGCTTCGTGCTGCTGATCCCGCTGGTGTTCATCGTCGCGCGCCGCACCGGCGTGTCGATCATCAAGATCGGTATCCCGCTGCTGGCCGGTCTTTCCGCGGTCCACGGCCTGGTGCCGCCGCACCCGGGGCCGTTGCTGGCGATTGGCATATTTGGCGCCGACATCGGCAAGACCATTCTCTATGGCCTGATCGTCGCGCTGCCGACTGCCATCATTGCCGGCCCGATCTTCGGTACGTTCATTGCCAAGCACATCCCCGGCCATCCGAACCAGGAGCTGGTGGACCAACTGGCCCGCGAGACGAGCGCCGCCGAGCTGCCAAGCTTCAGCATCACCTTGATCACCGTGCTGTCGCCGGTGTTCCTGATGCTGCTCAAGACCTTCGCTGACGTGGCGCTGCCGGACGGCAACCTCTTCCGCGCCTGGATGGACATGATCGGTCACCCGATCTCGGCGTTGCTGCTGGCGTTGTTGCTGTCGCTGTACACCTTCGGCTACAAGCAGGGCATCGGTTCCAGCCAGATGCTCAAATGGCTGGACGCCAGCCTTGCGCCGACCGCCGCGATCATCCTGATCATCGGTGCCGGTGGTGGCTTCAAGCAGATGCTGGTCACCAGCGGCGTGGGCGATGTGATCGGTCACATGGCGGTGAGTGCGCAGATCTCGCCGATCCTGCTGGCGTGGCTGGTGGCCGCAGTGATCCGTATTGCCACAGGTTCGGCGACGGTGGCGACCATTACCGGTGCCGGTATCGTGGTGCCGGTGGTGGGGATGATGCCGGGTGTGAACCGTGAGCTGCTGGTGCTGGCGACCGGTGCCGGTTCGTTGATCCTGTCCCACGTCAACGATGCGGGCTTCTGGCTGGTCAAGCAGTACTTCAACATGACCGTGGCCGAGACCTTCAAGACCTGGACCGCGATGGAAACCATCCTGTCCGTGGTGGGATTGATCTTTATCCTGCTGCTGTCGCTGGTGGTCTAACCGACAACACTGTAGTCAATGTGGGAGCGGGCTTGCTCGCGAAGGCGGACTGACAGTCAACAAATAGGTTGAATGTTATATCGCCTTCGCGAGCAAGCCCGCTCCCACACTGGTTTCTGGTGATCAACAAATCCAGGGAAATACCCACATTGGGTTTTTGTCTCAGCCGTTGGTTTTGTGAACCAACCCATCCGCCCGGAACATCCCACGGATCCCACGCACCGCCTGGCGGATCCGGTCCTGGTTTTCGATCAGCGCAAAGCGCACGTGATCATCCCCATATTCCCCGAACCCCACCCCCGGCGAGACGCAGACCTTGGCCTCGGCCAACAGTTTCTTGGCGAACTCCAACGAACCCAGGTGCGCGTAGGCCTCGGGAATCTTGGCCCAGACGTACATCGATGCCTTCGGGTTCTCTACCATCCAGCCCAGCTCATGCAGGCCCTTGACCAGTACGTTGCGGCGCTGGCGGTACTGCTCGGCGATGTCGCGCACGCATTGCTGGTCGCCTTCGAGGGCCGCGATGGCCGCCACCTGCAATGGGGTAAAGGTGCCGTAGTCGTGGTAGCTCTTGATCCGCGCCAGGGCGCTGACCAGTTCCGGGTTGCCCACCATGAAGCCGATGCGCCAGCCGGCCATGTTGTAGCTCTTGGACAGGGTGAAGAATTCCACCGCGATGTCTTTCGCGCCCGGCACTTGCATGATCGACGGGGCTTTCCAGCCGTCATACACGATGTCGGCGTAGGCCAGGTCGTGGATCACCAGCACGTCGTACTGCTTGGCCAGGGCGATGACTCGCTCGAAGAAGTCCAGTTCCACGCACTGGGCGGTGGGGTTGGATGGGAAGCCGAGGATCATCATCTTCGGCTTGGGGATCGAGCCGCGAATGGCCCGCTCCAGTTCGTCGAAGAAATCCACCCCTGGCACCAACGGCACCGAGCGTACCTGGGCGCCAGCGATCACCGCGCCGTAGATGTGGATCGGATAGCTGGGGTTGGGCACCAGCACCGTGTCGCCCTGGTCCAGGGTGGCCAGCATCAGGTGGGCCAGGCCTTCCTTGGAACCGATGGTGACAATGGCTTCGGTTTCCGGGTCGATGTCCACTTCGTAGCGGTCCTTGTACCAGCGCGAAATGGCGCGGCGCAGGCGCGGGATGCCTTTGGAGGTGGAGTAACCGTGGGTGTCTTCACGCTGGGCGACGGTAACCAGTTTTTCCACGATGTGTGGAGGCGTGGCGCCGTCGGGATTACCCATGCTCAAGTCGATGATGTCTTCGCCGCGCCGACGCGCAGCCATCTTCAGCTCGGCAGTGATATTGAATACATACGGGGGGAGTCGATCGATGCGCGCAAAGCGGCGCGGCGAACCTTGTTCGGCCATTGTTGCCTCGAGATACGTGAGCGCCCGGAACCGTCCGAGCGACGTTGGCCACTGCGGTGGCCTGCGGCGCAAGATAATCGGGCGGATGTCGGATTGTCCAGTAGCCGCGCCGAACTATTTTCGACGACACTGTCGCCCTGGCCGCGGCGCCATCGACGGTCGCAGCGGCTTGTTGAACCTGTCTCACCCAATCCTGATGGAACGAATGATGGAATTTTCCAGCGGCTTCCTGCTGAGCCTTTCGCTGTGCCTGGACATTGGCGTGGCCAATATCGCGATGATCACCCTGGCGATGCAGCGCGGGTATTTCCAGGGGTTCGCCCTGGGCCTGGGCACCTGTGTGGGCGATCTGATCTATGCCGTCCTGGCCTTGGCCGGCATGACCGTATTGCTGCAATACGAAGCGGTGCGCTGGGTGCTATGGGTCGGCGGCTCGGTACTGTTGCTGTATTTCGCGGCGAAGATGATCCACTCGGCGATCTATCACAGCGCGGTACTGGCCGAGGCGGGTGACGTGCAGGGCAACTCTTCGCGCCAGGAGTTCTTGCGCGGGATTTTCCTGGCCATGTCATCGCCCAGTGCCATCCTCTGGTTCGCGGCGGTGGGCGGTACGCTGATCGCCCGTTCGGGCGGCGGAACCTTGCTCAGCTCGGCGCTGTTTCTCAGTGGTTTTCTCTGCGCCGGGCTCCTGTGGTGCGCGGCCTTGTGCCTGGCGGCAACCCAGGGCGGCAAACTGTTGGGGGATAAATTGTTGCGTTATTCCTATTGGGCATCCGCCGCGATCTTCTGTTATTTCGCGGTGTACGTGATCGTTTCTGGCTACAACGAGTTTGTAGGAAACGCCGTCACCGGGCCCCTCCCTGGCATTTGACAAGCGAAACGGGCCTGGCAATCACGGTTTGGCTTCTATACTGCCAAGCCCGACTTCACGTTTTGCTGGAGTGTTGCCGCATGGAAAAGCCCAAACGCGATTGCACAGCCGTACCACGCTTTGAACAGGGATGTTTTCAGCTCATCGCCGGCTTTGGTGCTCGGTTTACCCAGGACACCGCCCAAGACATCCCTTTGCTCTGGGAAAAGTTCCTGCCCTGGCTCGGCAAGGTGCCAGGGCAGAAAGATGAAGTGACCTACGGTGTGTGTTGCAACCCGGACGGGAAGGGTGGGTTCGAATACATCGCCGGCGTGGAAATCAGCCGGCTCGACGATTTGCCGGAGCAATACCGCTGGATCGAAGTCCAGCCAGGCCATTACGCGGTCTTCGAACACAAAGGGCCATTGAAAAAGCTGCCAGATACGTTCCAGTACATCTGGAACGAGTGGCTGCCCCATTCCGGTTACGAAGCGGCGGATGAGCCTGAATTCGAGCGCTACAGCGAAGACTTCAACCCCAGGACAGGCCAAGGCACCCTGGAGATCTGGATCCCGCTCAAGCCAAGCTGATCGTTGCGGGTCCCCTGTGGGAGCGAGCTTGCTTGCGATAGCGTCAGGCCAGCCACTTTGATGTTGACTGAAACACCGCTATCGCCAGCAAGCTCGCTTCCACATTCAGTGCCTATCGATCGTTGATTCTGTTTGTCAGAACACCAACCCCATCCGCCGCTCATAACCGATGCGGCCCTTGTAGGCTTCGCCACTGTCGACCCAGCCCAGGCGGGCGTACAGGCCAATGGCCGAGACATTATCGGGGTCGACCGAGAGCTCCAGTCCGTGGATATCCGGCCAGGCGGCTCGTGCCACGGCGGGCAGCGCCTGCAGGCAGGCTTTGCCATACCCTTTGCCCTGGGCCCGGTGGTCGACTTGCAAGGCATGCAGGGTGGCGCTGTGTTCGTTGGCCCAGGCGGGCAGTACCGGCGGGCGCTTGAGCAGCAGGAAGGCCACCGGCACCTCCCCAGCCAATAGCGCAAAGCCTTTTACCCCCGGGCCGGGCCGGGACAGCAGCATGTGCAGGGCGCCATGGATATCGCCGGCGAACTTGATCTGTTCGGGGTGGAGTTCGATGGCGCTGACTTGGTCGCGTTGCAGCGCGGTCAGGTCTTCGTAGGGGACGAGTTGAGCGGTCACAGAAACGTCCAATGTTTGCCGGCAGAATAGGACTTGGATTCTAGCGAATTTTTTCTTTGAATTATTTTGTTGGATTGTCGATTCGCTGTTTCTCCAAACGACAAAAGGTGTCTTCAACAAAAAAATGCGGAGAATCACCATGAATACGCAAGCCACTGAAACCGAAATCCAGGCCCTGATCGACACCTATCGTCAAGCCGTCATGGCCAAGGACGTCGAAAAAGTCATGGCGCTCTATGACGAGAACATTGTCTCGTTCGATGCCATCCAGGCCCTGCAATTCAAGGGCAAGACCGCTTACCGGGCCCATTGGCAAGCCTGCATGGAAATGTGCCCCGGCCCGCATAAGTTCGACTTTCATCAGGTCAAGATTACTCCGGCCGACAACATCGCCTTCGCCCACTGGCTGGCCTATTGCGGTGGTACCAACGAAAAAGGCGAGGAACAGGCCTGCTGGATGCGTGTGACGGCCTGCTACCAGCGTGTAGCGGGACAATGGCGGATCGTCCATGAACATTGGTCCGCTCCGTTCGACCCGATGGCCGGGACGGCGCTGTTCGACCTGCAGCCCTGATCGTCGGTTTTTTCACCGGGTGTCATCCTGCCGTCCATAGTTGATCAGTCCGAACACGGAGCCTTCCATGAAGTACCTATGCCTGGTGTATAGCAACGAACACACGCTGCACAACTCGCCTGACAGCCCGGAGGACGCCGAATGCATGGCCTATGCCGAATCGATCCAGGGCAGTGGGCGCATGCTGGCCGCTGAAGCCCTGGAGTCGGTACAGACCGCCACCACGGTACGCATGCGTGGCGGCAAGCTGTCGATCACTGACGGCCCGTTCGCCGAAACCAAGGAGCAACTGGCGGGCTTCTACCTGATCGACGCCAAGGACCTCAACGAAGCCATCCAGGTCGCCGGCAATATCCCGGCGGCCCGGGTCGGCTGCGTTGAAGTGCGACCGATACGCCAACTGAACCCCTGAACAACAATCCCAAACAGGATTTCATTCATGAACTTCACAGCTGCCTCTTACGCGTTGTCCATCAGCCGGGTAATCGATCGCCAGGCACAGGAAGCCATGGGTTTACAAGAGGGTTGGGGCCAGGGCCGGCTTGAGACGCTGCTTATCCAAGGCATGCCCGACTAATGTCGGTCGAAACGGTCAAGGCGCGGGTCGAGCAGGTTTATCGGCAAGACTCGCGGCGGATCCTGGCGACGCTGATTCGCCTGCTGGGTGACTTCGATCTGGCGGAAGAGGCCCTGCACGAGGCCTTTTTCATCGCGGTCGAACGCTGGCAGCGCGACGGTGTACCGGACAACCCGCGGGCGTGGTTGGTGTCTGCCGGGCGCTTCAAGGCCATCGACAGTTTGCGCCGGCGTGCGCGTTTCGCCGCGTCCCAACCGATGTTGATCGCCCAACTCGAGGCGCTGGAGCAGGATCCATGGAGTGACGAAGACGTGGAAGACGATCGCCTGCGGCTGATTTTTACCTGTTGCCACCCGGCCCTGGCGGCGGATGCCCAGGTGCCCCTGACGCTGCGGGAAGTCTGCGACCTGACTACCGAACAAATCGCCCGGGCGTTCCTCGCCGCCCCGGCGGCCATTGCCCAGCGCATCGTGCGGGCCAAGGCGAAAATCCGCGATGCCAGGATCCCCTATCAAGTGCCGTCCCGTGCGGAACTGCCGGAGCGACTGGACAGCGTTCTGCGGGTGATCTACCTGGTGTTCAACGAAGGGTATTCGGCGTCGATGGGGGCCGAGCTGACTCGCGAAGACCTGACGCGCGAAGCCATCCGTCTCGGGCGTCTGCTGATGGAGTTGCTGCCCGAAGCCGAGGTCATGGGGTTGCTGGCATTGATGCTGCTGCACGAATCCCGGCGACCGGCGCGAACGTCGTCAACCGGTGAACTGATTCTGCTGGATGAGCAGGCGCGATCCTTATGGGATGCCGAGCTGATCGCCGAGGGCTGTGCGTTGGTGGAAGCCGCGCTGAAAACCCGACGGTTCGGGCCGTACTGCCTGCAAGCGGCGATTGCGGCGGTGCATGCCGAAGCGCCGACCGCCGAGCAGACCGATTGGCCACAGATCGTCGGGCTTTATGATGTGCT
This sequence comes from Pseudomonas sp. NFACC04-2, assembly GCF_900119265.1. Taxonomy (NCBI): domain Bacteria; kingdom Pseudomonadati; phylum Pseudomonadota; class Gammaproteobacteria; order Pseudomonadales; family Pseudomonadaceae; genus Pseudomonas; species Pseudomonas sp. NFACC04-2. The sequence continues at coordinate 114,505 of NZ_FPJC01000016.1, forward strand.
GCTGCGGGCCGTGCCGTCGCCGGTGATCGAACTCAACCGCGCCGCCGCCCTGGCCAAGCGCGACGGACCACAGGAAGGGCTGCGCCTGGTTGACGGGATACTCGCCAGGGGGGATCTGGCGGACTATCACTTGGCACACTCTGCGCGGGCGGAGTTCTGTCGGCAGTTGGGGCAGGTGGACGAGGCGAGGGCCGCGTACCGACGCGCGCTCGAACTGACGCAGCAACTGCCGGAACGGCGGTTTATCGAGGGGCGGCTTGCCGGGTTGCAGCCATGAACCACAGTGACGCCCCTTGTGGGAGCGAGCTTGCTCGCGATAGCGGTAGACCAGACACATCAAATGTCGACTGATATGCCCCCATCGCGAGCAAGCTCGCTCCCACAAGTATGGTGATGACTGATCTCGCATTTTCGAAACACCAGAAACCCCTGTGGGAGCGAGCTTGCTCGCGATAGCGGTAGACCAGCCAACATCAATATCGACTGATAGACCCCTATCGCGAGCAAGCTCGCTCCCACAGGTTTTGTGGTTTGGCTGGCTGCGTTAACCCTCGGCTAGCCGGCGTTGATCAGAACTCGTGATCAGCGTTGTCCGGGTTCAGGTCGCTGATGCCCAGCTTGCCCGCAGCCTGCTCGATCGAACCGGTCTGCTTGACCAGCGCGGCGATGGCGTCGCGCACGATCTGGTTACCGGCAGTGTTGCCGGCGGCGATCAACTGGTCGTAGTGCTCACCCTTGTTGGCGTGATCGACCATGACCTGGATCTTGGCCTCGGTGTCGGCCAGGTCGGCCTTGAGCGCGGTGTCCGCGGCCGGATCAGCCTTGGCGACCAGGGACGACAGGCTGGCGCCGCTCATCTTGGTGCCGTCGACACGGGTGTATTCGCCCAGGTACACGTTACGCACGCCCTTGGCATCGTAGAAATGCGAGTTGTGGGTGTTGTCGCTGAAGCAATCCTGTTCGTCTTCCGGCGAATTGGCCTCCAGGGACACCTTCATGCGCTCGCCCGCCAGTTCACCCAGGGACAAGCTGCCCATGCCGAACAGCATCTTGCGCAGGCCGCTTTCGGCCGGCTCGGCTTCCAGGGTGGCGCGGTAGTTGTCGGCCACGTTCGGCTTCCAGTTGCCGACCATTTCCTGCAGGTCATTGACCAGCAGTTGGGTCACGGACTTGAGGTAGGCACGACGACGGTCGTTATGGCCGCCAGTGGCGCCGGCGCCTTCCAGGTAATCCGAAGCGGGGCGATTGCCTGCGCCCGGGCCGGTGCCGTTGAGGTCCTGGCCCCACAGCAGGAATTCGATGGCGTGGTAGCCGGTGGCGACGTTGGCCTCGGAACCGCCCAGCTCGTTCAGGCTGGCGAGTTTCTCCGGGGTGATGTCCTTGACGTCGACCTTGTCTTCGCCAACCTGGACTTCGGTATTGGCGATGATGTTGGCGGTGGCGCCCGGGTTACCCAAGGCGTGCTCGTAGGACTTGTCGACGTAGTCGATCAGGCCTTCGTCCAGGGGCCAGGCATTCACCTGGCCTTCCCAGTCGTCGATGATGGTGTTGCCGAAGCGGAACACTTCGCTTTGCAGGTATGGCACGCGTGCGGCGATCCAGGCAGCCTTGGCGGCTTTCAAGGTATCGGCGTTCGGCTTGGCCAGGAACGCGTCGACGGCGGTTTGCAGGGTCTTCGCAGTGGATTCGGCATCGCTGTAGACGGCATAGACGATGTCGGCATAGTGCGCGACAACGGCCTTGGCGGCAGCTTCGTCGACTTTGCCGGCGGCAGCAGGGGCGACCGGTGCCGAGGTGCTGGCGGCCGGCGTTGGCGCTTGCGGCGCGGCGGCCTTGTCTTTGCCTTCGCCGCAACCGGCGAGGGAAATAGCGATGGCCAGCAGACTGGCGGTAGCCAGGGGCATACGAATCATGGCGAACATCCTGCTTCGGTGATGGATGGGACAGGCGCGAGGGTGCGCAAAAACTGCGACATAATGCGAAAGATTTGCATTATGTGTAAAGGGTTATGGTTGTAAATATTTCTTATTTAATGAAGGGGTCGGCAGCGTCTGTAGGAGCCGCCTGGCGAAGCGAGGCTGTGATCTTTCCACTGCCAATTGAATCTGAAGCGAAAGATCAAAGATCGCAGGCTTCGCCAGCTCCTACAGGAACGTGGCAGAAGGGAGGAATCAGAGGATGGATACCTTGCTGCGCTCGGCCTGCTTCAGGTAAAGGCCCAATTCCCGCGCCGGCAGTGGTTTGCTGTAGTAGTACCCCTGACCTTCGTGGCAGCCCTCGGCGATGATGTAGGCTTCCTGCTCGACCGTCTCGACGCCCTCGGCAATGACCTGCATCCCCAGGCTCTTGCCCAATTGGATGATGGCCCGGACGATGGTTGCGTCATCTTCGTCGTCGAGCAGGTCCTGGACGAAGCTCTTGTCGATCTTGATCTTGTCCAGTGGCAGGCTCTTGAGGTAGCTCAGGGACGAATAGCCGGTGCCGAAGTCATCGATGGCAATCAGCGCCCCGGAGCGACGCAGGCTCAGCAGGTGCTGGGCCGCGGTGGTGATGTCTTCCATCAGGCCGGTCTCGGTGACTTCCAGCTCCAGGCTGCGCGGCGGCAGCCGGTATATCTGCAGGAGATTGTTCACCACCCGTGGCAGTTCGGCGTGGTGCAGTTGCACGGTCGAGAGGTTGACCGCCATGCGCAGGTCGAGGAAACCCTGGTCGTGCCATTCGCGCAATTGTCTGCACGCCTGGTCCAGCACCCATTCACCGATGGCGATGATGGTGCCGTTCTGCTCGGCCAGGGGAATGAACAGGTCCGGCGGCACCAGGCCGTGCTCGGGATGATGCCAGCGGATCAGGGCTTCAGTGCCCACCACCCGCAGGTCGCGGTAGCTGATCTGTGGTTGGTACACCAAGGTGAACTGCTCGCGGACCAGGGCCTCGCGCAGGTCTTTTTCCAGCTCGCGGCGGCGGCGCATCTCGCTGTCGACGCTGGCAATGTAGAACTGGTAGCGATTGCGCGAGCGGCTCTTGGCCAGGGTCATGGTCTGCTCGGCTTTCTGCAACAGTTTCTCGGTGCTGTCGCCGTCCTCGGGAAAAAGGGTGATGCCGATGGTGGCCCGCAGGCGAATTTGCTGATCGTCAATGGCGAACGGCGCTTCCAGGTCATCGAGGATGCTCTGGGCCAATTCGGCGGCCTCGTAAGGCTGTTCGATGTCGGCCTGGACCAGGGCGAACTGGTCGCCCCCCAGCCGTGCCAGCGCGCCGAGCCGCCCACTGTGGGCCCGCAGTCGATCGGCCAGGGCCAGCAGCAACTGATCGCCGGTCTGATAGCTGAACTGTTCGTTGATGCCCTTGAAATCATCCAGCCCTACACACAACACCGCCACCCGGCGTTGCAGGCGTCCGGCGTCCACCAGGATCTTGTCCAATTGTTGTTGAAGTTGCTGGCGGTTGGGCAGACCGGTGAGAAAGTCGTACTGGGCCATTCGCAGCAGGCTGTTTTCCGCTTCGTGACGCAGGTGCGTGTTGCGCTCGATGGATTCGAGCAATTGGTTGGCCGTATTGATCCACAGGCCCAGTTCGTTTTGCTCGTGGCCGCGCAACTGCGGGATCTTGTGGGCGCTGGGGCGATCGGGATTGATTTCGGTCAGGTGCTCGATGATCCGCGACAACGGCTTGGTCAGCAGCCAGTGATAGACCAGGTACAGCACCAGGCCCATGGCCAGGGCCCGCAGCATCCCGGAGATGAAGATGATCACCGAACTGACGATGAACCCCTCGCCGTAGGTGGCCGTGTCGAGGGTAATGCTCAGGTCGCCGTAGTATTCGCTATAGGGGCCACGTCCCACCAGTTGCGTGGTGAAGGTGCGCTCCTTGCCCAGGATCAGGTCGGTCAGCCAGCGGCTTTCGGAGTGCTGCAAGGGGCGGGCTTTTTCGGCGAGCATGGTTTCGCGGGGATGGCCAATGGAAGCCATGCGCACGGCCTGGTCCTGGAACAGGCCTTCGATCACTTGCATGCCCATTTCCCGGTCCAGACTGTAGACGGCCTGGGTCGATGGATCGCGGAACATGTCGAGGATACGTTGGGCGTCACTGGCGACGGCCTGGTTGGTTTTGTAGGCATCGAACACGATCTGGGCGCAGCTCAAGACCATGCCAACGATCAATGCCGAGAGGAGCACGACCCGGAGCAACTTCACAGACAAGCTGTTCTTGAGTTCCAGCTTCAAAGAGTGGTTCCTTGTTCCGTGCGGGTAGCGTCAAGTTGCCATGAGTATTGGCAATCCTGTGATGTCAGTCAAAGGGACAATCAAACACAAGGGTTTTCGCTTGAAACCTGGCCGATGTACGTTTTTTCCAGAGTGATTGCTCTACGACCATTGTGTCGGTTGAAAGGCGCCGCAACTTGAGGCCTGTCGGGATTTTTTCTTGGGTTTCAGACACGAGGTATTCGGCTTGCGATCAACTTTGTCGCGCAAAAAAAACCCGGCACGGCGCCGGGTTTCCTTTGTCTGTCCTCGAGCTTAGGCAGTGAAGGCTTTGCCTTCGAACTGCTCGGCGACGAACTTCCAGTTGACCAGGTTCCAGAACGCTTCGACGTATTTCGGACGAACGTTGCGGTAGTCAATGTAGTAGGCGTGTTCCCACACGTCGCAGGTCAGCAGCGGGGTGTCGCCGCTGGTCAGCGGGTTGCCGGCGCCGATGGTGCTGGCCAGGGCCAGGGAACCGTCAGCCTTTTTCACCAGCCAGCCCCAGCCGGAACCGAAGGTGCCGATGGACGTCTTGCTGAATTCTTCCTTGAACTTGTCGAACGAACCGAATGCCTTGTTGATGGCTTCAGCCAGGGCGCCGGTTGGTTGACCGCCGGCGTTTGGCGCCAGGCAGTTCCAGTAGAAGGTGTGGTTCCAGACCTGAGCGGCGTTGTTGAAGATACCGCCCGAGGAAGTCTTGACGATTTCTTCCAGGGTCTTGCCTTCGAACTCGGTGCCAGGCACCAGGTTGTTCAGGTTCACGACGTAGGTGTTGTGGTGCTTGTCGTGGTGGTATTCCAGAGTCTCTTTGGAGATGTGCGGCTGCAGTGCATCGTGTGGATAGGGCAGCGGCGGCAATTCGAAAGCCATGGTGATTCTCCTAATCAGGTCAGTTGCGGTGAGCGCAAGGCCGATCACGGGCGGCCAGACTAGCGCCGGGGAGTTTGTACTCTTTGCGGCGCAGGAGTCGGATCATAGCACCGGGGGTGCGGCATAACCACGCAACAACTGTGTGGAATAGAGGTTCCAGAGCGGTTTGGAATAATCAGCCGGCGACAATCAATTGCATCGCCACGGTAAACATCATCACCGCCACCAACAGGTCCAGGATTCGCCAAGTGCTTGGACGGGCCAACCAGGGGGCCAGCCATGCGGCACCGATGGCCAGGGTGAGGAACCACAGCAGCGAAGCACTGGCCGCGCCTACCACATAGGCGCCGGGCACGCTCTGCTGGGCACCGAGGGAGCCGATCAACAGCACGGTGTCGAGGTAGACGTGGGGGTTGAGTAGCGTCACCGCCAGCGCGCTGAGCAACACGGCCCGCAGCGAGCGCACTGCCTGGTTCTCATCCTGTTGCAGACTCTGCTTCGAACAGGCCCGGCGCAAGGCCAGGCTGCCGTACCAGAGCAGGAACGCCGCGCCGCCCCAGCGGGCAATCGACAGCAGTAACGGACTCTGGGCCAGCAAGGTCGCCAAGCCGAACACCCCGGCGGCGACCAACAGGGCATCGCAGGCGATGCACAGCGCCGCGACCGGCAAGTGGTGCTCGCGGCGCAGGCTCTGGGCCAGCACGAATGCGTTCTGGGCGCCGATGGCCATGATCAGCCCGAGGGCCACCAAGAGCCCGTTCACATAGCTTTGCCACATCGTTTTATCCCCGGTCAGTTGATGAATTGCTGGTCATTCTCCTGTGGCGAGTTGTATAAGAAAAACCAATATTGCTGATTGCTCATTAGGGAAACTGATGTTCGATTACAAATTGCTCTCTGCCCTGGCCGCCGTGGTCGAGCAGGCCGGTTTCGAGCGCGCGGCCCAAGTGCTGGGTTTGTCGCAATCGGCTATTTCCCAACGGATCAAACTGCTGGAGGCGCGTGTCGGGCAGCCCGTTCTGGTGCGTGCCACACCGCCAGCACCCACGGAAATCGGCCGTCGGTTGCTCAACCACGTGCAACAGGTGCGGTTGCTTGAGCGCGATCTGCAGAGCCTGGTGCCGGCGTTGGATGAAGAGGGGCTGCCGGAGCGTTTGCGCATCGCCTTGAACGCCGACAGCCTGGCAACCTGGTGGGCCGCTGCCGTGGGAGATTTCTGCGCTGACCATCACCTGTTGCTCGACCTGGTGGTAGAAGACCAGACCGTGGGCCTCAAGCGCATGCGCGCCGGTGAAGTGGCGGCCTGTGTCTGCGCCAGCGAACGCCCGGTGGCGGGGGCTCGCAGCGTGCTGTTGGGGGCGATGCGCTACCGGGCGTTGGCCAGCCCGGCCTTCATCGCCCGGCACTTTCCCGACGGCGTGCGGGCCGATCAACTGGCTCGTACGCCGGCATTGGTATTCGGCCCGGATGATTTCCTGCAGCATCGCTACCTTGCGTCCGTGGGTGTGGAGGGCGGTTTCGAGCATCATTTATGCCCCTCGTCCGAAGGTTTCATCCGCCTTGCTGAGGTGGGGCTGGGCTGGGGGCTGGTGCCGGAGCTGCAAGTGCGCGAACAGCTGGAGCGAGGCGTGCTGGTGGAATTGTTGGCAGATAAACCGATCGATGTGCCGCTGTACTGGCATCATTGGCGCAATGGTGGGCAGTTGCTCGGCTTATTGACTGAGCGATTGATCGCAGCGGCAAGCAGCACGCTGCAAGCGGTAAGTGAAAAGCGCTTGGCTTGAACCTTGTGGCTTGTAGCTCGAATCTGGATTTTTAGGAGCATGCATGAAGATTTTGGTCACCGGCGCAAGCGGCTTCATTGGCGGGCGCTTTGCGCGTTTCGCCCTGGAGCAGGGCCTGGATGTACGGGTCAACGGTCGCCGGGCCGAGAGTGTGGAACACCTTGTGCGTCGCGGTGCGCAGTTCGTCCAAGGCGATCTGAACGATCCTCTGCTGGCCCGCGACCTGTGCCTGGATGTCGAGGCCGTGGTGCATTGCGCCGGCTCCGTGGGGCTGTGGGGCCGCTACCAGGATTTCCACCAGGGTAATGTCCAAGTCACGGAAAATGTCGTCGAGGCCTGTCTCAAGCAGAAGGTGCGCCGCCTGGTTCATTTGTCCTCGCCGTCCATTTACTTCGACGGCCGTGACCATCTCGGGTTGACCGAAGAACAGGTGCCCAAGCGCTTCAAGCACCCTTACGCCGCCACCAAGTACCTGGCCGAGCAGAAAGTCTTCGGCGCCCAGGAGTTCGGCCTCGAAGTGCTGGCCCTGCGCCCGCGTTTCGTGACCGGTGCCGGTGACATGAGCATTTTTCCGCGCCTGCTGAAAATGCAGCGCAAGGGACGACTGGCCATTATCGGCAACGGGTTGAACAAGGTGGACTTCACCAGCGTGCAGAACCTCAACGAAGCGTTGCTCAGCAGTCTGCTGGCCACCGATTCAGCCTTGGGCAAGGCCTACAACATCAGCAATGGGGCACCGGTCCCGCTGTGGGATGTGGTCAATTATGTGATGCGCCAGATGGAAGTCCCACAGGTCCGACGTTATCGTTCCTACGGCTTGGCTTACAGCGTCGCGGCCCTGAATGAAGGCTTCTGCAAGTTGTGGCCAGGTCGTCCCGAGCCGACGCTGTCGCGCCTGGGCATGCAGGTCATGAACAAAAATTTCACCTTGGATATCAGTCGCGCCCGGCATTATCTCGATTACGATCCGCAGGTCAGCCTGTGGACCGCCCTCGATGAATTTTGCGCCTGGTGGGGTGTCCAAACAGCCCGCTGATCGGGCCATCATGAACCGAGCGCCAGGTTCGGGGTCAATCGGTGCGGCGGGCGAGAGGGTTATACTCGCCGCATCAAGCCATTATCGGTTTCCCAAAGGTCGAACCATGCCCATGCGTAACGATGCCAATGACGACTTCGACGATGTTCCGAGCCTGCGGATGCGGGCCGACATTCCCGATGACGATGATTTCATGCCCAGCCGCCAGCCTCACGTGCAAGCGCGCCCGGCGCCCATTGCCGCGGCCAAGGTCAAAGGGCCCAGCACCGGGCCGCTGTGGGCATTGGTAGGCGCGCTGCTGTGTGCATTCGGTTTCCTGGCCTGGTGGAGCTTCCAGCAGATTTCCCTGATGGAGCAGCAACTGGTGGCGACCCAGGAAAGCTTCGCCCGGATCAGTGAGGATGCGGCGGGGCGCTTGCAGGACATTTCCGGCAAGGTGGTCGCCGGGCAGTCCAACGTCATGAGCGACAGTGAAGCCTTGAAGCTGCAGATCAAACAGTTGGAGAACAAGTTGCAGGAACAGGGGCGGCAATTCGACGGCAAGCTGCAGGAGCAGTACAAACTACAGCAGGCCACGTTCGGTCCATCTGCCGACCTGGACAAGGAATTGGCCCAGCTCATCGCCCAGGCCTCGGAACAGCAGAACACCAACACGCAGTTGCAAGCGTCCAACAAGGAGCTCCAAGCCCAGGTCAAGGCGCTGGCGGCAGAAGTGACCGCCCTGAAGAGCCAGGGCGAGGGTGGTGCCCTGGATGCCCAGCTCAAGAGCATCGGTGCTGACATCACCGCCCTGAAAAGAGCCACTTCCAACTCTGCCATCGACCGTCTGGAGCAGGACGTGATCGTGCTCAAGAGCCAGCAGGACAAGGGCGGCAACACGGCCGAGTTCGACGCCTTCCGCGGCCAGGTCACCCGTAACATCAACACGTTGCAGGCGCAGATCCAGAACTTGCAGCAGCAACTGCGCGCTGGGGCTCAATAAGCCGTTTGTGCGCGCATCATTTCTGAATGTGCCGCCGCTATCGCGAGCAAGCTCGCTCCCACAGGGTCAGCACCCTCCAATGTGGGAGCGAGCTTGCTCGCGATGACGTCCTGTCAGTCAATATCAATACCACTGGCTCACCAGGCTCCCCAGCAATCCCCTGAATGCTCCAACATCACCCCGCGCCGTCTACGCTCTTGAAACACCAACAAGAACGAGGGGCGCACGCATGGGTTTTTTTCACAGGATGGCCTGGCTGGGTGCAATGCTCATGCTGGGGCTGGCTCAGGCCCAGGCGGCCACTGCGGATGATGGCCAGGCGGCCCGGGCACTGCTGGAGAAGGCCTTGGCCTATTACCACGACAACGGCGACAAAGCCTTTGCCGCCTTCAGCCGCCAAGGGGAATTCGTCGACAAGGATCGCTACGTGTTCGTGGTGGATACCCAAGGTGTGATGCTCGCCAGTGGCGGGCCGTCCTCGGCGTTGATCGGGCGGGACGTGTCCGAGGTGCTGGGGCCGGATTTGCGCAAAGCCTTCGAGGACGCCTTGAAAACCCCCGAGGCCAGTGGCATCCAGCAAGCCGAGTACCGTTGGCAGAACTGGGCGGACGGCAAGGTCGAGCGCAAGCATGTGTACTTCCAGCGTGTCGGCGAGCGAATCCTGGCTGTCGGCTACTACCTGCCCCGGGCTTCCGCCGAACAGGCCAGGACGTTGCTGGACAAGGCCTCGAATGACCTGCTGAAAAACGAGAAGGCCACGCTGACGGCGGTCAATTCCCTCAAGGGCGGTTACCTGCAGGATGACTTGTATGTCTTTGTCGTCGACCTCGATACCCGGCGCTATGTCGGCCATGGCACCAATTTGCGCTTGATCAACACCGACTTCGCCAAGGTCAAGGACCCGGATGGCAAACCGGTGGGCGAGCCGATCCTGGCGTTGATTGGGAAACAGAGCGAGGGAGAGTACGAGTACCGCTGGAAGAATCCGGTGACCGGCAAGGTCGAGGATAAACACGCGTACCTGAAGAAGGTCGGGCATTTCCTGGTGGCGGTGGGGTATTACAGTCCTTGAGGTCAAGGCCAAGGCCAAGGCCAAGGCCAAGGCTGGGGCTGGGGCTGATAGGGCATTGTGGCGAGGGGATTTATCCCCGTTGGGCTGCGCAGCAGCTCCAGAATCCACCATGCGCCGCGATTGTCAGTTGAAATGCAGAGGGTTGCTGTGCAACCCAGCGGGGATAAATCCCCTCGCCACGTTGACCGTGTTCCCAGTCCAACATCTCTGTGTTCGGCAGGTTTGCACAAAAAAGGCCCGCATCGCTGCGGGCCTTTTTTCGGACTACTGCTGCAATCAGCCCGCTACCAGCACCCGAATCGCCTCCAGGCGCAACGCCGCCTTCTCAAGCATCGCCAAGCCTTGCTCGCGCTGTTGGCGCAGGGCCACCAGCTCGCTGTCGCGCACGGTCGGGTTGACCGCTTGCAGGGCGGTCAGGCGGGCCAGTTCCTCGTCGGTATCGGCGGCCAGGCGGCGTTGGGCCTCGGCCACGCGTTCGGCGTGACGCGGGGCGATCTTCTCTTCGCCGGCATTGATTCGCGGCGTGAGCTGGTCGCGCTGGGCCTGGATGAACTTGTTGGCGCTGGCACGGGGCACGCTTTCGAGTTGGTCGTTCAGGGTTTCGAACGAGACCCGGGCGGCCAAGTCGTTGCCGTTGGCGTCCAGCAGGCAGCGCAGGGCGGCCGGCGGCAGGTAGCGGCCCAGTTGCAGCGAGCGCGGGGCGACCACTTCACTGACGTAGAGCAGCTCCAGCAACACGGTGCCGGGCTTGAGGGCCTTGTTCTTGATCAGCGCCACGGCGGTGTTGCCCATGGAGCCGGACAGCACCAGGTCCATGCCGCCCTGCACCATCGGGTGCTCCCAGGTGATGAACTGCATGTCTTCGCGCGACAGCGCCTGGTTGCGGTCGTAGGTGATGGTCACGCCTTCGTCGTCGCCCAGTGGGAAGCTGGCGTCGAGCATCTTTTCGCTCGGCTTGAGGATCAGCGCGTTTTCCGAATGGTCCTCGCTGTCGATACCAAAGGCGTCGAACAGGGTTTCCATGTAGATCGGCAGGGCGAACTGGTCGTCTTGCTCGAGAATGGCCTCCACCAGCGCATCGCCTTCACCGGCGCCTCCGGAGTTGAGCTCCAGCAAACGGTCGCGACCGGTATGTAGCTCGGCTTCCAGGCGCTCGCGTTCGGCGCGGGCCTCGTCGATCAGCGCTTGCCACTGGCCATCGTCGGCTTCTTCCAGCAAGGGCAGCAGGCGCGGGCCGAACTGGTGCTGCAAGGCGTTGCCGGTCGGGCAGGTGTTGAGGAACGCATTCAGGGCTTCGTGATACCACTGGAACAGCCGCGCTTGTGGGCTGGTTTCCAGATAAGGCACATGCAGCTCGATGATGTGCTTCTGGCCGATCCGGTCCAGACGGCCGATACGCTGCTCCAGCAGGTCCGGGTGCGCCGGCAGATCGAACAGCACCAGATGATGGGCGAACTGGAAGTTGCGGCCTTCACTGCCGATTTCCGAGCAGATCAGCACTTGGGCACCAAACTCTTCGTCGGCGAAATAGGCCGCCGCGCGGTCGCGTTCCAGGATGTTCATGCCTTCGTGGAACACCGTGGCCGGGATGCCGGAGCGCACGCGCAGGGCATCTTCCAGGTCCATGGCGGTTTCGGCGTGGGCACAAATCACCAGCACCTTGGTGCGTTTGAGCATCTTCAGGGTGTCGATCAGCCACTCGACCCGCGGGTCGAAACGCCACCAGCGCTCCTCCTCACTGGCGTCCGGTTGGGCCTGGAAGCTGACTTCCGGGTACAGCTCGGCGTGATCGCCCAACGGCAATTCGAGGTATTCGTCAGGGCAAGGCAATGGGTAGGCGTGCAGCTTGCGCTCGGGGAAGCCCTGCACGGCGGCGCGGGTGTTGCGAAACAGCACGCGGCCGGTGCCGTGACGGTCCAGCAGTTCGCGCACCAGGCGGGCGCTGGCTTCGACATCGCCATCATTGACGGCGGTCAGCAAGGCTTCGCCTTCGTTCCCCAGGAAACCCTGGATAGTCTTGTGGGCTTCGGGCGAGAGGCGGCCTTTGTCCAGCAACTCCTGCACGGCTTCGGCCACCGGGCGATAGTTTTCGCTCTCGGCGCGGAAGGCCTTGAGGTCATGGAAACGGTTCGGGTCCAGCAGGCGCAGGCGGGCGAAGTGGCTGTCCTGGCCCAGCTGTTCCGGGGTCGCGGTGAGCAGCAGCACGCCTGGGATGGTTTCGGCAAGCTGCTCGACCAGGGCGTATTGCGGGCTGACCTGATCTTCGTGCCACACCAGGTGATGGGCCTCGTCGACTACCATCAGGTCCCAGCCGGCGGCGAACAGCGCATCCTGGGCCTTTTCATCGTCCACCAGCCACTCCAGCGCCACCAAGGCCAGTTGGGTGTCTTCGAACGGGTTGCTGGCATCGCTTTCGATAAAACGTTCTTCGTCGAACAGTGCGACCTGCAGGTTGAAGCGCCGACGCATTTCCACCAGCCATTGATGCTGGAGGTTTTCCGGTACCAGGATCAGGACGCGGTTGGCGCGGCCGGACAGCAATTGACGGTGGATGACCAGGCCGGCTTCGATGGTCTTGCCCAGGCCCACTTCGTCGGCCAGCAACACCCGCGGCGCGATGCGGTCGGCCACTTCACGGGCAATGTGCAGTTGATGGGCAATCGGCTGGGCACGTACACCGCCCAGGCCCCAAAGCGAAGACTGCAACTGGCGGCTGGTGTGTTCCAGGGTGTGGTAGCGCAGGGAGAACCAGGCCAGTGGGTCGATCTGGCCGGCGAACAGACGGTCGCTGGCCAGGCGGAACTGGATGAAGTTCGACAGTTGAGTCTCGGGCAGGGTGACGACTTCGTTCTGCCCGTTGAGGCCGTGGTAGACCAGCAGGCCGTCGACGTCATCGACTTCGCGCACGGTCATTTTCCAGCCTTCGAAGTGAGTGATCACATCGCCCGGTGAAAACCGTACACGGGTAAGTGGCGCATTCCGTAGCGCGTACTGGCGAGTGTCGCCAGTGGCCGGATAGAGCACGGTCAACAAGCGGCCGTCCTGTGCCAGAACGGTGCCTAAACCCAGCTCGGCTTCGCTGTCACTGATCCAGCGTTGCCCCGGTTGATACTGCTGCGCCATGCTGCCTGACTCCCGCCTTGAAAAAGCCGGTTATCTTAACGGAAGGATCCTTCAGACCAAAGGATTTACGTACGCTGATTCATTACCAATGGCACGGAACTTACGCTTGCCCAGCGATCAAACAAGCTCGGCCCTGGTGAACGGTGCAATTGCCAACTGGGTCACAAGTTTCGGACCGGCGGTTCAAGCTGCCACTTTAGCCGCCGACAACCTGAAGACAGGAGAACTTTATGTTGCCACCCATGCTCCCTTTGAGCGCCGTACCCATCACCGCTCAACAGGATCCGGTTCGCCAGCGACCGGACATACCGCCCGTGGTCCCGGTGCAGCAAAGCTCCAACGAAAGCACCATTGACCTGCAAAAACGCGACCCGGAAGAGACCGCGCTGCTGTTGCGCGAGGAACAGCGTCGCCAGCAGGAGCGCGACCGTCGTCGCCGCGAGGCCGAGGAAGATCCAGAAGAACACCTCGCCGTACCGGGTACCGAACTCAACGCCGACAACACCGTGCCAGTGGTGCCGCTGATAGACGACGAGACGCGTCAGGGCCTGTGGGTCGATATCCAGATCTGATCCAGGCACCTGCCTGCACGCACGGGCTGGTCAACGCCGCCAACAGCCCGCATCATGGGCGCATCCGCAATTCACTGCACGATGCCCACACGCCATGAGCCAAGACGACAAGCTGATCGACCTCAGTGCCGAGCGCGCCAAGCGCGTTCACGACCTCAACGAAAAACGCCTCAATGAAGTCCGCCAGGCTTTCGAGCAGGCCATGCCGTTGGGTAAGCCCAAGAAAAAGCCGAAAAACAAACCGAAAAAGCGCTGAACCCCCTCGATCCATTGATGCAGATCAGTTATTTCCCCACCTTTGCGCCCCGTTGCGGGCGTTATTGACCCCGGTCAATTTTCATCCAGGCCTGATTGGTTACCTTGAACCCATCGCAACAGGGGCAAGACCAGGAGGCCAGTCATGTTTTTCGATAATGTGGTGTTTGCCGGGGTGTTGACGGTCGGCCTCATGTTCGTGTTTTTCGCAGGGTTCGGATTATTCATCTGGAAAGACGCACACAAGCGCAAGAAGCCGTAGGTCTTTCTGGTTACAACGAGCACGCAAGGCATTTTGGGCGACTTCGGTCGCCCTTTTTTTTGGCCAATTTTTGCTGTTTCAACGCAAAACAACTGTGGGAGCGAGCCTGCTCGCGATGAGGGCCTACAGCCGACATCGACGTTGGCTGATACACCGCTATCGCGAGCAAGCTCGCTCCCACAGGGTTGAGTGTTTTGGGCATAAAAAAGGTGCGAACCGTAAGGGTCGCACCTTTTTTGTGGGCCGCTGGAATCAGCTACCCAGGGCCTTCGATGCCAGCCAGAACAACCCGGCCGACAGCCCCACCGTCGCCGGCAGGGTCAACACCCAGGCCAGCAGGATGTTGCGCACGGTACCACCTTGCAGGCCGCTCTTGTTGGCGACCATGGTGCCGGCCACGCCCGAGGACAGGACGTGGGTGGTGGAAACCGGCAAGCTGAAGATGTTCGCCGCGCCGATCATGCACGCCGTGGTGATCTGGGCCGACATGCCTTGGGCATAGGTCATGCCTTGCTTGCCGATCTTCTCACCGATGGTCAGCACTACTCGCTTCCAGCCGACCATGGTGCCCAGGCCCAGCGCCAGTGCGACGGCCAGGATCACCCAGAACGGGGCGTATTCGGTGGTGGCGGTCAGGTCCTTGCGCAGCTTGTTCAGGTCGTCTTTCTCACGAGCTGCCAGGCCTGGCAACTTGCCAACCTTCTTCGCCGTGTCGTCCAGGCAAAGCAGGTAGCGACGAACCTCGATGCGTCGTTCCGACGGCAGCGAATGGTAGTCCGCCACGCCTTTGAGCGTATCGAGCAGGGCATTGATGGTCGGTTCGGTCTGCTGCGGATTGCAGCGGAATTTCTCCGGCAGATCGCCTTCCACGCTTTTGCCCAGCGCCAGGAATTCACCCAGGGACTCGTTGTTGCGTTGGTAGAACTGGCTCAGATGCAGCGTCGCGTCACGGGTCCGCTCGATCTGGTAGGTGGTGCTGCCCAGGTCGAGTACGAACTGCGCCGGCACGATACCGATCAGCACCAGCATGATCAGGCCGATGCCTTTCTGGCCATCGTTGGAGCCGTGGACAAAGCTGACGGCCATGGCCGAAATCACCAGTACCAGGCGATTCCAGAACGGCGGGTGCTTCTTGTCGTCGATCTGGCGGCGCTGTTCCGGTGTCTTATGCATCTTCGACAGCGGGCGCCACCATTTCAGGCCGATCAGCACCAAGGCGGCGATCAGGAAACCGGCCATGGGCGAGAACACCAGGGAGGCGCCGATATCGATCGCCTTCTGCCAGTTCACCCCGTCGGCCAACGGGATATCGTTGATCAGCGCGTTGGCCAGGCCCACGCCGAGGATCGAACCGATCAACGTGTGGGAACTGGACGCCGGGATACCGAAGTACCAGGTGCCCAGGTTCCAGGTGATGGCCGCTGCGAGCAGCGAAAACACCATGGCCAGTCCGTGTCCGGTGTTCACATTGATCAGCAGCTCCACGGGCAGCAGGTGAACGATGGCGTACGCCACCCCCACGCCGCCCAGCAGCACACCGAGGAAATTGAACACACCGGAAAAGAACACCGCCAGGTGAGGCGGCATGGCTTTGGTGTAGATAACAGTGGCAACCGCGTTAGCGGTGTCATGAAAGCCGTTGATGAACTCGAAGGCGAGGACAAAAGCCAGGGCGAGCAAGAGGCTCACAAGCACCCAAGCATCCAGTCCGCTGAATAAATCGATCATGAAGGTTTTCTGACCCGGTCATAAGGGGGCGCGATTATGCCAGAAAACCTCGGTAATCGATGCATTGCCTGCTCATCGGTAACATTCTTCAACGAAATAATTTGTAGGAAAGCCTCACGCGCGAGGTTTTCCGCGGGGTGCGTAACCCCTTGATTCAGGGGCGCAAAGCACATCCGCGCAGGATCGCCGCCCGCTGTAGGACGCCTCGAGTAATTGTATGAAATATCTGAAGAAGTCGGCCATGACCCTTCCCGATTGTCGGACGGGGAGCGGATGGCGGCCCGCTCATGGCGGGCGTGCGCTATGGCTTCCGGCCAGGGTGGCGGCCGGATACCTCTTCACAAGAACATCGGGCCCGGAGCGTCACTGCTCTTCGGCTTTGAGTTCTTTTTCCATTTTCTGAAGTTCCTGGGTGAAGGCCTGGTCCTGAACGGTGGCGCGCTTACGCCAGGGTTTGCGTTCCGGTTCAGGTTGCGCGGCGTAGGTGGTGACTTCCCCGCCGTAAACTTCCTTGTAACGTTGTTCCTGGCGCTCAAGTTCCGCGCGCAGTTCGTCTTTCGTCACAGTTTTACCTAAATTAAATGAAGTTGAATCTGGTGATACGCACTGCATGTGGACATGCAGACGGCCACGGCACCAGAGCTGACAGCTGACGTAGCATCAGAGCTTCGCGTTGTTGCCAAACAGGGGAAGCGACCATGAAGGTGCTTCGGGCACCAGGGTCGCGACCACGATGCCTGCGTATGGGAACGGTCGATTGGCCGTACCGCCGCTGTTTTGCATTATAGCGGCCCAAGCGAATAACACTATCGGGAAAAAGTAAAAGGCGTTGTTGTTGTGTGAACTCATGTTTGTATGTGCAACTTGTACTGCCGCTCGCAGAAGATACCGGCTAGTGCCGCTATCCCGATGCCGTTCCTGCCGACTAGTTCAATATTGCTAACGTTGTCACGTCAAACCGTGTGTTGTTTTTCCGCAAACTTACTATCGATCGCGTCCGCGGCAGTCCGCTATTGGACGCCTGGCCTGATTGCGATTATCGGTCGACGGTTCGATAATCGAACAATCTTGGCCGGCGGCCCTTGCTTGCCCATCGGGCAGCCGCTTGAATAGCCGTCATTCCCGGGGAAGGATCAGACATGAACGACCAATTGCGCAATGCCTTCACTTCCGTAGCGCCACCGATCGTCGCCTCGCCGGCCAAGCGGATCCAGGCCCTGACCGGTGATCCCGATTTCATGACGTCCCTGGCCCGCGGGTTGGCGGTGGTCCAGGCCTTCCAAGAGCGCAAGCGGCACCTGACCATCGCCCAGATCAGCCACCGCACGGAAATCCCCCGCGCCGCTGTCAGACGTTGCCTGCATACCTTGATCAAGCTTGGCTACGCCACCACGGACGGACGCACCTATTCGCTGTTGCCCAAAGTGTTGACCCTCGGTCACGCCTATCTGTCCTCCACGCCCCTGGCCGTTTCTGCCCAGCCGTACCTGGATCGCATGAGCGAGCAACTGCACGAAGCCTGCAACATGGCCACGCTCGAAGGCGACGACATTCTCTACATCGCCCGCTCCGCCACCACCCAGCGCCTGATTTCGGTTGACCTGTCGGTGGGCGGGCGCCTGCCAGCCTATTGCACCTCGATGGGCAGGATTCTCCTGGCGGCCCTGGATGATGCGTCGCTGCGCGATTACCTCGACCACGCCGACCTGCAAGCCAAGACCAGCCGCACGTTGCACACCCCCCAAGCGTTGCTCGAGTGCCTGCAACAGGTGCGGCAGCAGGGCTGGTGCATCGTCGACCAGGAACTGGAACAGGGCCTGCGTTCGATTGCCGTGCCGGTGTACGACGCTTCCGGTCAAGTGGTGGCCGCGCTCAACGTCAGTACCCACGCCGGGCGGGTCAGTCGCAATGAGCTGGAGCAGCGCTTCCTGCCAGGCTTGCTGGGGGCCAGCCGCGACCTGAGCGCGCAACTGTTCACTTAAGCTGTTCGATAAACGCACACAGTCGGCGGCGATGAATTGACGGTATTTGCCTGGCCTCATTAATGTCGCGCAGCGTCATCCGGCGTGTTTCGCCGGTCTCTGAGTCGTTCGCCTGCGTTTCTTGCGTGGAATAAAAATAAAATGAACCAGCCCCAGACCTCCGTAGGCCACTGCCTCGATGTGCAGTCCTTCATCAATGCCCAACCCATTTCGCGCTATCAGTGGCGGGTGGTGATCCTCTGTTTCCTGATCGTGTTCCTCGACGGCCTCGATACTGCCGCCATGGGGTTCATCGCCCCGGCCTTGTCCCAGGACTGGGGCATCGATCGCGCCAGCCTCGGCCCGGTGATGAGCGCCGCGCTGATCGGCATGGTGTTCGGCGCGCTGGGCTCTGGGCCACTGGCTGATCGCTTCGGGCGAAAAGTCGTACTGGTGGGCGCGGTCCTGCTGTTTGGCGCGTTCAGCCTGGCGTCGGCCTACAGCACCAACGTCGATCAATTGCTGGTATTGCGTTTCCTGACTGGCCTTGGCTTAGGCGCCGGGATGCCGAACGCCACCACCTTGCTCTCCGAATACACCCCGGAACGCAAGAAGTCCCTGCTGGTGACCAGCATGTTCTGCGGTTTCAACCTGGGCATGGCCGGCGGCGGGTTCATCTCCGCCAAGCTGATACCGGCGTTTGGTTGGCACAGCCTGCTGCTGATTGGCGGGATCCTGCCGTTGATCCTGGCGGTGGTGTTGCTGTTCTGGCTGCCGGAGTCGGCGCGTTACCTGGTGGTGCGCAATCGCGGTACCGACAAAGTGCGCAAGACCCTGGCGCCGATCGAGCCACACACGGTTGCCCAAGCGACGAGCTTCAGCGTGCCGGAACAGAAAACCGTGAAAGCCCGCAACGTGCTGGCAGTGATTTTCTCTGGCACCTACAGCGCCGGCACCTTACTGTTGTGGCTGACCTATTTCATGGGCCTGGTGATTGTCTACCTGCTGACCAGCTGGCTGCCGACCTTGATGCGCGACAGCGGCGCGAGCATGGAACAGGCCGCGTTTATCGGCGCGTTGTTTCAATTCGGCGGCGTGTTGAGCGCCGTCTTCGTCGGTTGGGCGATGGACCGGTTCAATCCGCACAAGGTCATCGGCCTTTTCTATCTGATGGCCGGGTTGTTTGCCTACGCGGTGGGGCAGAGCCTGGGCAACATCACCTTGCTTGCCACCCTGGTGTTGGTGGCCGGCATGTGTGTCAACGGCGCACAATCGGCGATGCCTTCCCTGGCGGCGCGTTTCTACCCGACCCAGGGCCGGGCCACCGGTGTCTCGTGGATGCTGGGCATCGGTCGCTTCGGGGCGATCCTCGGGGCCTGGATGGGCGCGACCTTGCTGGGCCTGGGTTGGAACTTCGAACAGGTCCTGACGGCCCTGGTCATTCCGGCGGCCCTGGCGACCACGGCGGTGGTGATCAAAGGCATGGTCAGTCATGCGGATGCGACCTGAGCCAGAGCTATGACCCCCTGTGGGAGCGGGCTTGCTCGCGAATTCGGTTTGTCAGGCAGTATTACTTTGTCTGACCCGCTGCATTCGCGAGCAAGCCCGCTCCCACAGGGATCTCTGTGTACTGGGATAAATCGATAGCCAAACAACAATCTGTTCGATAAACGAACACTCAGTCGATTATCGGATTGTTTGGCCTTTTCCCGAAGCTTAATCTTCCAGTCACTCCGGCGCCTAACCTCGCGCCTTTTTCTTCATGTCGGTCTACTGGAAAACGGGAGCCTGCCCCATGGCTGAAATCCTTTCGCTGCACGACGCGGTGAAGCAGTTCGTCAACGACGGCGATACCGTCGCGCTCGAAGGTTTCACTCACTTGATTCCTACGGCGGCGGGTCATGAAATCATTCGCCAGGGCAAGAAAGATCTGACCCTGGTGCGCATGACACCTGACCTGATCTATGACCAGTTGATCGGCGCCGGTTGTGCTCGCAAATTGATTTTCTCCTGGGGCGGCAACCCTGGTGTCGGGTCGTTGCACCGCTTGCGCGATGCCGTAGAGAAGCAATGGCCGCACCCGCTGGAGATCGAGGAACACAGCCACGCCGACCTGGCCAACGCCTACGTCGCCGGAGCCTCCGGCCTACCGTTCGCGGTGCTGCGGGCCTACGCCGGCTCCGACCTGCCCAAGGTCAACCCGCTGATCAAGAGCGTGACCTGTCCCTTCACTGGTGAAGTGCTTGCCGCGGTGCCTTCAGTGCGCCCCGATATCACGGTGATCCACGCCCAGAAAGCCGACCGCAAGGGCAACGTGCTGCTGTGGGGCATTCTCGGTGTGCAGAAAGAAGCCGCCCTGGCCGCCAAGCGTTGCATCGTCACCGTGGAAGAAATCGTCGACGACCTGAATGCGCCGATGAACGCCTGCGTGCTGCCGACCTGGGCGTTGAGCGCGGTGTGCCACGTACCGGGCGGTGCCCATCCGTCCTACGCCCACGGCTACACCGAGCGCGACAACCGTTTCTACCAGGCGTGGGACCCCATCGCCCGCGACCGTGAGACGTTTACCGCATGGATCAACGAATACATCCACGGCACTCGGGATTTCAGTGAATTCCAGGCCAGACTGGCAGCCGCTTCGCAGGTGAAACCATGACCTACTCCACCAACGAAATGATGACCGTCGCCGCGGCGCGTCGCTTGAAAAACAATGCCGTGTGCTTCGTTGGCATCGGCCTGCCGTCGAAAGCGGCCAACCTGGCACGGTTGACCTCGTCGCCGGACGTCGTGCTGATCTACGAATCCGGCCCGATCGGTGCCAAACCCAGCGTGCTGCCGCTGTCCATCGGCGACGGTGAGCTGGCGGAAACCGCCGATACCGTCGTACCAACCGGTGAGATTTTTCGCTACTGGCTGCAGGGCGGGCGTATCGATGTCGGTTTCCTTGGCGCGGCCCAGGTCGACCGTTTCGGCAACATCAACACCACGGTGGTGGGCGACTACCATCAGCCGAAAGTCCGTCTGCCGGGTGCCGGTGGCGCACCGGAAATCGCAGGCTCGGCCAAGAGCGTGCTGATCATTCTCAAGCAGTCGGCGCGTTCGTTTGTCGACAAGCTGGATTTCATTACCTCGTTCGGTCACGGCGAGGGTGGCGATTCGCGCAAGCGCCTGGGTCTGCCGGGCGCCGGTCCCGTGGGCATCATCACTGACCTGTGCATCATGGAGCCGGAAGCCGACACCCATGAATTCGTGGTCACTGCGCTGCACCCCGGCGTGACCCGCGAGCAAGTCATTGCGGCCACCGGGTGGGCGATCCGTTTCGCCGACCAAGTGCAAACCACCGCCGAGCCGACTGAAGTGGAGCTGCGCGCACTGCGTGATCTGGAAGCTCGCACCGCGGCGGCCCACGGCCAGGCACCGGGAGAAGCCTGATGCGCGACGTGTATATCTGTGATGCGATTCGAACCCCTATCGGCCGGTTTGGCGGCGGTTTGTCCGCCGTGCGCGCCGATGACCTGGCGGCTGTGCCGATCAAGGCGCTGATGGAACGCAACCCATCAGTGGACTGGAACGCGGTGGACGAGGTGTTCCTCGGTTGCGCCAACCAGGCCGGCGAAGACAACCGTAACGTGGCGCGCATGGCGCTGCTGTTGGCGGGCCTGCCAGAGAGCATTCCCGGCGTGACCCTCAACCGTCTCTGCGCCTCGGGCATGGACGCCATCGGCACGGCGTTCCGCGCCATCGCCAGCGGCGAAATGGAGCTGGCCATCGCTGGCGGCGTGGAATCGATGTCCCGCGCACCGTTCGTGATGGGCAAGGCTGACGCAGCGTTCTCGCGCAACATGAAACTGGAAGACACCACCATCGGCTGGCGCTTCATCAATCCGTTGATGAAAGCCCAGTACGGTGTAGACGCGATGCCGCAGACCGCCGATAACGTGGCCGATGACTACGCCGTGTCCCGCGCCGACCAAGACGCTTTCGCCTTGCGCAGCCAACAGCGCACGGCGGCGGCCCAGGCGGCAGGCTTTTTCGCCGAAGAAATCGTGCCGGTGCGCATCGCCCATAAAAAAGGCGAAACCGTGGTTGAGCAGGACGAGCACCCACGCGCCGACACCACGCTGGAGACCTTGGGCAAACTCAAACCGGTCAACGGCCCGGACAAGACGGTCACTGCCGGCAACGCGTCGGGGGTCAACGACGGCGCGGCGGCACTGATCCTGGCCTCGGCCGAGGCGGTGAAAAAACATGGCCTGACGCCGCGTGGCAAGGTTCTGGGCATGGCCAGTGCCGGCGTGGCGCCACGGGTGATGGGCATCGGCCCGGTGCCGGCGGTGCGCAAGCTCACTGAACGGCTGGGCCTGGCGGTCGCGGATTTCGACGTGATCGAACTCAATGAAGCGTTTGCCAGCCAGGGCTTGGCGGTGCTGCGCGAGTTGGGGCTGGCGGACGATGCGCCGCAGGTCAACCCGAACGGCGGCGCCATCGCCCTCGGCCATCCCCTGGGCATGAGCGGGGCGCGGTTGGTGCTGACGGCGCTGCATCATTTGGAAAAGACCGGCGGCAAGAAAGGCCTGGCGACCATGTGTGTCGGCGTCGGCCAGGGTCTGGCATTGGCCATCGAACGCGTCTGACGCGTCGCTCTACTAATAAGAAACCGAGGAATGCTTCATGACTGACAAGCCTGGTTATCGTCGCCCTCAAGCGGGCACCCAGCCGGAGTATCTGCACCCGCCGTACCAGTCCACCAACCTGCGCTCGCCGTCCAAGCCATTGGTGTTCCTGCCGCATTCGTTGTCGGAAATTACCGGCCCGACCGTCGGCGCCGACCGCTTGCAGGAAAAGGACCACGACCTGACCGCCCAGCATGCCGGCGAGCCACTGGGGGAACGGATCATCATTCACGGGCGCGTGCTGGATGAGCACGGCCAGCCGGTGTCGGGCATCCTGGTGGAAATCTGGCAAGCCAACGCCGCCGGTCGCTACAACCATGACCGTGACAACCATGACGCGCCACTGGACCCGAATTTCACCGGCACCGGTCGCACCGTCACCGACGCCGACGGCTGGTATCAGTTCCAGACCATCAAGCCCGGCGCTTATCCGTGGGGTAACCACCACAACGCCTGGCGCCCGGCGCATATCCATTTCTCACTGTTCGGGCCGAGCATTCTGACGCGCCTGGTGACACAGATGTACTTCCCTGGCGATCCATTGCTGGAATACGACCCGATCTACAACTGCGTGCCGGACACTCGTGCCAAAGAACGCCTAATCGCCCGTTTCGATCTGGAAAAAACCGTCCCTCACTACGCCCTCGGTTACCGCTGGGACATCGTCTTGCGCGGCCGCGATGCCACGCCGATGGAGAAATAAGATGACGCTCACCGCCACCACTTCCCACACCGTTGGCCCGTACTACCACATCGGCCTGACCTGGCTGAACCGCGAAGACCTGACCGTCGCCGAAACCCTCGGCCAACGCGTGGCGATCACCGGGCAGGTGGTCGACGGCAACGGCCAGTTTGTCAATGACGCGATGCTGGAAGTCTGGCAAGCCAACGCCGCCGGCAAATACGCCCACCCGGAAGACGACCAGGACAAACCCCTGGACCCGCATTTCGAAGGCTTTGGCCGGGTGCCGGTGGATGCCGAAGGGCGTTTTCGCTTCACCACCATCAAGCCTGGCACTGTGCCGGGATTGGGGGGCACGACCCAGGCACCGCACCTGGTGGTGCTGGTGTTCGCTCGCGGGTTGGTCAAGCACTTACTGACGCGCATCTATTTCGACGGCGAACAGGCCAACGAAACCGACCCGCTGCTGGCCTGCGTGCCCGAAGAACGTCGCGGCACAATCGTGGCCAAGCCTGATGCGTCGGGCGTGTACCAGTGGAACGTGATCCTTCAGGGCACGGATGCCGAGACGGTGTTCTTCGATTACTGAGTCATGATTTTCCTGTGGGAGGGAGCTTGCTCCCGCCGGTTTTGTAGGAACTGGCGAAGCCTGCGATCTTTTGATCTTTCATTTGGGACTCAAGCGCTTGTGGAAAGATCGCAGCCTCGCTTCGCTCGACAGCTCCTATGGGGCAAGCCAGCGGGAGCTCGCGGGACCACAGCAATGGCATGAATCCTGTGGGCGCGAGCTTGCTCGCGATGGCGTCAACACTGGCGTTATCGCTTCAATGTCTGTTTGCGGAACGGGTCTGTTACGAAGTGTGTCTAGACTTTGTCCATTCCCCAACGAGTGAATAATCAATGGCCACTCCAATCATCAGCCACTACACCGGTGAAGAACGCAGCAAGCGCATCTTCGCCATCGTCGGTGCTTCATCCGGCAACCTGGTCGAATGGTTCGACTTCTATGTCTATGCGTTCTGCGCGATTTATTTCGCGCCGGCGTTCTTCCCGTCCGATAACCCGACGGTGCAACTGGTCAACACGGCCGGTGTGTTCGCCGCCGGGTTCCTGATGCGACCCATCGGTGGCTGGATTTTCGGCCGGGTGGCGGACCGGCACGGGCGCAAGAATTCGATGATGATCTCGGTGCTGATGATGTGCTTCGGCTCGTTGCTCATCGCCTGCCTGCCCACCTACAAGGACATTGGCGTATGGGCGCCGGTGCTGCTGTTGTTCGCACGCCTGCTGCAGGGGTTGTCGGTGGGCGGCGAGTACGGCACCACCGCCACCTACATGAGCGAAGTCGCCCTCAAGGGCCAGCGCGGTTTCTTCGCCTCGTTCCAGTACGTGACGTTGATCGGTGGGCAACTGCTGGCGGTGTCGCTGGTGGTGATCCTGCAACAGTTTCTCAACGAAGATGAACTGCGTGCCTACGGCTGGCGGATCCCATTCGTGGTGGGGGCGGCTGCGGCGTTGATTTCCCTGTTGCTGCGGCGTTCCCTGAAGGAAACCAGCAGCAAGGAAATGCGTGAGAACAAGGACGCGGGCAGCATTATGGCGCTGTTTCGCGACCACAAGGCCGCGTTCATCACCGTGCTGGGCTACACCGCCGGCGGTTCGTTGATTTTCTATACATTCACCACGTACATGCAGAAATACCTGGTGAACACCGCCGGCCTGCACGCCAAGACCGCCAGCTACATCATGACCGGTGCGCTGTTCCTGTACATGTGCATGCAGCCGTTGTTCGGCATGCTGGCGGACAAGATCGGCCGACGCAATTCCATGCTCTGGTTCGGTGGCTTGGGGGCGTTGTGCACCGTGCCGATCCTGCTGACCCTCAAAAGCATCAGCAGCCCGTTCCTGGCGTTTATCCTGATCACGTTGGCGCTGGCGATCGTCAGTTTCTACACCTCCATCAGTGGCCTGGTTAAAGCCGAGATGTTTCCACCTGAAGTGCGAGCGCTGGGAGTAGGGTTGGCCTATGCGGTGGCCAATGCGATTTTTGGCGGATCGGCCGAATACGTCGCCTTGAGCCTGAAGGCCCAGGGCATGGAAAACGCCTTTTATTGGTATGTCACGGTGATGATGGTGGTGGCGTTCCTGTTCAGCCTGCGCCTGCCCAAGCAACCGGCGTATTTGCACCACGACCTTTGACCCAACCGCGCCCGGCCCTGAGGCCGGCGCACCCAAGGACTGTTTATGAGCGAACGACCGGGCAATCAGCTGTTCGATGCCTACTTCACCGCCCGCGACATGCGCGAGGTGTTCTGCGATGCGGGCCGGGTCCAGGCCATGCTGGACGTCGAAGCCGCCCTGGCCCGGGCCGAGGCGCGGGTGGGGGTGATTCCGCAAAGTGCCGTGGCGCCGATCGAGCAGGCTTGTCGTGCGCAGCTGTACGATTTTTCAACACTGAGCGAAGCGATCGCCAGCGCTGGCAATTCGGCTATCCCGCTGGTCAAGGCGTTGGGCAAGCGCATCGCCGCCGAGGACGCCGAGGCCGAACGCTACGTGCACCTGGGCGCCACCAGTCAGGACGTAATGGACAGCGGACTGGTGCTGCAACTGCGCCAGGCATTGGGGCTGATCGAAGGCGAGCTGGCGCAACTGGCCGCCATCCTGGCCCGACAAGCCGAACGCTACGCCGCCACACCGTTGGCCGGGCGCACTTGGCTACAACACGCCACGCCTGTGACCTTTGGGATGAAAATCGCCGGTTGGCTGGGGGCGATCACTCGCAGTCGCCAACGCTTGAAAGAGCTCAAGCCGCGCTTGCTGGTGCTGCAATTCGGCGGCGCCTCCGGGACGCTCGCCGCGTTGGGTGACCAGGCGCTGCCGGTCGCCGAAGCCTTGGCCGCCGAACTGCAACTGACCCTGCCGGAGCAGCCGTGGCACACCCAGCGCGATCGCCTGGTGGAGTTCGGCTCGGTGTTGGGCCTGATCGCTGGCAGCCTGGGCAAACTGGGCCGTGATATCAGCTTGTTGATGCAGACCGAGGCCGGCGAAGCGTTCGAGCCGTCGGCACCGGGCAAGGGCGGTTCCTCCACCATGCCCCACAAGCGCAACCCGGTGGGCGCGGCGGTGCTGATCGGTGCCGCGACGCGAGTACCTGGTTTGTTGTCGACGCTGTTCAGCGCCATGCCTCAGGAGCACGAGCGCAGCCTGGGCCTTTGGCACGCCGAGTGGGAAACCTTGCCGGAAATCTGCTGCCTGGTCTCCGGTGCCTTGCAACAGGCGCGGCTGCTGGCCGAAGGGCTGGAAGTCGACGCGGCGCGCATGGCCCGCAACCTGGAACTGACTCAAGGACTGGTGCTGGCCGAAGCGGTGAGCATTGTCCTGGCCCAGCGTGTGGGGCGCGACACGGCGCATCATTTGCTGGAGCAATGCTGCAAGCGCGCCGTGGCCGAACAACGGCATCTACGCGAGGTGCTGGGAGACGAACCCCAGGTCACCGCGCAGCTATCGGCGACCGAGCTTGATCATCTGCTCGACCCGGCGCACTACCTCGGACAAGCCCAGACCTGGGTCGCCCGAGCCGTGGCCGAACACCTTGCCTTGAACGCCTGAAAGGAGATTGTTGTGGGATTCGTCAAACTCGCCGAGGGCGAACTGAACTATTGTTTTGATGAGCGGCGATTGGACGGACCGCAAGATGCCCCGGTGCTGGTGCTCTCCAACTCCCTGGGCACCGATCTGCACATGTGGGACGAACAGGTCGCGGCGTTCAGCGAACATTTTCGCGTGCTGCGCTTCGACACGCGCGGCCATGGCCAGTCGCTGGTCACCGAAGGGCCGTACAGCATCGAGCAACTGGGCCACGACGTGCTGGCTATGCTCGATCAGTTGAACATCGACAAAGTGCATTTCTGTGGGTTGTCCATGGGCGGGTTGATCGGTCAATGGCTCGGGATCCATGCCGGCGAGCGCTTGCACAAACTGGTGGTATGCAACACCGCCGCGAAGATCGGCGATGCTTCGGTGTGGAACCCGCGCATTGAAACCGTGCTGCGCGATGGCAAGGCGGCAATGGTGGCGCTGCGCGATGCTTCGATCGCCCGCTGGTTTACCGCGGATTTTGCCGAGGCTCAACCTGCGAAGGTGAAGAAGATCACCGACATGCTCGCCGCCACTTCGCCCCAGGGCTACGCAGCCAACTGTGCGGCCGTGCGTGATGCCGATTTTCGTGAGCAACTGTCGTCGATCCGCGTTCCGCTGCTGGTGGTGGCCGGCACTGAAGATGCGGTGACACCGCCGTCGGGCGGGCACTTCATCCAGGAGCGGGTCCGCGGGGCCGAGTACGCCGAGTTCTACGCCGCGCACCTGTCCAACGTCCAGGCCGGCGCCGCGTTCAGCGCGCGGGTGCTGGATTTCCTGCTTGATTCCAGCCGCGCCTGAGGAGTTTTTTGTGGACGAGAAACAACGTTACGACGAAGGCATGCAAGTGCGCCGCGCGGTACTGGGCGATGCCCACGTCGACCGCAGCCTCAATGCCTTGACCGAGTTCAACAGCGAATTCCAGGAGATGATCACCCGCCATGCCTGGGGCGACATCTGGACTCGCCCGGGCCTGCCGCGCCACACCCGCAGCCTGATCACCATCGCCATGCTGATCGGCATGAACCGCAACGAAGAACTCAAGCTGCACCTGCGCGCCGCCGCCAACAACGGCGTGAGCCGCAGCGAGATCAAGGAAGTGATCATGCAGAGCGCCATCTACTGCGGCATCCCGGCAGCCAACGCCACCTTCCACCTGGCTGAGTCGGTGTGGGATGAGCTCGGGATAGAATCCCGAACTTAAGATTGCTGCCAAGCCCCTGTGGGAGCGGGCTTGCTCGCGAAAGCGGTGGGGCAGTCGGCGATGATGCTGAATGTACCTGCGCCTTCGCGAGCAAGCCCGCTCCCACAGGGTGCTGCGGTGGCTCTCGATATCCATACGCAGCAAATCCCCTGTGGGAACGAGCCTGCTCGCGATGGTGCAGGCGCCCGCGCTGCCGGCCTTACAACAAGCTGATCGGATAGCTGACGATCAACCGGTTCTCATCGAACTCATTGGTGCTGTAATCCCGGCGCATTGTCGAGTTACGCCATTTCACGTTGAGGCTCTTCAGGGCGCCGCTCTGCACGGTGTAGGCCAGCTCGCTTTCCCGACCCCATTCCTTGCCATCGTCGACCGTGGCGGTGTGCACGTTGTCACCGCTGATGTAGCGGTTCATCAAGGTCAGGCCCGGCACGCCGACGGCGGCGAAGTTGAAGTCGTGGCGCAGTTGCCAGGATTTTTCCTTGGCGTTGTCATAGCTGGAGTTGTAGCTATCGTTGGCCAGGGTGCCGCCGCTGGTGCCGTTGACGCGCATCCAGGCATCGTCGCCACCGACTTTCTGCAGGCCGACGTAGAAGGTATTGCCGCCGTATTTGGCCGAGAGCATGGCGAACGCGGTTTTGTTGTCCAAGTCGCCGGCCAGGGCGCTGCCGTCTTCCTTGCCGATGAAGTAGCCGAGGTTGGCGCCCAGGGTCCAGTCGCCGATGGGTTGGCTATGGGTCAGGTTGAAATATTGCTGCTGGTAGATGTCGGACAG
>NZ_FPJC01000035.1:0-36659 GCF_900119265.1 Pseudomonas sp. NFACC04-2
AGCAATGCCGGAGTGAGGGCACACCGAGCCTAGGCGAGGTGCCGAGTGGTGGGGCAAAAAGCGTTTTGCTTACTTTTGCGCTTCTCAAAAGTGAGCCGCTGTAAGAGCGGAACCGTCAGTGGCCGTTACCGCAGAAATGGATATACATACGAACCAAAAAATCCAAAACAAACTAGAACAGATAGCCTATGTAAATCGCAGCGCCACCACCGGCCTGCAAACCAGCGTTTATACCGGCCATGACCACCGCCCCCTTGGCCGACTTCGCCAATCGCTGGTTGACCAAGGTAGAAGCGATGAGCGAGGTCGCCGGGTTGGAACTCAGTGCCATCGACAAGGCCAGCAACTTGGGATCAAGCCCGAACAACAGCGCCGTGGCCGAACCGCCGATTCCCAGGCCCACCCCGACTTCGGTGTACATGCAAGGCCCGGTGATGTCGTCACTGGTCAGGTCGCGACTGACCAACGCATCGCTGACAAACACCTTGCCGGTGCTGGGAAATGCCTCCGCTGCCCCCGCCCCACCAACACTCTTACCCTTGATCTGGATGTTGATCTTGCCGAAACGCGGCAGCCGCGCGCCAAATCCGGCACCTACCCCGACGCCGCCGTAGCGGTAGCTGATGTCCTCGCCCTGGGGCGAACGCAGGATGATCGAACCGCCGCTGCCCGCCACCATGACCACGGTCAGGCCGCCACCGCTAGCGGTCTGATACTGCCAGCGACTTTCATTGACCGGGATCGGGATGTTGTAGCTCATACGTTTAAAGTCCTTTATGTGAATGAACCGCACCGCGACCGCGCTGACGGATAGCTTTTGCCAGCCCCACAAGCGTGAACACCAGACCGATAAGACCCAGGCCCCCGGAAGTGCCCCACAGCGCGCCCGAGTCATCAACGATGGCGCTGTTGGCCGGCTGCTCGGGCAGGTAATGCACCCGCACCGGCTGACCCTGCTGATAGCCGAAGATGAAGCCGCCCTGGGGGTAGGAGATTTTTTCACCACTGCTCGTGGTGAAGGCGATCTCAGGATGCGAACCACCGGCATTCAAGTGGCTGACGATGCCATCGGCGGTCTGTGCGCGGTCGAGAAACTCACGTCGCTCAAGCGTGAGATTGATGGCAATGCTCAACAGGCCGATACCAATCAGGGCAAACAGCAGGCCCAGCAATATCTTCCCGATGTGTGATGGGGTGTCGTTAGCCATGGCTTGTCTCAGTGTTCGTCCATGAAGAGGGCGATCAGAATAGCAAGAAGCGGCGCTATGCCGCACCTCCCGAAAATCATTCCCGCAATCGCACGACGCCAGGAGATGACCCTCAGTGGCGAGTGGTGATAAACACCCTGATCGACTACCATGCCGATCGCCGGTTCCCCCACGGGACTAATAGGGAATCCGAGATGCTCGCATGGCATCAAACGGAACTGCCCCCGCAACTGTAGGTGCTGAGCCTGCTCCTCAATGGCCACTGGGATTGCCCCGGGAAGGCTGGAGCCAGGCGATGACGCATCAGTCAGGAGACCTGCCGGCCAAGTCAATCACTAACCGGCGGGGTGTCCGGGAAGGGCATCCTTGCGTTGCGCGTCACTGGGCCGATCGGCACTTCAGTGCTTCAGCGGCAGCGTTCGATGGTGTGTTTTCCAGTCCGTCCCTGCTCGTGTACGGTCAACTGGAGTTTGTCTCATGCTGCTGCCGCGCCTTGCCCCCCTCGTCGTTGCCCTGGGTCTGCCGAGCCTCGCCCACGCGGCCCCGACTCACTATCCCCTGACCCTCGAGAATTGCGGCAGCACGCTGACCTTTGAGCAGTCCCCCAGTCGCGCCGTGACCATCGGCCAGGCCGGCACTGAAATGCTCTATGCCATGGGGTTGAGCGACAAAGTGGTCGGCACTTCGCTCTGGTTCAACGATGTGCAGGTGAAATACCAGGCGCAGAACGACAAGATCGAACGCCTGGCCGATAACGAGCCGAGCTTCGAGGCGGTGATCGGCAAACGCCCGCAACTGGTGGTGGCGGAACTGGAGTGGACGGTCGGCCCCCAAGGCGTGGTCGGTACCCGCGAGCAGTTTCACGAACTGAAGATCCCCACCTACCTGATGCCCTCCGACTGCGAGGCCAAGGATAATCTGGTCGGTGCGGATGGCACGCGACTGGAGGCGTTTCGCATCGACAGTATCTACAAGAGCATCAGCCAGTTGGCTGAAATCTTCGACGTACAAGAGCGTGGCCAGCAGTTGAACGCCCAACTCAAGGCCAGCCTGGCGAAGTCTATCGCCACGGTGCAGGCCAAGGATCTGAAACAGACGAGCGCGCTGTTCTGGTTCTCCAGCGCCAGCCTGGATATCGATCCCTATGTGGCTGGGCACAAAGGCGTTCCTGACTTCATGCTCAGTACCCTGGGTGTGCGCAACGTGATCGAGTCCGACGAGGAATGGCCGACCGTCGGCTGGGAAACCATCGCCAAGGCCAATCCGACCTTCCTGGTCATTGCCCGCATGGACCGCCGACGCTTTCCGGCTGATGACCATGAAAAGAAGCTGCAATTTCTGCGCAGTGACCCGGTGACCCGCAATATGGACGCGGTGAAAAACAACCGCATCATCATTCTCGACGCCATGGCCATGCAAGCCAGCATCAGAATGTTCGGCGGCCTGGAAACCCTGGCGACGGCCATCAGCGGCTACGACCTGCCGAAATGACTTCGACGCTGATTCGAACGTTGCTGGCGTTGATGACGCTGCTCCTGGCAGTGATTGCCGGTGTGGCCATCGGTGAAACGAGTATTGAACCGAATGTGGTGTTCCAGGTGCTGGCCAACAAACTGTGGGCCGCAGGTTATGCCCTCGACCCGATAGACGAAGGCATCGTCTGGAACTACCGACTGACCCGTGCGCTGGTGGCGGCGGCCTGCGGTGCGGGCCTGGCGACCTGCGGGGTGATCTTGCAATCGCTGTTGCGTAACCCGTTGGCGGATCCTTACCTGCTCGGCATCTCCGCCGGGGCCTCGACAGGCGCGGTACTGGTGGCGCTACTGGGCATTGGGGCGGGGCTGATTTCGTTGTCGGTCGGGGCCTTTATCGGGGCCGTTGCCGCGTTCGCCTTGGTCGTTTTGCTGGCCCGTGCCAGCCGCTCACCCGCTGGCACCGGGCAGATCATCCTGGCGGGCATTGCCGGTTCGCAGTTGTTCAATGCGCTCACCGCGTTTCTGATTACCAAGTCCGCCAGCTCCGAACAAGCTCGCGGCATCATGTTCTGGTTGCTGGGAAATCTCAGCGGGGTGCGTTGGCCGTCGGTGTGGCTGTCGGTGCCCGTGGCATTGATCGGTCTCGCGGTGTGCCTGTGGCATCGGCGGGCGCTGGACGCCTTTACCTTTGGCGCCGACTCGGCCGCCTCCCTTGGCATTCCGGTACGCCGGGTGCAATTTCTGCTGATCAGTTGCGCGGCACTGGTAACAGCGGTGATGGTATCGATTGTTGGCTCCATCGGTTTCGTCGGGTTGGTCATTCCCCATGCCGTGCGTTTGTTGCTGGGCACCCGGCATGCGCGCCTGTTGCCGGCGAGTGCGCTGGCTGGCGCGGTATTCCTGATCGCCGCCGATGTCTTCTCTCGAACGCTGATCAAAGGCCAAGTGATCCCGGTCGGCGTTATCACGGCACTGGTGGGCGCTCCGGTGTTCGCGTTGATCCTGATCGGTCGGAGCAATGCCCGATGAATGCCGTCAGCTCTGTTATCGGCGGCTCCGTGCTGAGTTGTTCCGGCCTCGGGTTCCATGTGCGCGACGCCGAGTTGTTGCACGATATCCACCTGGACATCCGCCGGGGTGAAACCCTGGGCCTCGTCGGGCCCAACGGTTCGGGAAAATCCACACTGCTCAAACTGCTGGCGGGCGTGCGTACGCCCAGCCGGGGCGACATTCGCCTCAACAACCTGCCCCTCAAGACGCTGGCACGGCGAACCGTCGCGCAGACCCTGGCCGTGGTTGAGCAACAGGCCGACACACTGGATGCGATCAGCGTGTTCGATGCCGTTGCCTTGGGTCGAACGCCGTGGCTGTCAGCCTTGAGTCCGTGGTCACACGAAGACGTCGCCATCGTCCAGCAGGCGCTGTGGGACGTCGATGCGGCGCACTTGAAAAACCGCACCTGGCACAGTCTGTCCGGCGGTGAACGCCAACGTGTTCACATCGCTCGGGCCCTGGCCCAACGTCCGCAGATTCTATTGCTGGACGAACCGACCAATCACTTGGATATCCAGCATCAGCTCGCCATCCTGAACGTTGTGCAAGCGCTACCTGTCACGACGGTCATCGCCCTGCACGACCTGAACCAGGCGTTAACCTGTGATCGCCTGGCGGTACTGGAACGGGGCCGGTTGGTGGCGCTAGGCAAACCTCTTGAGGTGCTGACCCCGCAACGCTTGCAGGATACGTTCGGCGTGCACGCCCATTACCTGATCGACCCTTTCGACGGCGCGCAGATCCTGCGATTTCGTTCCGTTTGACTGAATCTCGGGGTTCGGAAAAAACCGAACCCATGCAAGAGCCGGGACTCAGCCAAGCGACGGGGCGAGTCCAGAAGATAAAGCCGACACATTGGCCCGCGCCGCGTGCAGTTTCTTGTAGCTGTCGATCAGGCGCAGGTGTCTATCGAGCCCCTCCAGCTTCATGCTGGTCGGCGCCAAGCCATGGAAGCGCACGCTGCCGTCCACCGAGCCGATCGCCGCATCCATTCGCTCGTTGCCAAACATCCGGCGGAAATTGGCCTCGTAGTCTTCCAGTTCCAGGTCTTCATCCAGCTTCATCTCCAGCACCACATTCACGGCCTGGTAGAACAACCCACGCTCCACCGTGTTGTCGTTGTACTGCAAGAAAGTTTCCACCGCTTCCTTCGCCTCTTCGAACTGCTGCAAGGCCAGATAGATCAGCAGCTTCAACTCCAGGATCGTCAACTGGCCCCAAGCCGTGTTGTCATCGAACTCGATGCCGATCAACGTGGTGATGTCGGTGTAGTCGTCCAGCTCGCTTTCCACCAGACGCTTGACCAGCGCTTGCAGTTCGTCTTCGTCCAGGCGATGCAGGTTCAGGATGTCGGCGCGGAAAAACAGCGCTTTGTTGGTGTTATCCCAGATCAGATCGTCCACGGGATAGATTTCCGAATAGCCCGGCACCAGGATACGGCACGCTTTCGCGCCGATATGCTCGTAGACCGCCATGTACACTTCCTTGCCCATGCCTTTGAGAATGCCGAACAAGGTCGCGGCCTCCTCGGCGTTCGAGTTTTCACCCTGGCCGGAGAAGTCCCACTCCACGAATTCGTAATCTGACTTGGCACTGAAAAAGCGCCACGACACCACGCCGCTGGAGTCGATGAAGTGCTCGACGAAGTTATTCGGCTCGGTCACCGCATGACCTTCGAATGTCGGCTGGGGCAAGTCGTTGAGGCCTTCGAAACTGCGGCCCTGCAACAATTCGGTCAGGCTGCGTTCCAGTGCCACTTCCAGGCTCGGGTGTGCGCCGAACGAGGCAAACACCCCGCCGGTACGCGGGTTCATCAACGTGACACACATCACCGGGAATTCGCCCCCCAGGGAGGCATCCTTCACCAGGACGGGGAACCCTTGCTCTTCCAGCGCCTGAATACCGGCCATGATTCCCGGGTACTTCGCCAGCACGTTGGCCGGTACATCGGGCAGTGCAAATTCACCTTCGATGATCTCGCGTTTGACCGCGCGCTCGAAAATCTCCGACAGGCATTGCACCTGAGCCTCGGCCAGGGTGTTACCGGCGCTCATGCCGTTGCTCAGGAACAGGTTTTCAATCAGGTTGGACGGAAAATACACCACCTCGCCGTCCGACTGACGTACGTACGGCAGCGAGCAGATACCGCGCTCTTCATTACCCGAGTTGGTGTCGATCAGGTGGGAGCCACGCAGCTCGCCGTCGCGGTTGTAGATTTTCAGGCAGTACTCGTCGAGGATTTCCGCCGGCAGCGCATCTTTACGACCAGGCTTGAACCAGCGTTCATCCGGGTAATGCACAAACGCCGCGTTGGCGATGTCTTCGCCCCAGAACTGATCGTTGTAGAAAAAGTTGCAGTTCAGACGCTCGATAAACTCGCCCAACGCCGACGCCAGTGCGCTCTCTTTGGTCGCGCCCTTGCCATTGGTAAAACACATCGGCGAGTGGGCGTCGCGAATATGCAGCGACCACACATTGGGGACGATATTGCGCCACGAAGCGATCTCGATCTTCATGCCCAGGTCCGCCAAAATACCCGACATATTGGCGATGGTCTGCTCAAGCGGCAGGTCCTTGCCGGCGATATAGGTGCCGGTTTGGGAAACCGAATTGGGCATCAGCAACGCCTGGGCATCGGCGTCGAGGTTGTCCACTTCTTCAATGACAAACTCAGGCCCGGCTTGCACGACCTTCTTCACCGTGCAACGGTCGATGGAACGCAAAATGCCTTGGCGGTCTTTGTCGCTGATATCCGCCGGGAGCTCGACCTGGATCTTGAAGATCTGGTTGTAGCGATTTTCCGGATCGACAATATTGTTCTGCGACAGGCGAATGTTTTCGGTGGGAATATTGCGCGTCTGGCAATACAACTTCACAAAGTAAGCCGCGCACAACGCCGATGAAGCCAGAAAGTAATCGAAGGGCCCGGGGGCCGAGCCATCGCCTTTGTAGCGGATAGGTTGATCGGCCACCACCGTAAAGTCATCAAACTTGGCTTCAAGTCGAAGGTTGTCGAGAAAGTTGACCTTGATTTCCATACGGGATTACCAGCATAACGAGCAAAAAATAGGCGGCCATTATCCGCTTTTTCAATCGGAAGTCTTGTGCTTTAGCCCTTCCTCGCCGGTGGGTTGACTCACCAACGGCAACCTCACCACGAACTCGCTACCCTGGCCATCCCCCGCACTCTTGCCGATCACCGTGCCGCCGTGGCTTTCGACCAACTCGCGCACCACCGTCAGGCCAATGCCCAGGCCCGCGCCATTGAACCCGATGGCATGAACATCCTGTACAAAAGGCTCGAAGATGAACGGCAGTGCCTTGGGCGAGATACCGATGCCGGTATCGCGGATGCTTATCTCCACTGTGTCGCTTTCGACGGTGACCGAAAGTACGACGGTGCCGCCTGCCGGGGTGTACTTGGCCGCATTGCCCAGCAGATTGCCGAGAATCTGCGCAAGCCGCACCGGATCGCCGTTCAACGACAAGGCACATTCGGGCAGTTTGGCAATGAAATGCAGGTCCCTGGAGAGCATGACCGGCTTACAGATGTCCATGGCCTCATCAATGATCTGCAGCAGATCGATCCTGTGGCAATCGAGACGCAGCTTGCCGGTCTTGACGCGAGAGACGTCAAGCAAGTCTTCGACTAAACGGGACATATGCCGCACCTGGCCTTCGATCAGCGTCTGCATGCGCGGCAGTTCCTCGCTGGGCACCCGCACCAGTCGGCCGGCAATCATGCTGATAGGGGTCAGCGGATTGCGCAATTCATGGGCGACCAGGACGAGAACGTTACGTTGACGCTCTAGCGCGCGTTCGGCCGAGGTCCTCAGGTGTTGCGCACTGAGGGCGGCGATGACCAGGAGCTCATTGGCTTCGCGCATATCCAGGTACAACTGTTGTTCGACCGGCGTGGTGTTTGACTTTTGCGCCTCGGACTGGGCCGACAGGATCGCCAACACCAATTGTTGGTTGGCCTCGATCAATTGCTCGATCTGTCGCTTGTCGGCGAGCTGGGTGTTGGCGTCGCCCAGTTCCTTGTGCAACGCCGCCAGCACCGCCCGCGCCTCCACGGTTTTCTGGCCGAGCAGGAACAGCTCGCGAGCGACCGTAGTCATCGCTTGCTCATCCCGGCCATTGGCCTCATCCATTATTCTGACTCATTCACTGTCGTTGACAGCACGCTGCCGGGTAGGCCGGCCGCCGAGCAATCCCTCCTGGTCCGGCAACATTTCACCGATCTGCAAACCGCCGTCATCGATGCGATACAGGCGTAATTCATCGGAATGGGCGCTGGCCCGCACCTTGACCACCGCCATGATGCGCAATAAACGGCTCTGCACTTCAATGTAGCGCTGGACGATGATGGCGTCGGTGAGAAACGCCGTGCCGTAAGGGCTGAAGCGCAAGTCGGTGTAGCGGTCTTCCAGCTCCGAGGTCAGCAAGACAGTGACGCCAGCACTGGTCAACGCCGTGACCATGCGCGACAGCGACTCGCGAAAGTCCTCGCGAAAGGTCGG
The DNA here is from genome assembly GCF_900119265.1 of Pseudomonas sp. NFACC04-2. Lineage (NCBI taxonomy): Bacteria > Pseudomonadati > Pseudomonadota > Gammaproteobacteria > Pseudomonadales > Pseudomonadaceae > Pseudomonas > Pseudomonas sp. NFACC04-2. The sequence continues at coordinate 8,260 of NZ_FPJC01000035.1, forward strand.
CGCCAGCGCCAGTTCGAAGCCCGACAGCGAATCAATGACCACCCGGGTCGCGTTCAGGCGGGCGATCTCGCCCAGCAGCAGGTGCACGATTTCGTCGATGGACAGGTCCGGCGCCCGGCTATCCACCAGCCCGACTTTCCCGCATTGAATCAAGTTGGCGAGCGTGGCGTTCTGGGAATGATTGGGACGTTGTTCGAATACCGCGATCACGCCGGTTTCGCCATTGCGCGCACCTTCGGCGAGGAAGGAGGCCGCCAGAATGCTCTTGCCCGAACCGGACGGGCCCGCCACTAACAGCGAATAACCACGTGGCAAGCCACCACCAAGCATTTCATCGAGCTGCGGCACGCCCATGGCCAGGCGCTTGATGGGGAATTCCAGCGGGGCTTCGACCGGGTTGAGCGGCGCAGGGGCAAAGACCTTGATCCCCGACGTGGCGATACGGAAGGTGTGCAAGCCCGGCAGCGTCGGCTGGCCGCGCATCTTCATGATTTCCATCTTGCGCACCATGGAGTTGCGCTGAACGCTCTGGCGCAGCCAGATCAGCCCATCGGCCACGGTGAAAATCGGGTTGGTATCGGCTTCGGTGAAATACTCGCCGACCAGGAACGTCGTGGCCTGCCAGGTGGTCATCAGCATGCCCAGTTGCTGGACGAACTGCGGCAGGTTGTTATTCGGGTTGTCCTGGGTCTGGCTGGCCAGCACCACCGAACGGAACGAGTCAACGAACACCAGCGCCGGGGAGTGAGCCTCCACCTCGCTGACAATGCGCCGCAGCACCTCGTCCAGGTCCCCGGCCAGGGTGTCGTCAGCCAGATTGACGTAACGGATCGATTGATTGATCGCTTCGCTGTCGAAGAAATCGAACTGCTGCTGATAACGCAGCATCTTCAGTGGCGGCTCGCCCAGCACGGTAAAAAACAGCGCGGGACGCTCGGGGGTCGCCAGGGCAAACATCATCTGGTGCGCGAGGGTGGTCTTGCCGCAACCCGGCGGACCGGCGATCAGATTGAACGAAAACTCCGGCAATCCTCCGCCCAAGACCTCGTCCAGTCCTGGCACGCCGGTGGCCAAGCGGTTGATAGTCACTTTGGTGCTCATGGCGAATTTTCCTGCGAAGGGGTGTCGCTCAAGGAAGGTTCCCACACGCCACGAAGCAAACGTGCGGTGAGCGAGGGCCCGATCAGCGTGGTCAGCAACTCGTAGAAGATGGTCAGCAACATTTCACCGAAAAACAGCGCATCGGCCTCGCTTTGCTCAACGAGTACGGATTTAAGGGCAGTCAGCACCTGGCCGGCCTGCACCCTGTCGCAGGGGCTGGACAGACGCGGATGATTGGTCCCACACAGATGCAAACTGCGGCGATAAAGCGCAGCAACGCCTTGTTGACCAATGACGGGCGTGAGGGCCGCCTCTATATCCTGCAAAATTGAAATGATCGCGTGGGCGGTCTTTGCAATGTCAGCGTTGGGGCCAACGCGGTGCGTCAGAGAAGCTACGATCTGACGGCTCTCTTCGCTTAGCGTGGACATGGCTAACTGATATCCGATGGGCAGATATCGATAGTACACCCTCAAGAGCGTTATCGAGGCCCCATCGGTCAAAGCAATGCAATTGCGATCACTTACGATCAGTCAAACCAGCCCGGCCAAGCGCTGAAACAGAAAATCCCCGTCAACATTGGCTGATACGGGGATTTTGCATCATTACATTACAGATTCGCCTGGAGCCGGCTGGAAAACCACTAACCCCTTTTGACTTTGAAACGACCCAGCACACGCTGCATCAGTGAGGCTCGCTCCGAAAGGTCCTTGGCCGCCACCGCGCACTCTTGTGAGTTGGACTGGTTTTTCTGCGTCACTTCATCGATCTGTTCCAAGCCGATGCTGGCCTGCTGCAAGCCCGAAGCCTGCTCGCTGGAGGCCTGGTAAATCAGCGAAACCAGGTTGGAAACCGCGCTGGTGCCATGAACGATGTTTTTCAGCGATTCGGCGGTCCGGCCGGCGATGATCATGCCGCGCTGGGTCTTGCTCGATGAATCGGCGATCAATGCCGCCGTCTGCTGGGCGGCCTCGGCGCTGCGGGCGGCCAGGCTGCGTACTTCGTCGGCGACGACGGCAAAACCGCGCCCAAGCTCACCCGCCCGGGCGGCTTCGATGGCCGCGTTCAACGCCAACAGATTGGTTTGAGCGGCAATATTGTCGATGGTGGTGATGATCGCGGTGATGTCTTTGCCCGAGTTGTCGATTTCGGCCATGGCGGCAATCAGTTCGCTCATCAACTTATCGCTCTCCCCCGCATCGGCCCGTGATGCCTGGGATTGCTCATCGGCTTTCTTGGCGTTGGCGGCGTTGTCCCGGGTCTGCGCAGCCATTTGCGTCATCACCGCGCTGATTTCGGTAATGGACGACGCGGAATTCGACGCACCATCGGACAACGATTGGCTCAGATCGGTGACCTGCGCCGAGCTGCCGGTAATCTGGGTGGCACTGGTCTGCACCTCGGAAATCAGCTGGTTCAGGTTGCTGACCATCTTCTCCAGTGACTTGCCAAGGGTATCGTGGGGCGAAGACAAGCGGACCTCCAGGTCCAGATCCCCTTCGGAAATACGCTCGGCCACCCTCACCTGCCGTTGCAGGCTTTCGGACATGTCATTGAGTGCGGCAGACAGTTGCCCGACCTCATCCTCGGATTGCTGCACCAGGCGGCGCGAGAAATCCCCCAGGCTGATGTTGGCGGCCAACGCCGCGGCCTCGCGGATCGGCCCGACGATTTTCGCCGTGGCGAACCAGAGGGCGACCAACGCCAACAGGGAAATGCCCAGTCCTACCGACACTTGCCAGATGCTGTTGTTGATGCTGCGCGCTTGCAACTCCTGCTCCAGGGCGATGGCCTGGGCCATGACCACGGCCTTGGGCAAGCGAATCAGCACCGCCCAGGGCTTGCCCGTACGACCGAGGGCAATGGGCATCAGTACTTCGATATTCTGGGTTTGCGGATTGAGCAGACCGTCACCCCGACCGCCCTGGATATCGCTGAGCACTTTTTCCCAGGAGTCGGGTAACAAGGCCTTGATCGGCTGGCCGATCAGGTCGGTGCGCTGGCTGTCCGCGACCACCAAGCCCTGGTTACTCAGGATCGAAACCGTGCCTTTGCCGCCGTAGAGCTCGGCAGACATTTGCTCACTGAGTTTCTGGATAAAGGCGATATCGAAGTCAGCCCCGACCACACCATAGAACTTGCCGTTGGCCACGATTGGCACCGACAGGGTGGTCAGCCAGACGTTCTTGCCCTGAACCACATAGGGAATGGGATCGAGCACGCTCTCCTTCAGGGTGTCGCGCGGGCCACTGTACCAGCCACCCTTGGGCACGCCGTTGGGATGACGATCCGGGGAGTCATACTCGACCAGCGGCTGCACCGCGACATGACCGTCGGCGCTGCGAGTCCAGTAAGGCGTGAAGCGTCCGGTCAGGGGATTATTGCCATCGGTAGCATTACGGAACGCGGGATCCTGGCCGTCCAACGCATTGGGTTCCCAGCAAGAGTAGGTACCGTTGAAGTCCGGATTGTCCTTGAGGATGCTGAGCAATACGCTGTTGATCTGCTCACGCCCCAACGCCAAGGGACTTTGCGCGGCCTTGCTGGCGGCAAAGGTGTTGGCCATGGTGCGGGCCGCGTCCAGGGCATTCTGCAGCTTGGCCTGGATGGCATTGGCACGGGACTCGGCCAGGTTCTGGATTTCCCGGATCGTTGACTGTTCAACCAGCGCCGAGACTTCGGAAGCGACATATTGCTCATTGGTCCGAGCGGTGAAGAGCCCGTAGACAACCAGGCTGATGGATGAAACAAACAGGCAAATGCCTGCCGTGACACAAATGCGTGCCTGCAATGACTTGAACTTCATATCATCCCCTGCCTGATTCTATTTATTGCCAACGCTAGAGACGACGGTCTCTAACTTATGCACGACGCGGCAAATAACAATCGATCAACGGCTGTTTACGCTGTCCACAAGGCAGTCGCCTTGAAAGGGCACAGCGATACAGCACTTTAAGTATTTGAAACGTGGCAGGTTGGGGCGTAAATCCGCTCTATCCACCTGAAAAGCAGCTAGAGGTATTCAAATCAAGAATCGAAGGCCTTAGGTGCCAGGGCAGTAAGGGCGATAGATGGAAGAATGTGCGATCCCTGCTTTTCCAGTAACCCTGGGGTCACTCTTGAATAATCTCGCAGAATCCATTCAGACCAATAACCACAACGGCAAATTAACACGGTCGACTTTTATACAAAATCGAACTTAGGCGTTATACAAAACAGTACTTTGGTCGTAATTCAACACAAGCGCGACATGCAGATGAGCTCCGACGCCCGAGGTGTGACGCCGGGCTATTTCGATCCTGACGTCACCTACCGTAGGAAGGCGCCGCCAATGGGACTGGCTGCGGGTTGGCGATCACCCAACGCACGGCCAACTCACAGAGACGATCAGTCTGCTCGCCGTTATCGTCGCCACCCCGTAGAACGGCAGCCAGTGCCCTCGCTTCAGCGAGGTCGGCCTCAGGCAAGGGCACGGCGCTGCCCAGATGGTCAACCAGAGCCACCAACATCGCTTTGAAATCGGCGTCCCAGTTGGCCGATCCGTTGTGGTGAATCTCTCGGGAGATACGGCCACTGATGCGGATCACCTCACCCTGCGCCGTCGCTGCGGCGCCCGAGGATGGCACCAGCAGCTCCCACAGTTGTTGATGCTGGTCTGGCCAGCCACTGGCCGTCACGACGATGGCAGCCTGACCGTCGTGAACCTTGCGAGAAGCAACGGGCTCGACGTCGAAAAGGCGATAAAGACGGGTCAGGGCAGCGTCCGTTGCCTCGAGGTAGTCCGGATTGAAAGAGGCCCGGTGAAACTCGAATTCACGGCCGATGCGCTGCACTTCAACGAGCATGCCCTCATCGCGCTGCAGCCCTGCCGCCAACAGGGTCTGGGCGATTGTCGCGGTGGCCTCGATATCGGCGTTGCGGGTAGTCGCCAGGGCAATATGCAGGACACCGTGCCCCTGTCGACTCTTGGCATCGACATTGGCGCCACGGCGGATCAGGGCAGCGATGGCCTCGGCTTTGTGGCTGTTGGCCGCGGCATGCAACGGCGTATAGCCCTGGTAATCCTGCGCCTCGATATCGGCGCCCAAATCCAGCAGCAGGTCGATACCCCCGATCCAACTCGAACTGCGATGGTGCAAGGGCGTTCGCTGGTAAGTGTCACGGGCATTGATCTCGGCGCCCTGCTCCACCAGCCAGCGCGCCAGTTCGTCGGGACAGTTGTAAAAGCCCAGCGCGGTGCTCTTGCTGTAACCGCCGGTGGCTTCAAGCTCGCACGCATCGAACACGGCGACCAGCTCGGCAAACGAGGCCTGCTCCAGCAACTGACCGAAATCCTTCGGCAGTGTCTTGCGTTTACGCTTACCCATGGCGGCGGTCACCGTTCTGATCAAAAGATTTTTCAGCATAAAACCCAACACTCATTGGTAAACGGCCATCTGGATGCGGATCAGACTTTTTTAGTCCTCGGCAAGAAAATCGCCAACACCCCAAACAACGGCAGGAACGAGCACAACCAATACACATACTCGATGCCACGGATGTCCGCCAGATGCCCCAGCAGCGCGGCGCCAATCCCGCCGAAACCGAACATCAGGCCAAAGAACACCCCGGCGATCATCCCGACATTGCCCGGCACCAGCTCCTGGGCATACACGACGATAGCCGAGAACGCCGAAGCGAGGATGAAGCCGATGACCACGCTGAGAATGCTGGTCCACAGCAGGTCGACGTGAGGCAGGATCAGGGTGAACGGCGCCACGCCGAGGATCGAGAACCAGATCACCGCCTTGCGCCCGATCCGGTCGCCAATCGGTCCGCCAAAAAAGGTCCCCGCCGCCACGGCACCGAGGAACAGGAACAGGTGCAACTGGGAAGAGGCCACCGACAGGTCGAACTTCTCGATCAGGTAGAACGTGAAGTAGCTGGTAAAACTGGCCATGTAGAAGTACTTGGAAAACACCAGCAGCCCCAGCACCACCAGCGCACTCAGGACCCGGCCCTTGGATAGACCATGGGTGGCCGCCTGGCCTTGCTTGAGCTTGAACAGGTTCAAGTGGTTGGCGTACCAGCGGCTGATGCGGTACAGCACGAACAGCGCAAACAGGGCGAACAACCCGAACCAGGCCACATTGCCTTGCCCGTAGGGAATGATGATTGCCGCCGCCAGCAGCGGGCCGAAGGCCGAGCCGGCGTTACCGCCCACCTGAAACGTCGATTGCGCCAGCCCGTAGCGCCCACCCGAAGCCAGTCGTGCCACCCGCGATGCTTCCGGGTGGAAGGTCGACGAGCCGATACCGATCAATGCCGCCGCCAATAGGATCAAGGCAAAACTGCCGACCATGGACATCATCACAATGCCGATCAACGTGCACACCGTCCCGGCCGGCAGCAGCCAGGGCTTGGGATGTCGATCCGTGTGATAGCCGACCCAGGGCTGCAACAAAGATGCGGTCAACTGGAACGTCAGGGTGATCAGGCCAACCTGAGTGAAGGTCAGGCCATAGCTGTCCTTGAGCATCGGGTAGATCGACGGCAGCACTGCCTGGATCAAATCGTTGATCAGGTGCGCCAGCGCCACGGCGCCGATGATGCGCATGACCAACGGGCTGCTTTGCGCCGGGGCGGCAACGGATGGGGTGGCGGCCTGGGTATTGCTGGTAGCCATAGGAGTTTCCATACGACAGAGGGTGCACAGGGGCAGGTGTGCCAATGTGCCATTTTTCGGTGCGACAAGGCTATCCCCTTAGCTTGCTATCGACCTTGAAAAAATTGTCGAATACCAAGGTGATAGCTCAACGCCATGGTCTGAATCTTGCCTTGTTAATGAGCTACAACGCGGCTCCTTACAAAGGAGACCGAGAATGGGAAGTTTCGCTACAGAGCTGGCCTACCAAGCCGATTTGGACAAACTTTCGTGGCCTTTTAAAAGGGCACCCGTTTTTGCACTGTGTAAAAACGCACAAAAACAGTGCAGGGGTGTTCAGGGGAGTATGGGCATGCAGGCTTTTCTATCACCGGGAATCAGGTTGTTGGGGCATTTCGGCTTCGCCCGCAAATTCCAATTGCTGTTCCTGCTTTTTATCCTGCCGCTCATGGGCAGCCTGTGGCTCATCGGCCAGGACTATCGCGACAAGCTCAGCCTGATTTCCGGAGAACGCGCCGGGGTTCGCCAATTGCTGGCCCTGGATAATCTCGACAACCTGCTCACAGCCCAGCGCAACCGCGCCGCCCGCTGGCGTGCCACCGAGACCAATCGGCAGCCGACACCCGCGACACTGGCTGCGATGGCGGCGTACGAAGCCGTGCAACCCACCCTCAACCAGGCGGCCAGTGACCTGGCCAATACCCTGCAAACCGAAGGGGCCGAACCCGATACCCTCACCCGCTATCAAACCCTGCAAACCAGCCTCAACGGGCTGGATTCGAAAAGCCTGGGCGGCGTGGGCTGGTGGCCAGATGGCTACGACCGCTTCACCACGGCCCTCAGCGCCCTGCAGGCGTTGCGCGAGCAGATGGTCATGGATAACCGCTTGACCCTCGCCTCTTGGCTGGAAACTTATCTGCTGACCCAGATTTCCACCCAGCAGACACCGGACCTGATCGAACGGGTCGGCCGCCTGGCCAGCGTTGGCCAGGCCTCCGTGGTGTCGGGCCAGTTCACGCTGCAAAGTCGCCTGCAACTGCGGGACCTGCGCAGCCGTATCGGTGACGCCCGGGATCAACTGGTCAAGACCGGAGCATTGCTGGAAACCCGCCTGCCCAGCGATTTGCAAACCTGGGCCGGACAATTCCAAGGCAGCCTCAAGCACTTGGACGCCGGCCTGAAAGTGCTGGATGACGGCGTGTTCGGCGGCGCCATCAACCTGAAGCCGGAAGACTTCGAAAAACACATGGACGCCCTCCTTGCCGATCTGGCGACCCTGCGGCAACAATCCCTGGTGGCATTGGATACGCGGCTGGATCACTACCAAGGTTCGGCGATTCGCCAATTCACCCTGGTAGCGACAGTGCTGGGCTGCCTGCTGCTGGCGGCGCTGTATCTTTTTGTGTGCCTGCAAGCGTCGATCCGGCGCAGTGCCAGCGGCATCACCCTGCTGGCCGAAGCCCTGCGCGACGGCAATCTCAGCCTGCAAGTGCCGGTGCAAGGGCGCGATGAACTGGCGGCCATCAGCACCGCCCTCAACGTCGCCGTGGTGCAGTTGCGCAACAGCCTGCTGGGGGTGGACCACGAAACGTTGCAGTTGAGCAATGCCGTGCGCACCCTCAATACACACTCCAGCGGCGCCTTGGGAGAAGTCGAAGCCCAGCAGATGCAAATCAGCCAGATCGCCGCCGCCGCGACGCAACTGGCCGCCACCTCCCAGGGCGTGGCCAAGAGTTGTGAACAGGCCTCCGATAGTGCCCAGCAGACCCGCCGCATCGCCGCCGACAGCAGCCGTGACAGCCAGCGCACCACGGCGAGCATCCAGCAGCTCAACCAGCGACTCAACGAAACCGCCGCCGCACTGGGGCGAGTCAGCGAACAAGGGCAGCAGATCCAACTGGTGGTCGATACCATCCGTGGCGTGGCCGAGCAGACCAATCTCCTGGCCCTCAATGCCGCCATCGAAGCGGCTCGCGCCGGGGAACAGGGCCGTGGTTTCGCCGTGGTGGCCGATGAAGTGCGCAGCCTGTCGCAACGCACCCAGTCCTCCACGCAACAGATTGCCGGCACCGTCGACAGCCTGCGCGCCACAGTCAACGAAGCCGTCAGCCTGATGGAGGCCGCCTGCGGCCAGGCCCAGACCGACGCCGAAGCCGTGACCGGCCTGGGTGAACGCCTGGGAGAAATTGCCAGCGCCGTGCAAAGCGTCACCGACACCTTGGCGCAAATCGCCACTGCCGTGGATGAACAAGCCAGCACCGCCGACGAGGTCAGCGGCAATATCCAGCAGGTCGACCAGGCGGCCATGCGCTTGCTCGAAGGTGCACGGGCCGTGAACGTGGCGGCAGATACCTTGAGCCAGGGAAGCAAGGCCTTGAGCGCCAACACAGGGAGATTTCAGCTCAGCTGACAGGGATTTGCGGCGGGGATTGTTAAGCGGTTGAAAGCGCAGAGAAATATTTCAGATTTACGCTTGACACATCTTCGTTACCGGCGAATAATGCGCGCCACTTGGCTACATAGCTCAGTTGGTTAGAGCATAGCATTCATAATGCTGGGGTCCGGGGTTCAAGTCCCTGTGTAGCCACCAAGTACTAAAAACGGCCTATCGAAAGATAGGCCGTTTTTTTATGCCTCGGGAAAAGCAACTGACATACCAGCTCCTTCAGGGGGTTCCCCTCTTGTGCCGAGCACATGGTGGATTTGCACCACACGCCTCGCATCGCTACAGTCGATCTCCATACCCCGAGCCCACGGATGGAGCGACACGTGCTTACAGATCTGAAACCGAACCTTCATTGCCTGTCAGCCGTTTCGCTGCTGGCTGTCGCTCTAACACTCGCGGCCTGTAAGGCGCCACCCTCCTCCATAGCGACACCGGCATTGCCCGCCCCACCGGAGGTCATCTCCGGCTTCCGTACCGATCTGCAGACCCGCTACGCCGAGAAGCACATGGCCGCTGCGGCCAATCCTTTAGCGGCCGAGGCCGGGCGGGAGATGTTGCGGCGCGGCGGCTCGGCCATCGACGCGGCCATCGCGATGCAGGCCGTGCTGACCCTGGTGGAGCCACAGTCCTCGGGCATCGGTGGCGGTGCGTTCATTGTGCTGTGGGATGGCAAGGCTGTGCGTACCTATGATGGGCGCGAAACGGCACCGGCTGGCGCCACCGAAAGACTTTTCCTGCAAGCTGACGGCAAACCCATGCCGTTTACCACCGCCCAGATCGGTGGTCGCTCCGTGGGGACACCGGGGGTGTTGCGCGGGCTGGAATTGGCCCATCGCAAACATGGCCGTCTCAAATGGGCGACGCTGTTCGAGCCAGCCATCACGCTGGCGGAACAAGGCTTTGCGATTTCCCCCCGCCTGCACACGTTGATCGCTACCGATCCGTCCTTGCCAGGCTCGCCAGACATGGCCGCCTACTTTCTCAACGCCGATGGCAGCCCGAAGGCGGTTGGCACGGTGCTGAAGAATCCAGCCTTGGCCGGCGTGCTCAAGCGCATCGCCAACGAAGGCCCCGATGCGCTGTACAAAGGCCCGATCGCCGAAGAGATCGTCGCCAAGGTACAAAACCACGCCAACCCCGGCAGTCTTTCGCTCAATGACCTCCAAGGCTACACCGCACGAGAGCGGCCAGCGTTGTGCACCGACTACAAGCGCTGGCAAGTCTGCGGCATGCCACCACCGTCTTCGGGCGGGGTTGCCGTGGCGCAGATCCTCGGGACGTTGCAGGCCCTGGAACAGCGCGATAGCCATGCGGCCCTCGCGCCTTTGAAACCCGTCAAGACCGCCAAGCCCGCCGGCATTGAACCCACCCCCGAAGCGGTGCACCTGATCGCCGAAGCCGAGCGCCTGGCCTATGCTGACCGCGCCCAATACATTGCCGACCCCAATTTTGTCGCCGTGCCGCTCAAAGGCTTGGTCGATGCTGGCTACCTGGCCAGCCGCGCCAGCCTGATCGGCCCTCGTAGCATGGGCGTCGCCAAGCCCGGCACACCACCGGGCATCCAGGTGGCCTACGCCCCGGACCGTTCACCCCTGCGTATTTCCACCTCGCAAGTGGTGGCCGTGGATGACCAGGGTGGCGCCGTGTCCATGACCACGACCGTGGAATCGGCGTTCGGCTCACACTTGATGGTCCAGGGCTTCATGCTCAACAACCAAATGACCGATTTCTCGTTCATTCCCGAAGAGAATGGACAAAAAGTCGCCAACCGCGTCGAGCCCGGCAAACGCCCGCGCTCCTCCATGGCACCGACGCTGATCTTTGATCGCCGGGGGGAATTGGTGGCCGCTGTCGGCTCCCCCGGCGGCTCCCAGATCATCGAATACGTCACCAAATCCATGATTGGCCTGTTGGATTGGGACCTCGATCCGCAAACCGCCATCAACCTTCCCAACTTCGGCAGCCGCAACGGCCCTACCGAACTGGAGCGGGGCCAATTCAGCCCGGCACTGATCCAGGCGCTGAAAGACAAAGGCCATGAGGTGAGCGAGATCGATATGAACAGCGGCACCCAGGCGATTGTCCGGGTGCGTGATGCGCAAGGGAAAACCTCGTTGGCCGGCGGTGCGGATCCAAGGCGTGAGGGTCAAGCACTGGGCGACTGATCGCCCTCGCCCTGGGGCTGATAGACCAGCAGATCCGCAGGCTGACATTGCAGATAACTGCAAATGGCTTCGAGGGTCGCCAGGCGTATGCCCTTGACCTTTCCTTGCTTCAACAAGGAAAGGTTGGCTTCAGTAATGCCAATTGCTGCAGCAAGGTCCTTGGATTTGACCTTGCGCATGGCCAGCATCACATCGAGTTGAATAACGATGGGCATGGGAATCTCAAACGAATGTTCTGTTTTCTGAATCGACTTCACTGGCCTGGGACAGTATCCGGGCAATGATCGCAATACAGGCAGCAAGAAATAAAGCGACGAAAGACGGAGCGGTAATACTGAAGGTCAGCAATCGCTGGCCGACCGGCGCATTGATCGTCACCAGCAGGCTGAGAAACGGCTCGCAGATGAAGTCCAGCAGCACCCACAACGCCACCGCGCGCCCCGCATTTCCCAGGTAAACCGCTGCCGCAGTGGAAAAGTATTGCCCTTGGGCGTAGTGCTTGAAGAGCCTGCGCAAGTTGGCGAGCCCGACCGCCAGGGCCAGCAAGGGAATGCTCGTCAACAGTATCCCACCCAGGCACTGCCACCCCGTCAACCGCATCGCCTCTTCAGGCAAGCTCGACAGCTGCCGCTCGGTCAGGGCAAACCCCAGGCCGTATCGGGAGGCCGCTTCAGGATACAGCCAGGCCACGGCGTTGACGACCATCATCGCGACCATGAAAACAAGGGTGACGGCTGCCATTCGCTGGCTGTACAGGGCAAGACGGTTCGAGTGCATGTGAGGCTCCAATAGAATAAGGGAGCCCAAAACATAGCCGTAAAATTATCGCAAAACAATAATTAATATGTAAAAAACAATAATAACCTCAAGTGGACAACTGATTGGCAAACTGGCTCACGGCATCGACCACCTTCTTCGCCCCGTCCTGGATCTCGACGATCACCGTCCCCGCCTCGGCGGCCAGGGCCAGGCCATGCTCGGCCTGATGCTGGCCGTCGGTCATCAGCGCCACGGCGTTGCGGGCCATGTCCTGGTTCTGGCGGACCACGCCGACGATTTCATCGGTCGCCTGGCTGGTGCGCGATGCCAGTTGGCGCACCTCATCGGCCACCACCGCAAAACCCCGCCCTTGCTCGCCGGCCCGGGCCGCTTCGATGGCGGCGTTGAGCGCCAGCAGGTTGGTCTGTTCGGCGATGCCACTGATGGTCTTGACGATGGTGCCGATCACCAGGGATTGCTCGTTCAACGCCTCGATGCCTTCGCCAGCGGTTTGCATGTGCCGGGCCAGGTCGCGCATCACATCCACGGCCTGGGTCACCACAGTCGTGCCGCGCTGGGCGCTGTTGTCGGTCTGCAACGAGGTGCTATAGGCAATGTTGGCCGCTTCGGCGACGGCTTTTTCCTGATTGACCTGGTCCGTGATGTTGGTGGCGAACTTGACCACTTTGTACAGTCGCTCGTTGGCATCGAGCACCGGGTTGTAGGAGGCTTCCAGCCAGACTTCGCGGCCGTTGCTGTCGATGCGCTTGAAGCGCCCGGCCACGAACTCGCCACTGTTCAGCCGCTTCCAGAATTGTTGGTAGTCCGCGCTGTTGTACTCCTCGGGCTCACAAAACATGCGGTGATGCTTGCCCTTGATCTGCGCGAGGTTATAGCCCATAGCATTGAGGAAGCGATCGTTGGCCGTCAGTACGTGGCCGCCCAGATCGAACTCGATCACCGCCGTTGAACGCACCAACGCACCGATGAGGTTTTCATGCTCACGGGAAGCCTCGATGGTGCGGGTCAGGTCACTGGCATACATCGAAAAAAAGCGGATCCGCCCGTCGGCATTCCGTACAGGCTGGAGGATCGAACGCAGCCAGGCCTCCTGGCCATTGCCCCGCAGCAAGCGCACGGCACCGGAGAAGTGCTCGCCACGGGTCAGCGCCGACTTGAAGCGAATCTGGAATTCATTGGATTTCAAATACGCGGGCACCAACTCATCCACAGGCCGGCCGATCAGGTCCTGGCTCTTGTAGTGCATCTCGTCGAGGAAATTCTGATTGACCGATTGCATCCTTCCATCGGCATCCAGGGTGAGACCAAGCATTTCACGGTCCAGGCTTTCCTTGACTTGCACAAGGCTGGACAGTTCTTGGCGAAGAGCCAGTAGCTCCTGCTTCAGGCGGTTGTTGAACATGGGCAGCTCCAGGAACAGCAGAACAATTAATTGGCTGTTCCCTTGCCATCGGCCCGGCATTTTTTTTCTAAAGAGCGCGAAAATATTCCCGGGTGACCTCGAACCCGATAAACCTCCCATGGTCACTGGATTGTTCTACTGTTGCCCTGACCTTTGAAGCCTTGCCGCCATCAATAACCCATAACCATAAAAACGAGGTAATTGTCCGTGACCACTGACATCGAAGACAGCCGTTCTGCCCGCTTCGCCTTGCGCTGTTCCAGTTTCGCCGAGCGCTGGTTCCCCGACTCCTGGGTCTTCGCCGCACTGGCGGTGCTGGTGGTCGCCGTGGCGACGCAATTCATCGGCGCCACGCCCACGGCAGCGGCCATGGCGTTCGGCGACGGCTTCTGGAGCCTGATCCCGTTCACCATGCAAATGGCCTTCGTGGTGATTGGCGGTTACGTGGTCGCCAGCTCGCCGCCCGCCGTCAAGTTGATCGATCGCCTGGCGCGCATTCCGACTAACGGTCGCTCCGCGGTAGCGTGGGTAGCGCTGATTTCCATGGTCGCGTCGTTGCTCAACTGGGGCCTGTCGCTGGTGTTTGGCGGCTTACTGGTGCGCGCCCTCGCCCGGCGCACCGACCTGAAGATGGATTACCGCGCCGCCGGTGCCGCTGCCTACCTGGGCCTGGGCGCGGTGTGGGCGCTGGGTTTGTCTTCGTCGGCGGCGCAATTGCAGGCCAACCCGGCCAGCCTGCCGCCTTCGATCCTGTCGATTACCGGCGTCATTCCGTTCACCCAGACGATTTTCCTCTGGCAGTCGGGCGTGATGCTGCTGGCGCTGATCGTGATCTCGTTGATTGTCGCCTATGCCACCGCTCCCGGCCCCAACAGCGCACGTGACGCCGCCGCTTGCGGAATCGACCCGAGTTTCAGCATGCCCGCGTTGCAACCCCGTACCCGGCCGGGAGAATGGCTGGAGCACAGTCCGCTGCTGACCATAGCGCTGGTGTTGCTGGCCGCCGGCTGGCTGTTCCATGAATTTTCGACCAAGCCCGCGATCAGTGCTATTTCCGGGCTCAACACCTATAACTTCCTGTTCATCATGCTGGGCGCCTTGCTGCACTGGCGGCCGCGCAGCTTCCTCGACGCCGTGGCCCGCGCGGTGCCGACCACCACGGGGGTGCTGATCCAGTTTCCATTGTACGGCTCGATCGCCGCGCTGTTGACCACGGTCAAGGGCAGCGATGCCCAGACCCTGGCCCACCATATCTCGACCTTTTTCGTCCAGATCGCCTCCCATGACACCTACGCCTTGCTGATGGGTGTCTATTCGGCGGTGCTGGGCTTTTTCATTCCTTCCGGCGGCGGCAAGTGGATCATTGAAGCGCCCTACGTCATGCAGGTGGCCAACGACCTGAACTATCACCTGGGCTGGGCCGTGCAGATCTACAACGCCGCCGAAGCGCTGCCCAACCTCATCAATCCGTTCTACATGCTGCCGTTGTTGGGGGTGTTGGGGCTGAAGGCGAGGGACTTGATCGGTTTTTCCTTCGTGCAGTTGCTGGTGCATACGCCCTTGGTCCTGGCGTTGCTATGGGCGCTGGGGACGACATTGAGTTATTTGCCGCCAGTGATGCCATAAAGCCATAAAAAAGGGCCGATATTTCCATCGGCCCACTTCTTCTTCGGCTCGGTCTGTTTCAGTATGGATACGCCCTGCTTTTGGGGGTCCCTCACGCTGAAAAGGATCTGAGCATGTTCAAACTCGCAGTGCTTCCTCTTGCCGCCCTTACCCTGAGCGTCACCGCCCAGGCCGCCGACGTTACCAAGATCGACGTACAGCTGGGCAGCACCGAGCGCGTCACCCGCCTCTTTGCCTACCCCAACAACTGCAACGTCATTTGTTTTCGCGACTGGACCCTAGAGCAGACCGTCGAGCATTACCTGACCCAAAGTGTGCAGCGCGACGGCTACGACACCGCCAAGGTCCAGGTCAACATCGACAACGATAAGGTCTATGCCAGCATCGACGGCGTGCCCAAGAACTACGGCCAACCGCTGAAGGCGCTGCTCGACGCCGGGGACCTGGCGTACAACGGAGCCTCGAAACTCAACAGCGACAAGAAATGGTCCTACAACTGGTACCTGTTCCTGCCGCTGGGCATGGCCCTGGAAAACCGCAAGAGTGTCGAGTTGCTGCACTTCCCGCCGGACTACTCCCTGACCCAGGCCCAGGATTACCTGGAGTCGGCGACCACTGATCGCTGGGCCACGCTGCTCACTGTCAACGGCATTGCCGCTGACCAGACGCCGGCCTACCAGACCATCATCGACATCGCGCCCATCGCCGCGCCGTCCAATGCTGGCAGCACATTGGAGGGGCTCTACAGCTACTTCAACGATTACCAGACCACCATGGTCACACAGGTCACCCAAACCGCCAGCGGCGCCGCATTGCCGATGGTGGCCTTCGGAGCGCCCGTTCGGAACTGGATCAAGACCCAGTACGGGCAGACTGTGGGCGTGCTCGGCCTGGCGACCATCACGCCGACCGCGGGGATCAAGGTCCCGGTCCTGGGCTCCAACCACCCGAGCTATATCTGGTATGCCGCTGACAAGGAAAATTACGACGGAGACGAAGCCAAGGCGGATGCCGCCGGCTTGAAAGTCATGGGCCAGGACCTGAGCGCCGCCTGCTGGCAAGCCGGCATGGGCAGCAAGCCGGGCACCGACCCGAGCACCCTGCTGAACCAGTGCACGCAGACCTGGCAGGTCACGCAAAAAGAAAAGACCTGCGAGTTGTTCTATACCTCGGTGCGTAAACTGAGCGAGGCAGATGCGGCGAAAAAATGCGAAACGCCAGCGATCAAGTCGCAACTTCCGCAACTTAAAGTGCCCATGCCGCTGCCTGCCGAGGCGGTGTAAACCTTGAGGCGCCTTCCCGTGTAAGTTTGCGCTGACACGGGAAGCGCTTTAGCGCCCCTGTCAGACTCAATGCGGTTCGTACAACTGTCATGGCTGGATTACCGGGTATGACGAACCGCCCAATGAGCAGGGAATGACCTTTTCTACGGCACTGGCGTCGCCAGTGTCATCGCAACTGACGAGCCGGCGTCAGGGCGCGCCGACCGGACGCAGCCGATACTGCGGCGGCAATTGCTCGAAGCCGCTGATCGTGGTGTCCAGGCTCTTCCAGCGTCCGTCCTTGATGCCGTAGATGCAGCCATGTATCGACAGTTTCTGCCCACGGTGCCAGGCGTTCTGCACGATGCTGGTATGGCCGACGTTAGCCACCTGCTGGATCACGTTGAGTTCGCACAGGCGGTCGACCCGTTCTTCTTCGGTCGGCAACTGGCCCAACGCCTCGCGATGTTCGTAGTACAGGTCGCGAATCGAGCGCAGCCAGCCGTCGATCAAGCCCAGTTGGCGGTCCTGCATCGAGGCACGCACGCCGCCACAGCCATAATGGCCGGTGACCAGGATGTGTTTGACCTTGAGCACGTCCACCGCGTACTGGATCACCGACAGGCAGTTGAGGTCGGTGTGCAGCACCACGTTGGCCACGTTGCGGTGCACGAACAGATCGCCCGGCAGCATGCCGACGATCTCATTGGCCGGCACCCGCGCATCGGAACAGCCGATCCACAGATACTCTGGGGTTTGCTGACGAGCCAGCTTGGCGAAAAAGTCAGGATCCTCCTGCTTGATCGCATCGGCCCAGCGCGCGTTGTTATCAATCAGATCTTGTAATTCGTTCATGCTGTCTAGCCTCGATAGAGAGTGCGCAACTGTGACAGACGACCGCCGATCGAGGTCACGTCGGCGATGCATTGGAATTCCTGGCTGCGCTGTCGGTCGACACCAGTAAGGCCCACAGTAGGAGGAATTGCCATGAATGATTCACGACGCCCTTTCGATGCGACGCAACCGGAACCCATCGACGACAATGAAGATCGCATGGGCTCCATGCATGAGTTGGAGTTCGACGACGAGCAGCCCAGCGCGAAAATCGGCGACGAATTGCCGCAAGACGAACGCGAGCAGCTGATGCCTCGTGAACGCGTGCGTGAAGCGGGCATGACGGGGGCTTCGACGGACGATCACCAACCGACCGACGACGACATGAGCCCCGAAACCCTCATCCGCGAAGACGGCGCGCGCGATGCCCACGAAGCGGGTGACGATGGTCAAGCCGACTGGGACCTGAGCGTAGTGGACGAAAACGACATTGGCGGGGGCGACGGGCTGGATGAGGCGGAAATGGCGGATATCGATCCGCTGGATGGCAAGCGTTGACCCGGCAATCGCCATCGCGAGCAAGCTCGCTCCCACAGGGGCCTGGTGGTGTACATCAAGTGTGTGATCAAACACAAACACATGTGGGAGCGAGCTTGCTCGCGATAGCGGTGGATCAGTTTGCATCGATGTCGAATGTACCGCCGTCTTCGCGAGCAAGCTCGCTCCCACATGGGGTCACGACGCTTCAGTCCACCAAGGTGCAGGCCATGACCACCGCATCCTCACGCCCACCCACCGCCGGGTAGTAATCCCGGCGCCGGCCCACTTCGTTGAAGCCATAGCGCTCATACAAGCGGAACGCCGTGCGGTTGCTGTCGCGCACTTCCAGGAAGCATTCCCGGGCCTCGGCCTTGTAGGCAATCGACATCAGGTGTTCCAACAAACGCAACCCCAGGCCACGGCCCTGGTTTTCCGGCTTGACGGTAATGTTGAGCAGGTGCGCCTCATCCAGGATGATCTGCACCACGCCATGGCCCACTTGCTGCTGGCCTTCGAACATCAGCCAGATCTGGTATTTGCCCAGCCCGTCGAGAAATATCCCGCGGGTCCAGGGGTGGCTGTAGGCCGCGTATTCGATTTTCAGTACAGCGTCGAGGTCCGCCTCGGTCATCGGGCGGAACGATACAGCGTCACTCATTCGATTCTTTCCAGCGCGTCATCAGCCGGCGCATGGCTTGCCAGACATCAGCCTTGCGCTGTGGCGTTTCCATTAACAGTTCCAGCCCGGGCAACGCCCAGGCCGAGCCCAGGCCTTCGACCTGCAGTTCGCGATTGAACGCTTCGGCATCCGCCTCGCCGGCAAACTTCACCGCCGGCAGGCCGATCAACCACAGGCACACGCAGGGCTCGTCTTCGAGCCGCGCCGAAACGAAGCCCTGGACGAAATCCCGCGCCGCTTCCGGCCCCTGGTCCATGGTGCCGCGTGACAACAATGGCCAACGCACCGGCTCGCCGATGATTTGCGGGCTGTCCGGCAGACCGGCGGCGCGCAGCATGTCCTTGAGCAGCAAGTAGGCCGGATCGCGGCTTTGGAACGGCTCGCCCGTGGGCAACTCCACCAACAGCAGGCAACGTCCGGCCCGCAGCAGTTGCAGGGCGAAACGCGGCGGAGCGACGTAGGGAGCCTTGGGCGGCGCCTCCACAACCTCCTCCACCGGCTTGGCATTGGTTCGGGTCGAGGCCAGGCTCGGGCGCGGCACTTCGATTTTTGGCCGCTCGGGGGCTGGCGCTGGCGGCTCGGCGACTGTCTTGACCACAGGTGCGGTCATCGCCGGCGCGGTGTACTCGGGCTCGGGCGCTTCCAACAGCTCGGGCCGCGACGGGGCGGCGAACGGCAATTCGGTACGCGGCAGCCAGTTGACCACCTGCATGGCGGTCAGATAGGCGCGGCGACGGGACTCGATAAGCAAGGGTCGGCCACTTGTGGATAACTGAAAGTGGAAGCGATTCTACCGCCCTTCGACGCGGATCGCTTCCCTGTTGGAGCAATTGTTGATCGATAGAGAACGACAGTCCGTCCAAGGGGTGAATCGCAACCGGCTCGATGCAGTACAATCGCCGCTTTTAATTGCCAACCCGACGGCCATTGCGATGATCGAACCCAAGCGCGTGTTGCGCGCCCTCGCTGAACACTGGGCATTGCTGGAACCTTTGTGCGAGCACTTCGACCAGGGCACCCTGAGCCTCAACGAATTGCGTTCACAGCTGGCCGCCCAACAACTGGACAGCACGCCCCAGGACATCACCAGCCTGCTGGACGTGTGGATCCGCCTGGACATCCTCGTACCGGTGGCGAAAAGCCCGAACCGTTTCGAGCTCAACGCCCAGATCCATGATTTTCTCGCCTACCTGCGCCGCGAACACCGCCTGGGCCTGTGCCTGGAAATCGAAGCCTACCTGCGCCACCTCGAGCGCCTGGCCGGTTACATCCAGGACGCCTTCGACATTCGCGACGGCAACGACCTGGCCCGCCAGTTGCGCCTGCTGGACATGCGCGTGCGCGACGTCCTCAAGAAACTCGCCAACGACGAACAGGCCCTGGTGGCCGTGGCCGAACGGGCCAAGACCAGCGACCGGCAGATCCCGCTGCGTCAACGCTACGCCGAAGTATTGGCGACCTGGGACGAATACGTCGAGCCGATGATCCAATTGGTGAACGCCGACGGCGCCTTCGAGCAAGGCGTGCGCAAGGTCGAGAACGTGCTGTTGCGCATGCTCACCGAACAGCAGCGCCTCGGCCACCTGGTGGACGACGACATGCTGCTGCGTACCCACGCGCGCATCCTCGAGATGCAGACCAGCGCCCAGTTGACCTTGCGCCATGCCCGCGAGCTGCTGCTGCCCTTGCGTGAGGAAGCCCGCCGCCACAACGCCGTGACCCGTGGCGCCGCACTGGCCCTGGCCGCCATTCGCCGCAAAGGCATCGACGCCGTGCCGCAAGCCGCCATGCCGCTGTTCACCCGGCCGCAAAGCACCTTCCTGGGCAGTGCCAGCCAGGTCGAAGCCTATGTCTATGCCCTGGCCCGTTTCGAGCCGAAACCGGCGCGTTTCCCCAAGTCTCACAAGACCCACAAGGGTGGCGAAGCACCGCGCGCGCCACGCACCGTGCGCGAAATGGTCGAGCGTTGCGAGGACGCCCTGCCGATGCCGGACCTGATGACCTGGCTGCTGGAACAGGAACCGGACGGCGCCACCGACGAATTGCTGTACTGGTTCTCGCGCCTGTCGCGGGAAAAACGCTTCAAGCGCGAGCGTCTGGAGCGCCGCGACTACCACACTCACGAGCATCAGGTCAGCCTGCGCTCCTTCGCCCTGCTCTCGGCCGGCGACACCGCCGCCGAGGATTCTGCGAGCATCCCCCATGCATCTTGATCTATCCGAACTGTCCCAGCTGGCGCCGATCTTCCGCGAGCTGTTCAAGGGTTACCACGTCAGCCGCCGCGACCCGGAGCTGTACGCCCAACTGTCGAACTTCCAGGACCAGTACCGCACGCTGTTCAAGGCCCTGGGCTTCGAGCTGGTGTGCGACACCCGTGGCTTCTACTACTTCGTACCGGACCTGGCCGCCGCGGCGGTGAACAAGACCGCCCAGCGCCTGGCCCTGTTCACCTTCATCCTGGTCGAGCACCTGGCCGACCAGGGCCGCGACCCGATCGCCGTGCTCGACGGCGGCAGCCTGGGCCGCGACGAGCTGCCTTCGCTGCTTGAAAAATACCGCGACCTGTTCATCCAGGCCGAAGTACAGACCCAGGAAGAGTTGGAAGAAAAAATCATGCGCCGCATGACCCAACTGGGCTTTGCCAGCGAAGAAAACGGCGTGTACCGCTTCCTGCCGCCGATGCACCGCTTCCTCGACGTCTGCCTGTCGGTCCAGCAGGACCGCGACCTGGCCGCCAGCCTGCACAGCGTGCTGCCGTTGCCGGTACCGGTATTGATCGACGAAGACAGCGACGAAAAACTGCTGCAGACCGATGATCCGCTGGACCTCAGCGAATTCGAAGGTGAAAGCGAAGAAGACGCCCTGGCCCGCGCCATTGCCGAAGAACAGGAGACCGACGCATGAGCAAGGAACGCTACGGCATCCGCCGCTTTGCCCTTTTGAACACCGCCGGCTACAGCCTTGGCTTGTTCCCGCTGGAAGAGCCGCTGTCGGTGTACGGCGCGAACAACCTGGGTAAATCCGCCTCGATCAACGCCTTGCAGTTCCCGATCCTGGCGCGCATGTCGGACATGAGCTTCGGCAAGTACAGCCTGGAGCAATCCCGCCGTTTCTACTTTGCCTCGGACACCAGCTACATCCTGGTGGAAGTCGCCCTGCCCCACGGCCCGCACGTGATTGGCGTGGTCGGTCGCGGCCCCGGCGGCGGTTTCGGGCACCAGTTCTTTGCTTATGCCGGCAAACTGGACCTGGCCCACTATCAGAAAAACGACACGTGCCTGCGGCAGAAAGAGCTGTTCACTAACCTGGAGCGCGAAGGCCTGAAAGCCTACGAACTCAAGCCGGATGAACTGCGACGCCTGCTGGTGGGTGGGCACACCTCGATCCCGCTGGACCTGACGCTGATCCCGCTGCGCTCCACCAGCGAGCAAAGCCTCAAGACCTTCCGCGCACTGTTCATCAACCTGCTGCACATGCGTGAAATCACCGCGGCCAAGCTCAAGCAATTGTTCCTCGATGCGTTCGAGCACAGCCTGCGTTCCGGCAGCGTGGACTACATCGCGGCGTGCGAAGAAGCCTTCCGCGACGTACGCCGCATGGAACAGGACTACAACTCCCTCGTGGCCGCCGGCCCGCTGGTGGAAGCCCTGGCCAATGGCGTGAAGCAGCGCGATATCCTGCGCGGCAAATTGCATCGCCTCTCGCCATTGCTCGATTCGTTGCTGGGCACCTGGTCGGACTACGCCGGCGCGCGCAAGGAAGAGCTGACCATCCAGGCCGAGCACTACCGCAACGAACAGGATGCCTTGCAGAACGACCAGCGCGGCAGCACTCAGGAACTGATGCGCCTGGAACGGGAAATCAGCGGCATCCAGCGCTGGCTCGGCGAACTGTCGGTGCTCAAGAACCGCTTCGCCCTGGTGGACGACGTCAAGGTCCTGGAGCAACAACTGCTCGCCGCCAAGGACGCCCATGACGAACTGGCCGGTGCCCTGGCCCAGTCCCGGCAATTCAGCGCCGAAGACCTGGAAGAGCGCCTGCGGGACCTGGAAAAACGCCTGAAGTCGGTCAAGCAGCAGCTCGATCACGCCGACAACAACAGCTATGCCCGCCTGCGGGAAGAATTCTCGCAGCAGGATGTCGAACGCCTGATGCGCTTGTTCAACAGCGCCCTGTTCAGCCTGCCCTTGGGCGAACACGGCATCGCGCTGGACGAGAACGGCGAGTGGGTCAAATCCATGGAGCTGATCCTCGACGGCTTCAAGGGTGAGCGCTTCGAAGTGCCGGGGCTGTCCATCGACCTGTCCCACATCGAGCCGCCCGCCCTGCAAGCCCTGGCCGACCGTGCCGCGCTGCGGGACCAGAAAGAGCGCCTGGAAAAAGAACTCAAGCAGCTCAAGACCCAACAAGCCGTGGCCGCCGACCGCGCCGCGAGCAAGACCCAGACCGAGGCGCTGTACCAGCAGGTACTGGATGCGCAAAAAGCCCTGGAAGACTTCCGTCGCAGCCAGACCCTGAGCGCCGAGGAAGGCGAGAAGCTCGAGCAACTGGCGCAGATGGAAGCCGCCCAGGACGAACTCAAGCGCTCCAGCGATGCCTTCACCGAACGCGTCCAGCAATTGTCCGCCAAGTTGCAACTGGTGGGCCGGCAGATCGCCGACATGGAAGCCAAGCAACGCACCCTCGACGACGCCCTGCGCCGTCGTCAATTGCTCCCGGCGGACCTGCCGTTCGGCACGCCGTTCATGGACCCGGTCGACGACTCCATGGACAACCTGCTGCCGCTGCTCAACGACTACCAGGACAGCTGGCAAGGGCTGCTGCGCGTCGATGGCCAGATCGAAGCGTTGTATGCCCAGGTGCGTCTCAAGGGCGTGGCCAAGTTCGACAGCGAAGATGACATGGAGCGGCGCCTGCAACTGCTGATCAACGCCTATGCCCACCGCACCGACGAAGCACTGACCCTGGGCAAGGCACGCCGTGCCGCCGTGACCGACATCGCCCGGACCCTGCGCAACATCCGCAGCGACTACGACAGCCTCGAGCACCAACTGGCGCTGTTCAACCGCGAGATCAACAAGCGTCAGGTGTCCAACCTGCAGAGCTTCCGCATCGTCCTGGCGCCGAACAAGGAAGCGCTCAAGCACATCGACCAGATCATCCACAGCGCTGGCCAGTACGAGGAAGGCGAAACGCTGTCGGTGTTCGACCTCAGCCAGAGCGCCGAGCAGGACAACAAGAACGAAGAAGCCAAGGAATACCTGGCGCGGCTGGTGGCGGCGAATCACAACCAGCTCGGTCTCAAGGACCTGTTCGAACTGGCGTTCGAGATCACCAAGGTCAATGGTCAGCCCGTGATCCACACCGACATCGACGGCGCGGCGTCCAACGGCACCACCATGACCATCAAGGCGCTGACCAACATGTACTTGTTGCTGCACCTGATGGACCGCGAACAGGCCGGTCGCGTGCGCCTGCCTTACTACCTGGACGAAGCGGCGGACATCGACGAGAAAAACCAGGCGGCACTGCTGGAAACCAGCCTACAACTGGGCTTCGTGCCGATCCTCGCCAGTGTGAAACCGCAAGTCTGCGCCAGTGTCGCCATCGACCTGGAAGGCGGCAGCGGCCCGAACGGCATCTACATCGACGAAGCGGACTGGAAATACATCCGTCGTCACGATGCGGTGAAGGCCACGGTGAATGTGCAGGCCGATGAGCCGGAGCTGGATCCGGTGTGAAGTAAATAGCCGGGCATGAAAAAGGCCGCGATCCAAATGGACCGCGGCCTTTTTTATTGCGCTAGTTGTGAGTCTTCAGTGCAACGGAAGGCCTCATCGCGAGCTCGCTCCCACATTGGACTGTCTCTGGATGAACGATCCTGCATCCCTGTGGGAGCGAGCTTGCTCGCGATAGCGTCACAACTACTTGCCAAGACTGATCTTCGGCGCCCAGGTCAGCCATTCGTCTTCAAACTTATCGAACAACGGGAAGGTCTGCTCCGCTCGGGCCGGATTGCCCATTCGTTCACCGTCCGGCGTTGCGAACGCAATACCGCCCTGAATCAGCGTTTCAAGCGACTCGGTTCGCACCGTCGCGCCCTTGAACAGACCGAAGTCCAAACCGAAGCCACTGCTGTTCCAGAAGCGTGTGCCGCTGCGCACCAGTGGCGCATATTTGGGCTCGATCAGGATATGGATCAACACCCGGTCCGCCGTCTGGCCCAACTCATAACCGGTGACCTTGCCCACGGTGATCTCGCGATAGGTGACCGGCACGCCGATCTTCAACGAACCACGGCGGGCCGCACTCAGCACCAGGCTCAGACCCGCTTCGGGTACAGCGCTTTCCGGTGGGTTGGCCAAGGCCACGAAGCTTTTTTGTGGCCCGAGGTTTTTCGCCGAAGGCTGCACTTCAATGTATTGGCCTGTGACCAGCGTCTCCAGGTTGGAGGTCTTCATCAACCCCAACTCAGGCTTGACCACCCAGAACTGAGACCCGACCCGGGCGATACGCTCCGGCACTTCGGTGATACGCGCAGTGAGCAACACGGATTGCATGTCGGCGCTGAGATCGACCTCTTCGATCTTACCCACATCCAGCCCTTTGAAGCGGACCGGCGTACCACTGCGCAAGCCATCGGCGCGGTCGACCTTGATCGTCACGACCGTGCCCCTCTGCTGTGCGGCTTCACGATCTGCATGCAAACGAAAACGTGGGATGCGCCTTTTCAACGGCACGTTCGGTTCCGGTGTTTCGAAGGCGATCCCGCCGGCCATCAGGCTTTGCAGGGACTCGCTCTTGACCTGTATCCCGCCGGTCAAGCCGCCCGTGAGGGTAACGCCGCTGGCGTTCCAGAATCGCGTCGAACCGTTGACCAGGCCTTCATATTCCTTCTCGATATGCACGCCGATGATCAGTTGTTTTTTCTTGCGGGAAAACTGGTAGCTCTGTACCGATCCGACCTTGACCTGCTTGTAGAGAATCGGGCTACCGACCTCCAGCGATCCGAGGTTCTCCGTCAACAGGACCAGGTGCAATCCCGGTGAACGCAGATCCAACGGCGGCGCCTTCGCCCTGGCTTCAAACTCGCGTTGCGGCGCTCCACCTTTATCGCCTGGACGCACGGCAATGTAGTTGCCCTTGACCAACGCCTCCAGGCCAGTGATGCCCGCCAGGGAAATCGATGGCTTGACGACCCAAAACTGAGCGCCGGCCACCAGATAATCTTCGGCCAACGGATCGAGGGTCAACTCCGCGCTGGCGCTGGACAGGTCAGGATCGACTTTCAAAGTCTTCAGGCTGCCGACCTGGATACCCTTGTACATCACCGGCGTACGGCCAGCCTGCAATCCTTCGAAGTCGCTGAGCTTGACCTTGACGCGAATCCCCGCGGCAGCGGCATCGAAATCTTCGTACAGACGAAACGGCAGGCTTGGGTCTGTCGGTGGGCTGTCCTTACGGTTTTCCGGCGTGGCAAACGCGATACCTCCCGCCACGATGCTGGCCAGGGACTCGCTGCGCACTTTGACGCCCGAGAGATTGGCATCGATGCTGATGCCGCTGGCGTTCCAGAAACGCGTGTGTTTACGCACCAGGCTGGCATAGGTCGGCTCGATGAAGACTTTGATTTCCACAGTGCGCTGGTCTTCAGAGAGCAGGTAGCTTTTCACCTGACCGACCTGGATCTGCTTGTAGAACACCGGACTGCCACGGTTCAGCGACCCCAACCGGTCAGCCTTGATGGTCAGGTGCAAACCCGGCTTGGCGTCCGACAGCGGCGGCTCTTCGGCCAGGGCCTTGAACTTGCGCGTCGACTCGCCTTCACCCGGACTGATCGCCACGTAGTTACCCGAAACCAGAGTTTCCAGGCCTGTGATCCCAGCCAGGCTCACGCTCGGCTTGACCAGCCAGAAACGTGTGCCGGTCTTGAGATACTGCTCGACGTCCTTGTTCATCTCGACGGTCGCGACCACACCCTTGGAACTGCCTTCGTCGTCGAGTGTAAGCGCCGTCACTTTACCGACTGTCATCCCTTTGTAGACGACTTCGGTTTTGTTGACTTGGATGCCTTCACCACTCTCAAAGCGCACAGTGATCTCGATTCCGGTCTCGTTATAAGCCCGCCAGCCGAGCCAGCCGCCGATGATCAATGCGATCAGCGGCAAGACCCAGATGGCTGACCAGTTCGAAGCCGGTCGGGTTTTAGCGGTAGGCAAATCAGTCATGGTCGTTATCCGACTCCGTGTTATCCCAAATCAGTCGGGGATCGAAGGTTACTGCGGCAATCATTGTCAAAATCACTACGCTGGCGAAAGCAATCGCGCCGAGACCGGCTTCGACACTGGCGAGCCGTCCAAAATTCACCACCGCCACCAGAATGGCGATCACGAAGATATCCAGCATCGACCAACGACCAATGAACTCGATGAAACGGTACATAAAAATGCGTTGCCGTGCCGACATGGGCTGGTGCCGCTGCACGGAAAACAATAACAAAGCGATGCCCACCAGCTTGAAGGTCGGCACAAGGATGCTGGCGATGAACACCACGGCGGCGATAGGAATCATGCCGTGGTGAACCAACTCGATGACGCCGGCCATGATGGTGCTCGGGGCGCCCTGGCCCAGTGAGTTGATAGTCATGATCGGCAGCATATTGGCCGGGATATAAAGAATCGCGGCCGTGATCAACAATGCCCAGGTTCGCATCAAGCTGTTCGGGCGACGGGGATGGATCAGTGCGCCGCAGCGAGTACAGGTTTGTTTATCGGCTTCAGCGTCCTGCCGATTCAATTCATGGCATTCCGTACAAACCAGAATGCCGGCATCAATCGCCCGCATGGGCATCTTCTCCTGATAACGCCTGCCAGATCTGATGCGGTGACATCACCACCTCCAGCCAGACCTGGACCAGCAACAAACTGATGAAACACACCAAGCCAAGGCCTACAGTGATGGCTGCCATGTCTGCCAACTTGACGATGGCCACCAGCACGCCCATGAGGTAAACCTCGAGCATTCCCCAGTCGCGGAGATGGTGATAAATGCGGTACAGCAACAAACCGTAGCTACGGCCAACGTCCAGGCGAATGGTCAGCAGCACCGCCAACTGACAAAGCAACTTGAGTAACGGGATGCCCATGCTGCACAGGAACACGACTACCGAGACGCCTTGCATGCCGGTATCAAACAGACCCACTACCCCACTCCAGACGGTGTCCTGGGAGGACTGCCCAAGCAGATTGAGTTGCATGATGGGTAAGAAGTTGGCCGGCACATATAACAGCAAGGCGGCGATCACCAACGCAAGACTGCGTTCGACGACATTGTGCCGGTGAGCATAAAGCTCATAACCGCAGCGGGGGCACTCGGCTTTTTCGCCATGGGCCAGTTGGGGCTTGCGCATCAACAAGTCGCACTCATGACACGCAACCAAATCGCCCAGAGGAAGATCTGGCAACCTATCAGTGTCTGACGGATCGGGCATAAACAGCTCAGGCTCAGCTAAGGTGGGGCTATTCTAGTGCTCCAGCTCGAAAATAACTGTGCAAATTTATTACGAGCGTTCGCAGACTTTTATGATGGGCAAAACAAAACCCCTACCTGCGTCAGCAGATAGGGGTTTCGGAATTTAATCTTGACGATGACCTACTCTCACATGGGGAAACCCCACACTACCATCGGCGATGCATCGTTTCACTTCTGAGTTCGGGATGGGATCAGGTGGTTCCAATGCTCTATGGTCGTCAAGAAATTCGGTAGCCAGCGCGTGCCTTGCGGTCACGTTCCAGCGAATGGGTATGCGATAGTTTGTGTGTTGCGGTTGAGCGTCTCGAACTTTCGGTTCGTTTCGTCTTCACACACCGCAATCTGGTCTCGTTCGCCCTGGGGCTTGGAGCATTCAAATTGCTTGGGTGT
>NZ_FPJC01000025.1:0-86987 GCF_900119265.1 Pseudomonas sp. NFACC04-2
TGGCCGAACGCAGGCATTGTGGAGTGGGCATCCCGGCATGGATGCCGGGATAGCCGCGCTGGGCCATGGATGGCCCTTCGCGGCGGGCCCACGGAGCAATGCCGGAGTGAGGGCATGCCGAGCCCTAGCGAGGCACCGAGTGGTGGGGCATGTAGCGTTTTGCTTACTTTTGCGCTTCTCAAAAGTGAGCCGCTGTAAGAGCGGAACCCTAAGTGGCCGTTACCGCAGCAATGGATATGTACCCGGTCAACAACATCCTGGCCGGCTGTCAGGCCGCCATCGCGAGCAAGCTTTGCTCCCACAGACCTGACGGGAGTACACCCGGGAGAGACAGGTCGGCTATCAGGCCGCCTCGTCGAAAAGCGCTATACCCAAACCCAACGGTCCCCCTCACTTTTCGATATTTCCAACACCCCCACCCGCAACGCTACTCTCCTGAAAACCTCACCACCCCCCAAGGGATTTCATGGACAGAACCACCCTCAAGCCTCTCCTGCTCGCCCTGGCCCTGATCAGCAGCGCCCCGATGGCCCAAGCCGCCACCACCCTGGTCTACTGCTCCGAAGCCAGCCCCGCCGGATTCGACCCCAGCCAATACACCAGCGGCACCGACTTCGACGCCTCGGCTGAAACCGTCTTCAACCGCCTCACCCAGTTCAAGCGCGGCGGCACCGAGGTCGAACCCGGATTAGCCACCAGTTGGGACGTATCCCCCGACGGCCAGGTCTACACCTTCCACCTGCGCGAAGGGGTGAAATTCCATACCACCGACTACTTCACCCCCTCCCGCGATTTCAACGCCGACGACGTGCTGTTCACCTTCCAGCGCCTGCTGGACCCGCAGCACCCGTTCCGCCAGGCCTACCCCACCGAATCGCCGTACTTCACCGACATGGGCCTGAACACCACGATCAAAAGCGTCGAGAAAGTCGACGAGCACACCGTGCGCTTCAACCTGAACAACGTCGACGCAGCCTTCGTGCAAAACCTGGCGATGAGTTTCGCCTCCGTGCAGTCCGCCGAATACGCAGCGCAGTTGCTGAAGGAAGGCAAGGCCGGCGACCTCAACCAGAAACCCATCGGCACCGGGCCGTTCGTGTTCAAGCGCTACCAGAAGGACTCGCAGATCCGCTACGCCGCCAACATGGCGTACTGGAAACCCGAGGACGTGAAGCTCGACAACCTGATTTTCTCCATCACCCCGGACGCCGCCGTGCGCCTGCAAAAGCTCAAGCGCGACGAATGCCAGGTCAGTGGCTACCCACGCCCGGCCGACATCGAAGTGATCGAACAGGATCCGAACCTGCAAGTGCTCAAGCAGCCCGGTTTCAACCTGGGGTTCCTGGCCTACAACGTGACACACCCGCCCTTGGACCAGCTCAAGGTCCGCCAGGCGCTGGACATGGCCATCGACAAGCCGGCGCTCATCAAGGCCGTGTACCAGAGCGCCGGGCAGTTGGCGCAGAATGCCTTGCCGCCGGCCCAATGGTCGTTCGACCCGAGCATCCAGGACGCGCCCCACGACGTGACCAAGGCCAAGGCGCTACTGAAGGAGGTCGGGGTTGCGCCGGGTACCACCCTCAACTTATGGGCAATGACGGTGCAACGCGCGTCCAACCCTAACGCACGAATGTCGGCACAGATGATCCAGCAGGATTGGGCCAAGATCGGCATCAAGGCCAACATCGTCAGTTATGAATGGGGCGAGTACATCAAGCGTGCAAAAAATGGCGAGCATGACGCAATGATCTACGGCTGGACCGGCGATAACGGCGACCCCGACAACTGGTTGGGGGTGCTGTACAGCTGCGCGGCGGTCAAGGGCAGCAACTACGCCAAGTGGTGCGACCCGGCCTACGACCGCTTGATCCAGCAGGCCAAGGTATCCACCGACCGCCAGCAACGGATCGATTTGTACCAGCAAGCGCAGAAAATCCTCAAGCAACAGGTGCCGATCACGCCCATTGCCAACTCCACGGTCTTCCAGCCAATAAACAGGAAAGTGGTGGATTTCAAACTCAGCCCATTCGGCCTGACACCCTTCTACGGCGTGGGTTTGACGAAGTAACACCCGCGCCAAACCGGTGCGCCACCGTTGCGTGGCGCACCGGCAAGGAGCGCTTTTGGCGCCAAAAAAACACCCGCAAACGGTCAACTGCGTCAGAAGTTACACGAATGCGACATTAAGGTACGTTCGTGCCACTGTTTCAGACTTGCAACCGCTCTGGATCTTGCATTGGGTATGGGGCCTGCATAAGTATCCGCAGGACGACTCACGAGGTCGCCCTCAAATCCAAAAATGACAACAAATCATGAGGCCAACATGCTTAAACAAGCGGTCATTCCGTTTTTAGTCGGTGCAAGCTTATTAGCCAGCGCACCTTTCGCCCAAGCCGCGACTAACCTGGTGTTCTGCTCCGAAGGGAGCCCGGCCGGTTTTGACCCGGGTCAGTACACCACCGGAACCGACTTCGACGCCTCTGCAGAGACCGTATTCAACCGGCTGACCCAGTTTGAACGCGGCGGCACCGCCGTGATTCCTGGCCTGGCGACCAAGTGGGACATTTCCGAAGACGGCCTGACCTACACCTTCCACCTGCGTGAAGGCGTCAAGTTCCACACCACTCCGTACTTCAAGCCGACCCGCGAATTCAACGCCGACGACGTGCTGTTCACCTTCAATCGCATGATCAGCAAGGATGACCCGTTCCGTAAGGCGTACCCGACCGAATTCCCGTACTTCACCGACATGGGCATGGACACCAACATTGCCAAGGTCGAGAAGCTCGACGACAAGACCGTCAAGTTCACCCTCAACGCCGTAGACGCCGCGTTCATCCAGAACATGGCCATGCACTTCGCCTCCATCCAGTCGGCTGAATACGCCGCCCAGTTGCTCAAGGAAGGCAAGCCTTCCGACATCAACCAGAAGCCCATCGGCACCGGCCCGTTCGTGTTCAAGAGCTACCAGAAAGACTCGAACATCCGCTTCACCGGCAACAAGGAATACTGGCTTCCGGAAGACGTGAAGATCGACAA
Organism: Pseudomonas sp. NFACC04-2; assembly: GCF_900119265.1. Taxonomy (NCBI): domain Bacteria; kingdom Pseudomonadati; phylum Pseudomonadota; class Gammaproteobacteria; order Pseudomonadales; family Pseudomonadaceae; genus Pseudomonas; species Pseudomonas sp. NFACC04-2. The sequence goes on from NZ_FPJC01000025.1 coordinate 3,040, forward strand.
CCTGATCTTCGCCATCACCACCGACCCATCGGTGCGTATCCAGAAGCTGAAGAAGAATGAATGCCAGGTCACGCTCTTCCCACGCCCCGCCGACCTCAAGGCGATCAAGGAAGACAAGAACCTGAAGATGCCGGACCAACCGGGCTTCAACCTGGGCTACATCGCCTACAACGTGATGGACAAAATCAAGGGCAGCGACCAGCCCAACCCGATGGCCCAATTGAAAGTGCGTCAGGCACTGGACATGGCCGTCAACAAGCAGCAGATCATCGACTCGGTTTACCAGGGCGCCGGCCAACTGGCCGTCAACGCCATGCCACCGACCCAGTGGTCCTACGACACCACCATCAAGGACGCGGCGTACAACCCGGAGAAAGCCAAGGAGCTGCTCAAGGAAGCCGGTGTCAAGGAAGGTACCGAGATCACCCTGTGGGCCATGCCGGTCCAGCGTCCCTACAACCCGAACGCCAAGCTGATGGCCGAAATGCTGCAATCGGACTGGGCCAAGATCGGGATCAAGGCCAAGATCGTCACTTACGAGTGGGGCGAGTACATCAAGCGTTCCAAGGGTGGTGAAAACGGCGCCATGCTGATCGGCTGGAGCGGCGACAACGGTGACCCAGACAACTGGCTCAACGTGTTGTTTGGCTGCGACTCGCTGCAGGGCAACAACTTCTCGAAATGGTGCGACAAAAAGTTCGACGACATCGTCAAGCAAGCCAAGCGCACTTCGGATCAATCCAAACGCACCGAGCTGTATAAGCAGGCGCAGCACATCCTCAAAGATGCTGTCCCGATGACACCCATCGCTCACTCGACGGTGTTCCAACCCATGCGCGCCAACGTGCAGGACTTCAAGATCAGCCCATTTGGCTTGAATTCTTTCTACGGCGTCAGCGTCAGCAAATAAGGTGACCTGTGGCGAGGGAGCTTGCTCCCGCTGGGCCGATCCGACGCTTCGGGCGTAGCGGCCACTCTTTAGAGCGTGATGGCGGAGCGGTAAGCAATGCCATCGCGAGCAGGGTTCGCTCCCACGGCATAGGGTTGCTTTACGCCAAGACCTAGGAAAACGCCTACATCCAAAAGCACTGCGTACCACAGCAGTTGGTTTGGGATGCATCGCCTTTTCCCACAAGTCTTTCAGGCATTACGCATTTACCGCCCGGTCCACGGCTCATACCGTCGGCACTTGGACGACTTGCCAGCCCTGCGGCATTGCTACGCAATGGAATGAACTCAGTGCCCCGGACCTGTCCCCGGAAGGACGCCGGTTCACTGTTAAAACACCCCGAACGAGAGAGGGAGCGTCATGCGCCATACCTTGGTTTTATCCGCATTGCTGGGCACCGGCCTGTTGGCCGCGACGTCCGCAGCCCAGGCCGCCGGCGGTAGCCTGGTGTTCTGTTCCGAAGGCAGCCCCGCCGGTTTCGACACCGCGCAATACACCACGGCCACCGACAACGATGCCGCCGAGCCGCTGTACAACCGCCTGGCCGAGTTCGAAAAAGGCGCGACCAACGTCGTTCCAGGCCTGGCAACCCGCTGGGACATTTCCGAAGACGGCTTGAAGTACACCTTCCACCTGCGCGAAGGGGTGAAATTTCACACCACCGACTACTTCACGCCGACCCGGGATTTCAACGCCGACGACGTCCTGTTCACCTTCAACCGCATGCTTGATCCGCAGCATCCGTTCCGCAAGGCCTACCCCACCGAGTTCCCCTACTTCAACGGCATGAGCCTGAACAAGAACATCGCCAAGGTGGAAGCGACCGGGCCATTGACCGTGGTCATGACCCTCAACAGCGTGGACGCCGCATTCATCCAGAACATCGCCATGAGTTTCGCCGCGATCCTGTCGGCCGAATACGCCGACCAGTTGCTCAAGAGCGGCAAGCCGAGCGACATCAACCAGAAGCCGATCGGCACCGGGCCGTTCGAGTTCAAGAGTTACCAGAAAGACTCCAACATCCGCTACGTCGCCAACCAGCAGTACTGGGCCCCGGAGCGGGTGAAGCTGAACAATCTGATCTTCTCCATCAACACCGATGCCTCGGTGCGAGTGCAGAAGCTCAAGGCCAACGAATGCCAGATCACCCTGCATCCGCGTCCGGCCGACGTGCCGGCCTTGAAGAACGACCCCAAGCTGCAACTGATCGAGAAGCCCGGCTTCAACCTCGGCTACATCGCCTATAACACCCGCCACAAACCGTTCGATCAGGTCGAAGTGCGCCGGGCGCTGGACATGGCGGTGAACAAGCAAGGCATTCTCAATGCCGTGTACCAGGGCGCCGGTCAACTGGCGGTCAACGCCATGCCGCCGACGCAGTGGTCCTACGACGACACCATCAAGGACGCCGCCTACAACCCGGAAAAAGCCAAGGAGTTGCTCAAGGCCGCCGGGGTCAAGGAAGGCACCGAAATCACCCTCTGGGCCATGCCCGTGCAGCGTCCGTACAACCCCAACGCCAAGCTGATGGCCGAGATGCTCCAGGCCGACTGGGCGAAGATCGGCTTGAAAGTGAAGATCGTCAGCTACGAATGGGGTGAGTACATCAAGCGCACCAAGAACGGCGAACACGACGTCAGCCTGATCGGTTGGACCGGTGACAACGGGGACCCGGACAACTGGCTCGGCACGCTGTACAGCTGCGACGCCATTGGTGGCAACAACTACTCCATGTGGTGCGACCAGGACTACGACAAGCTGATCAAGCAGGCCAAGGTCGTCACCGACCGCGACCAGCGCACCGTGCTCTACAAACAGGCCCAGCAGTTGCTCAAGCAGCAAGTGCCGATCACCCCTGTTGCCCACTCGACGGTCAACCAGCCGCTGAGTGCCAAAGTCGAAGGGTTCAAAGTCAGCCCCTTCGGTCGCAATGTCTTTTCGGGCGTCAGCCTGAACCCATAACCGTTAGCCACACAGCGCGGGCTTCCTATGGAAGCCCCATGCCGACGTCTTGCCGTAATTCGCCGATCAGGCATCAAGCAAACGTTTGCAGGCTGTGAATGAGTTGTAAAACCGATAGCCGTATCACCAAAAAAGAACGGCATGAAAAAGAAAGCAAAGGAGCGTTACCGATGAAACTGAGCAACACCGCAATACTGGCCTTGGCCATCAGCAGCATTAGCGCAACAGCTTTTGCAGAATCCCAGAGCCAGGCGATCACCCCGGTGACCCTCAAGACCACCAGCGAGCAAAGCGAAGCCAAAGGCTTCATCGACGGCCAGTCCATCACTGGCACCACGCGCAACTGGTACGCCAACGAGCAATTCAAGCGCGGCACGAAACTCACCTATCGCAAGAACGGCGAAGCTCGCGAGACCGACCGCCGGATCAACTGGGTGCAGGGCACCATCATCAAGTACAACTCGGGCTTCACCGAAGGCACCGTGGGCTTCAGCACCGAACTGGCCGCCTACAACGCCATCGCCCTGGACCAGGATCGCAAGGACCTGGCGTCCAACAACGGCGGTGCACCGACCACCCGTCCTGGCGCCGGCAACAACCGTACCCTGACCCGCGAAGGCGGCGACGCCGTGGGCCAGTGGAGCAAGCTGGGCCTGGCCAACCTCAAGGCCCGCGTTTCCAACACCACCCTGACCGCCGGCCGCCAGAATTTCAGCAGCCCGATGGTCGACGTCATCGGCAACCGTGCCCTGCCTTCCAGCTTCCAGGGTGTCAGCCTGCACAGCGAAGAATTCGAAAACCTGGCATTCGACATCGCCACCTTCGACCGCAACTCGCCGCGTACCGAAGAGAGCCAGCGCAAGTTCCGCTCCGAATACGGTGACAGCAGCGTCGAGACCGATCACGTCAACACCGCCGGTATCACTTACCAGCCACTGGCCAGCCTGAAGACCAGCCTCTGGGCGACCGAAGCCGAGGACATGTGGAACCAGTACTACTTCGGCGCCACCCATGAGCTGGGCGACAGTTCGGTGCTGAGCCTGACCACCGGCCTGAACTACTACAAGACCGTGGACTCGGGCAAAAGCAAGCTGGGCGAAATCGACAACGACACCTACTCCCTGTCGTTCGGCCTGACGCACCAGGCCCACAGCCTGACATTCTCGTACCAGGAAGTGAACGGTAACGAGTACTTCGACTACCTGCACGAAACCAACGGCATCTACCTGGCCAACTCCCTGCTGTCGGACTTCAACGGCCCGAACGAGAAATCCTTCCAGATCGCCTACGGTCTGAACATGGCTGAATACGGCGTGCCGGGCCTGAAGTTCAACATCTACCAGGCGCGCGGCTGGGGTATCGACGGTACGCACTACAACAGCACCGGTTACAGCGACGTGCGGGCGATGGACGGTGAGCACCACTACGAATACGGCGTCGGTGCGTCCTATGCCGTACAGAGCGGCCCTCTGAAAGCCACCGCGATCCGTGCGACCTACACCGCACACCGCGCCAGCGAAAACCAGGCCGATGGCAGCCTCAACGAGTTCCGCCTCGTTACCACCATCCCGTTCAACATTCTCTAAACTGCCACCGGGCGGTCGACTCACAAGGTTGACCGTCCGGTCTTTTGCCATTGACCCGATTGCAGAGGATTGACGATGAACATGAACCCCCTACGCGCCGCCATCGCCGCCGCATTGCTGAGTGTCGCCGTTGGCGCCACGGCCAAACCCCTGGTGGTTTGCACAGAAGCCAGCCCGGAAGGCTTCGACATGGTCCAATACACGACTGCAGTCACCGCCGACGCCGTGGCGGAAACCATTTTCAACCGCCTGGCCGACTTCAAGCCCGGCACCACCGAGGTGATTCCGGCCCTGGCCGAATCCTGGGACATCAGTGACGATGGCCTGACGTACACCTTCCACCTGCGCAAGGGCGTCAAGTTCCACACGACCGAATACTTCAAGCCGACCCGCGACATGAACGCCGACGACGTGGTCTGGAGCTTCCAGCGCCAGCTGGACCCGAACCACCCATGGCACAAACTGTCGAGCGTGGGCTTCCCCTACTTTGAAAGCATGGGCTTCAAGGAACTGCTCAAAAGCGTCGAGAAAGTCGACGAGCACACGGTCAAGTTCAGCCTGACCCGCCGCGAAGCGCCATTTCTGGCCGACATCGCCATGGCCTTCTCCTCGATCTACCCGGCCGAATACGCCGACCAGTTGCTCAAGGCCGGCAAGGCCGGCGATCTCAACAGCAAGCCGGTCGGCACCGGGCCGTTCGTCTTCCAGCGCTACAACAAGGACGCCCAGGTTCGCTTCAAGGCCAACCCGGACTACTTCCGTGGCAAGCCACCGGCCGATGCGCTGGTATTGGCCATCGCCACCGACAACAACGTGCGCATGCAGAAGCTCAAGACCAACGAGTGCCAGATCGCGCTGTACCCCAAACCCGATGACATCCCCAGCATCAAAAAAGACCCGAACCTGAAGGTCGCTGAACTGGACGCGATGACCGTCTCCTACACTGCCCTGAACACCAGCCACAAATACATGAGCGACGTGCGGGTGCGCAAAGCCATCGACCTGGCCTTCGACAAGGAAGCCTACGTCAACGCGCTGTTCGGCAAGGGCAACGCCACCGTGGCGGTCAACCCGTACCCGCCAACCCTGCTGGGTTTCAACCACGACCTGAAGAACCCGCCCCGCAACCTCGACAAGGCCCGCGAGCTGCTCAAGGAAGCCGGCGTGCCGGAAGGCACCGTGTTCACCCTGTTCACCCGCAATGGCGGCGGCCCGACCAACCCCAACCCGATGCTCGGCGCGCAGATGATGCAGGCGGACCTGGCGAAGGTCGGGATCAAGGTCGACATCCGCGTGATGGAATGGGGCGAAATGCTCAAGCGCGCGAAAAACGGCGAGCACGACATGGTCTCCGCCGGATGGGCGGGTGATAACGGCGACCCGGATAACTTCCTGACGCCTATGCTCAGTTGCGAAGCGGCCAAGAACGGCGAAAACTACGCGCGCTGGTGCAACGAGAAATTCCAGGCCCTGATCGACCAGGCTCGCGCCACAGTGAACCCTGAAGAACGCATCAAGCTCTATGAACAGGCCCAGGTGATTTTCAACCAGGACCAACCGTGGATCAGCATGGCCCACACCCGCATGTTCACGGCAATGCGCAACAACGTAGAAGGCTATGTGATTAGCCCGCTCACCACCAACAACTTCGCCACCACCCAGGTGAAGTAGATAAGAAAACGCCCGGCCGCTCTTGACCCAAGAGTTGCCGGGCACGCCTAACCGGCTGATGAGGTACACCTGAAGATGTTTAGTTTTATTGCCCGCCGACTGGGATTATTGATCCCCACGTTCTTCGGCATCACCTTGCTGACCTTCGCGTTGATTCGCATGATCCCCGGCGACCCCGTGGAAGTGATGATGGGCGAACGTCGGGTCGATCCCGAAATGCATGCTCAGGCAATGGAACGCCTTGGCCTTAATAAACCGCTGTATGCCCAGTACCTGGACTACATCGGCAAACTGGCCCAGGGCGATCTCGGCGAATCGCTGCGTACCCGTGAAAGCGTATGGACCGAGTTCAGCTCCCTGTTTCCCGCGACCCTGGAACTGTCCATGGCCGCCCTGTTGTTCGCCGGTATCCTGGGCCTGCTGGCCGGGGTGATCGCGGCACTCAAGCGAGGATCCCTGTTCGACCATGGGGTGATGGGCATCTCCCTGGCGGGGTATTCGATGCCGATCTTCTGGTGGGGCCTGATCCTGATCATGTTCTTCTCGGTGTCCCTGGGCTGGACGCCGGTGTCGGGACGGATCGACCTGCTCTACGACATCGAGCCGAAAACCGGCTTCATGCTGATCGACACCCTGCTGGCCGACGAGCCGGGCGCGTTTCTCGATGCCCTCCACCACCTGATCCTGCCAGCCATCGTGCTGGGCACCATTCCGCTGGCGGTGATCGCCCGCATGACCCGTTCTTCGATGCTCGAAGTGCTGCGTGAAGACTACATCCGCACCGCCAAGGCCAAAGGCCTGTCGCCGTCGCGCGTGGTGTTCGTACATGGCCTGCGCAACGCACTGATCCCGGTGCTGACCGTGGTCGGCCTGCAAGTCGGCACGCTGCTGGCCGGCGCGGTCCTGACCGAAACGATCTTCTCCTGGCCGGGCATCGGCAAGTGGCTGATCGAAGCCATCGGCGCCCGGGACTACCCCGTGGTGCAGAACGGCATCCTGTTAATCGCCTGCCTGGTGATTCTGGTCAACTTCGTCGTGGACATCCTCTACGGCTTTGCCAACCCACGCATCCGTCACCAGCGCTGAGATCAAAACCATGAGTACTCCAACTACCGCGGTAGCAGTCGATCAAAGCCTGCTGTACCCATCCCCCTACAAAGAATTCTGGCACGCGTTTTCCCGCAACAAGGGCGCCGTGGCCGGGCTGTTGTTCATGATCCTGATCGTGTTCTGCGCGATCTTCGCCCCGTGGGTCGCGCCTCACGACCCGAGCGAGCAGTACCGCGACTTCCTGCTGACGCCGCCGGCCTGGCTTGAAGGCGGGCAGATCCAGTTTCTGCTGGGCACCGACGAACTGGGCCGCGATTTGCTGTCGCGCCTGATCCAGGGTTCGCGCCTGTCGCTGCTGATCGGTTTGTCGTCGGTGGTGATGTCGCTGATCCCGGGCATCCTGCTGGGCCTGTTCGCCGGGTTCTTCCCGCGCATCCTCGGCCCGACCATCATGCGCCTGATGGACATCATGCTCGCCCTGCCTTCGCTGCTGCTGGCCGTGGCGATCGTCGCCATCCTCGGCCCAGGCCTGATCAACACCGTGATCGCCATCGCCATCGTCTCGCTGCCGTCCTACGTGCGCCTGACCCGTGCCGCGGTGATGGGCGAACTGAACCGTGACTACGTCACCGCCGCCCGCCTGGCCGGTGCCGGCCTGCCGCGCCTGATGTTCATCACCGTGCTGCCCAACTGCATGGCACCGCTGATCGTCCAGGCAACCTTGAGCTTCTCCTCGGCCATCCTCGACGCCGCCGCCCTGGGCTTCCTCGGCCTCGGCGTGCAACCGCCGACCCCGGAGTGGGGCACCATGCTGGCCTCGGCCCGGGACTACATCGAACGCGCCTGGTGGGTCGTGAGCCTGCCTGGCTTGACCATTTTGCTCAGCGTGCTGGCAATCAACCTGATGGGCGACGGTCTGCGCGATGCGCTGGACCCGAAACTCAAGAATGCCGCCTGAGGAGATTCCCATGTCACTGCTAGAAATCAAGAATCTCAACGTTCGCTTCGGCGACGCCACCGCCGTGCCGGTGGTCGATGGCCTGGACCTGAGCGTGGAAAAAGGCGAAGTCCTGGCGATCGTCGGCGAATCGGGCTCGGGTAAATCCGTGACCATGATGGCGCTGATGGGCCTGATCGAGCACCCCGGCATCGTCACCGCCGATGCGCTGAACTTCGACGGCAAGAACATGCTCAAGCTGAGCAACCGCCAGCGCCGGCAGATCGTCGGCAAGGACCTGGCAATGGTTTTCCAGGACCCGATGACCGCGCTCAACCCCAGCTACACCGTGGGTTTCCAGATCGAAGAAGTGCTGCGCCTGCACCTGAAGATGTCCGGCAAGGCCGCCCGCAAGCGCGCCATCGAACTGCTGGAAAAAGTCGAGATACCTGGCGCCGCCAGCCGCATGGACGCCTACCCTCACCAGTTGTCCGGGGGTATGAGCCAGCGCGTGGCAATTGCCATGGCCATTGCCGGCGAGCCGAAGTTGCTGATCGCCGACGAACCGACCACCGCCCTCGACGTGACCATCCAGGCCCAGATCATGGACCTGCTGCTGGCCCTGCAAAAAGAACAGGACATGGGCCTGGTGCTGATCACCCATGACCTGGCCGTGGTGGCTGAAACCGCCCAGCGCGTGTGCGTGATGTACGCCGGCCAGGCCGTGGAAGTGGGCCAGGTGCCGCAACTGTTCGACATTCCCGCCCACCCCTACAGCGAAGCGCTGCTGGCGGCGATTCCGGAGCACAGCATGGGCGCCGAGCGCCTGGCGACCCTGCCGGGCATCGTGCCCGGTCGCTACGACCGTCCGCAAGGCTGCCTGCTGTCGCCGCGCTGCCCGTACGTGCAAGACAACTGCCGCCAACAACGCCCGGCCCTCGATCCGAAATCCAACAGCCTCGCCCGCTGCTTCTACCCGTTGAACCAGGAGGTGGCGTGATGGCCGTCGTACTTACCGCCCGTGACCTGACCCGTCATTACGAAGTGTCCCGTGGCATGTTCAAGGGCCATGCGACCGTGCGCGCCCTCAACGGTGTGTCGTTCGAACTGGAAGCCGGCAAGACCCTGGCCGTGGTGGGTGAATCCGGTTGCGGCAAATCCACCCTCGCCCGGGCCCTGACGCTGATCGAAGAACCGTCCTCCGGCTCCTTGAAAATCGCCGGCCAGGAAGTGACCGGTGCCAACAAGGCCGAACGCAAGCAATTGCGCAAAGACGTGCAGATGGTCTTCCAGAGCCCTTATGCGTCCCTCAACCCACGGCAGAAAATCGGCGATCAACTGGCCGAGCCGTTGCTGATCAACACCAACCTGTCGGCCACCGAGCGGCGGGAAAAAGTCCAGGCGATGATGAAGCAGGTAGGCTTGCGCCCCGAGCATTACCAGCGCTACCCGCACATGTTCTCTGGCGGCCAGCGCCAGCGCATCGCCCTGGCCCGCGCCATGATGCTGCAACCCAAGGTGCTGGTGGCGGACGAACCGACGTCGGCGCTGGACGTGTCGATCCAAGCCCAGGTGCTGAACCTGTTCATGGATTTGCAGCAGGAATTCAACACCGCCTACGTGTTCATTTCCCACAACCTGGCGGTGGTGCAGCACGTGGCCGATGACGTGATGGTGATGTACCTCGGCCGGCCGGTGGAAATGGGCCCCAACGAGAGCATCTACAGCCGCCCGTTGCACCCGTACACCCAGGCGCTGCTGTCGGCCACGCCAACCATCCACCCGGACCCGAACAAGCCGAAGATCAAGATCGTCGGCGAATTGCCCAACCCGCTCAACCCGCCGCCCGGCTGCGCCTTCCACAAACGCTGCCCGTACGCCACCGAACGTTGCAAGACTGAAGAACCGGCCTTGCGGCCGCTCGATAACCGCCTGGTGGCGTGTCACTACGCTGAACGTTTCCTCGACGGCGCGGCGTAAGGCAAAAGGCAGACAGAACACTTGTGGCGAGGGAGCCTGCTCCCTCGCCACAGGGGTACGTTTTCGCTTTTGGTTATGCACTCGCATAAAAAAACCCCTCCAGCCTCGACTGAGGCTCAGTCGGGGCTGGAGGGGTTTTCTTCAGGGCAGAAATCTACGTCTGGCTATCGCCTTCGTCGGCATCGTCGCCCTCACCACTCTCCCCGCCGTCGTCGGGGTCCTGTTCGATCGTCGAGTCATCACCATCCTGATCACCCGACTCCTGTGTGGTGGTCGCGGCAAGCATCATCTCGCCTTGCGCCACTTGCCCAGTCGACGCGTGTTTCTCATGCTCATCGCATTCGGCCCATGCGGCGGTAGAGCCCAGGGACAGCATCACCAAAACCTTCAGCAAAAACATCATGCGTAGAAGCTTGTTCATAGCCAACTCCTTCTTTTCCGGGTGAAGCCGGGGCCTGACGGCGCTCAAGAAAATCTAGTTCTGAACAGGCCGGTTCACCAGATAGGACGCTGCATGACAGTCAGAAATGCCGCTGCCCGACAGATTGGTTTCGAATAAGCGTTATCTCCAAACCTACTAACGCCAGGAACCCATATGGGAGCAAGGCTCGCCCGCGATGGCGCCAGTACCTTCAACCCCCGCCATCGCCCACCCTCCTAAAGCCTTACAGACATAAACCAGTAACACGGAGCACTAGTCCCGAGGCTACATCGCCTTGCACCTTTGCCTACAACTCAGCCAGAATCCGCCGGTTTGTGCGCCTTGAGGCCGGACTCTATGGTTACCGGGTCGCTGAAAATCAGCGGTCGGGTTTAGCGACCCGAACCATAGGCACATAAACAACCATGCTGCATTGGGGGGTCCAACCGCGATTACGTTATGGCGGCTGTATGTAGGAGACCTTCGGGTCTGCCGGGTGCCTATGTCCGGTTCGCTAACCTGCGTGCAGTCGCCACCACTCTGTTTAGCGACAGGTCTTGGCGACGCCCATTCCTCATAGGAGCGTCATCATGTTCAAAGCTACACCCAATCCCCCAGAATCAGACCCCACCTCTTCTTACTCAAGCCTCGATCCGGAAAAATTCCACGAAGCCACTGAGCGGGCGCTCGATTATTATTTGAAGCCGGAACAGGCCAAAGCCAAGAAAGAGCCGCGAGCTGCTCAGCTCTTGACCGTCGTGGAGGGGATTGATAGCGAAAGCCTGCTCGCCAACCTCAGCGAAAACCTGGCCTCCGCCAACGCCATGATCAGCGACTTGGCATTCGACCTTGAAGGCTCTCGCCGGCATGTTGCGCTGGGGATCCTGCAAGTGATTGAGGTGAGTGAGTTGCTGGCGAATCGGGCGCTGGATATCGCCGATCCGCGTTAGCAACCTGCCCCATGCAAGCTGACTTGCCGCCATCGCGAGCAGGCTCGCTCCCACAGAGAATCTGTGCCGAACACAAATTTTCTGTTCTCTGAAGATCCAGTGTGGGAGCGAGCTTGCTCGCGAAGAGGCCGGCACAGCCAACATCCAGGCAAGCTGACCCGCCGCTTTCGCGAGCAAGCCCGCTCCCACAGTGAGTTATATATGCCCAGGATATGGGGCAGGTCATAAAAAACCCCGCAGCTTTCGCAACGGGGTTTCGGTTTCAACGCTCAGCGCTTAATGATGCTCACGCGTCGCGCGGAATTTCACATCCGGCCAGCGCTCTTCCATCAGCGCCAGGTTGACCCGGGTCGGGGCCAGGTAGGTCAGGTGACCGCCGCCGTCCAAGGCGAGGTTTTCCACAGCCTTGTTGGAGAATTCCTCGAGTTTCTTCTTGTCACCGCATTCGATCCAACGGGCGGAGTACACGGTGATCGGCTCGTAGGAGCACTCGACCTTGTATTCCTCTTTCAAGCGGCTGGCGACCACATCGAACTGCAGCACACCGACGGCGCCGAGGATGATGTCGTTGCTGCGCTCCGGGAAGAACACCTGGGTGGCGCCCTCTTCGGCCAGTTGCTGCAGCCCCTGGCGCAGCTGCTTGGACTTGAGCGGGTCCTTCAGGCGTACGCGGCGGAACAGTTCCGGGGCGAAGTGTGGGATGCCGGTGAAACCCAGGGTTTCACCTTCGGTGAAGGTGTCGCCGATCTGGATGGTGCCGTGGTTGTGCAGGCCGATGATGTCACCGGCGAAGGCTTCTTCCAGTTGTTCGCGTTCCGAGGAGAAGAAGGTCAAGGCGTCGCCGATGCGCACGTCCTTGCCGGTGCGCACGTGGCGCATCTTCATGCCCTTGTCGTACTTGCCGGAGCAGATGCGCATGAAGGCGATGCGGTCGCGGTGCTTGGGGTCCATGTTCGCCTGGATCTTGAACACGAAGCCCGAGAATTTCTCCTCCACCGGTTCCACGGTGCGCTCGTTGGCGACGCGTGGCAGCGGGCGCGGGGCCCAATCGACCACGGCGTCGAGTACATGGTCCACGCCGAAGTTGCCCAGGGCGGTACCGAAGAACACCGGGGTCAGTTGGCCGTCGAGGAATTCCTGCTGGTTGAACTCATGGCAGGCGCCCTGCACCAGCTCCAGCTGCTCGACGAAACGATCGTATTCATCGCCCAGGTGCGCGCGGGCCTCGTCGGAGTCGAGCTTCTCGATGATCTTGACGTCGGTGCGCTCGTGCCCGTGACCGGCGGTGTAGACGATGATGTAGTCGTCGGCCAGGTGGTACACGCCCTTGAAGTCGCGGTAGCAACCGATCGGCCAGGTGATCGGCGCCGCCTTGATCTTCAGGACGGCTTCGATCTCGTCGAGCAGTTCGATCGGGTCGCGGATGTCGCGGTCGAGTTTGTTGATGAAGCTGACGATCGGCGTGTCCCGCAGGCGGCAGACGTCCATCAGCGCGATGGTCCGTGGCTCGACGCCTTTACCGCCGTCGAGGACCATCAAGGCCGAGTCCACTGCCGTCAGGGTGCGGTAGGTGTCTTCGGAGAAGTCTTCGTGGCCCGGGGTGTCGAGCAGGTTGATCATGTGATCGCGATACGGGAACTGCATGACCGACGTGGTAATGGAGATACCCCGTTGTTTTTCCATTTCCATCCAGTCGGAGGTGGCATGGCGGTCGGACTTGCGAGACTTCACCGTGCCGGCGACCGCAATCGCCTTGCCCATCAGCAAGAGCTTTTCGGTGATGGTGGTCTTACCGGCATCGGGGTGGGAAATAATGGCGAAAGTGCGGCGTTTCGCGACTTCGGCGGCCTGTTTGGTCATGGGAAATCGCCTGGCAGGTGATTCAAAAAAGGGCGGCGATTATAGCTCAACTTGTGCCAGGAACCGAACCGTTGAGCACATCCAAGGTGGCCAGATCATCCCTTCCATGGGAACCTTTTGCCGCGTGGAGGCGTCCACCCCCCTGATACGAGCAACCGTCAGGGTCTGAAAAATCAGCAAGTTAGCCTGACGAGGCTGCGCTCATGGCTCACTTCGACGGCCGTTTACCGGCCTCGAAAAGAGCTGCTTCTCGCGAACGTTTTTCCGGCAACCAGTGATGGTTTGCCGCCCGGGAAAGCGTGCGCCGACTGAAAGACAAAGGAGTCCGCCTGTGGCTATCCGCTATGGCAAAGGGCTTATCGGGGGTGCGGTCGTCGTCGCGCTCCTGGCCCTGTTGATCCACTGGATCGGCATCGATACGATCCAACGCTACCGCGACGATCTGCTGTTTTACCTGCAAGCGCACCTGATGCTTGTATTGGCCTCCATGCTGGCGGCCCTGGTTGTCGGCATCCCCGCCGGCATCGCCCTCAGCCGCCCCAGCCTGGTCGGGCGCGCCGAACGCTTCATGCAAGTGTTCAACATCGGCAATACCGTACCGCCCCTGGCCGTGCTGGCCATCGCCCTGGGCATCCTGGGCATCGGCAGCGGGCCTGCCATCTTCGCCCTGTTCCTTGCCTCGCTGCTGCCCATCGTGCGCAACACCTATGAAGGCCTGAAGAATGTCCAGGGCTCCCTCAAGGAAGCCGCCGTCGGTATCGGCATGACCCCACGCCAGGTGCTGTGGAAAGTCGAGTTGCCCAACGCCGTACCGATCATTGTCGGTGGCGTGCGCGTGGCCCTGGCGATCAACGTCGGCACTGCGCCCCTGGCGTTCCTGATCGGTGCCAACAGCCTCGGCAGCCTGATCTTCCCTGGCATCGCCTTGAACAACCAGCCGCAGCTGTTGCTCGGCGCGGCCTGCACCGCCCTGTTGGCGTTGCTGCTCGACGGCCTGGTGACACTGGCCAGCCGCCTCTGGCTGGAACGCGGTCTGCGACCGTCATAAGCCGGCTGGAAAAAGGAAATCGTTTATGAAGAAGTTGAGCTTGATATTGGGCTGTGTCCTGCTGTTCGCAGGGTTCGCCCAAGCGACTGAAAAACCGCTGATCCGCCTCGGCGCCCGGGTGTTCACCGAGCAGACACTGCTGGCGGAAATCACCGCGCAATATCTGCGCGCCAAGGGCTACGACGCGCAGATCACCGGCGGCCTGGGCAGCAACCTGGCCCGCAGCGCCCATGAAACCGGGCAATTGGACCTTTTGTGGGAATACACCGGCGTGTCGCTGGTGGCCTACAACCACGTCACGGAAAAACTCGACAGCGCCCAGTCCTACGCCCGGGTGAAGGAACTCGACGCAAAAAAGGGCCTGGCCTGGCTGACACCGTCGAAATTCAGCAACACCTACGCCTTGGCGCTGCCGGAAAAAGTCGCGAAACAATACCCACAGATCAACTCCATCAGCCAGTTGAACACGGTGTTGCAGGCCGAAGCCGATGACAATCATCTGGTGGCCCTCGACACCGAATTCGCCAACCGTTCCGACGGCCTGGCGGGCATGGTCGAGCAGTACGGCATGAACCTGACCCGCAAGAACATCCGGCAGATGGACGCGGGCCTGGTCTACACCGCCCTGCGCAACAGTCAGGTGTTCGCCGGCCTGGTCTATACCACCGACGGCCGGCTGAACGCGTTCAAGTTGAAGTTGCTGGAAGATGACAAGCACTACTTCCCCGACTACACCGCCGCGCCGGTGGTGCGCCAGGCGTTCCTCGACGCGCACCCGCAACTGGCCGCGCAGCTCAAGCCCCTGGCCGAGCTGTTCGACGATGAAACCATGCGCCAGCTCAACGCCCGCGTGGACGTCGATCATGAAAGCCCCTCCGCCGTTGCCGCCGATTTCCTGCGCCAACATTCGCTGCTCTCAACCCAATGACCTGGAGGAAAAGCCATGGATTTTCTTGACGCCTTTTCCCATCTGGACTGGCCGCTGGTGCTGCATCTGACCTGGCAGCACATCACCCTGGTGGGCATCGCCGTGACCCTGGCCATTGTGGTCGGCGTGCCCCTGGGTATTTTCATGACCCGCTTCCCGGCGCTCGCCGGCCCCTTGCAGGCCAGCGCCACAGTGCTGTTGACGATTCCGTCGATCGCGCTGTTCGGCCTGTTGTTGCCGTTCTACTCCAAGTTCGGCCAAGGCCTGGGCCCGATGCCGGCGATCACCGCGGTGTTTCTCTATTCGCTGTTGCCGATCATGCGCAACACCTACCTGGCCTTGACCGGCGTCGAACCGGGTATCCGTGAAGCCGCCCGCGGCATCGGCATGACCTTCGCCCAGCGCCTGCGCATGGTCGAACTGCCCATCGCCGTGCCGGTGATCCTGGCCGGCGTACGCACTGCCGTGGTCATGAACATCGGCGTCATGACCATCGCCGCCACCATCGGCGCCGGTGGCCTGGGCGTGCTCATCCTCGCTTCCATCAGCCGCAGCGACATGTCGATGCTGATCGTCGGCGCCGTGCTGGTCAGTCTCCTGGCCATCTTCGCCGACCTGCTTCTGCAATGGCTGCAACGCTCGCTGACCCCAAAAGGACTATTGAAATGATCGAACTTCAAAACCTCAGCAAAACCTTCAAGAGCAACGGCAAGGACGTCAAGGCCGTGGACTCGGTGAACCTGATCGTCAACGAAGGCGAGATCTGCGTGTTCCTCGGGCCGTCGGGCTGTGGCAAAAGCACCACGCTGAAGATGATCAACCGCCTGATCCCGCCCACCTCGGGCAAGGTGTTGATCAACGGCGAAGACACCACCGGCCTGGACGAAGTGACCCTGCGCCGCAACATCGGCTACGTGATCCAGCAGATCGGCCTGTTCCCGAACATGACCATCGAGGAAAACATCACCGTGGTCCCGCGCCTGCTGGGCTGGGACAAGCAGAAGTGCCACGACCGTGCCCGCGAACTGATGAGCATGATCAAGCTCGAGCCCAAGCAGTACCTGCATCGCTACCCTCGCGAGCTGTCCGGCGGCCAGCAGCAACGGATCGGCGTGATCCGGGCCCTGGCGGCCGATGCGCCGCTGTTGCTGATGGACGAACCGTTCGGCGCGGTGGACCCGATCAACCGCGAGATGATCCAGAACGAGTTCTTCGAAATGCAGCGGGCGCTGAACAAGACCGTGATCATGGTCAGCCACGACATCGACGAAGCTATCAAGCTGGGGGACAAGATTGCGATCTTCCGCGCCGGCAAGCTGGTCCAGTTCGATCATCCGGATACCCTGTTGGCGCATCCAGCCGACGAGTTCGTCAGCAGTTTCGTCGGCCAGGACAGCACGCTCAAGCGCCTGCTGCTGGTCAAGGCCGAAGACGCCGCCGACAACGCGCCTTCGGTCAGCCCCGAAACCCCGGTGAGCGAGGCGCTGGAGCTGATGGACGAACATGACCGTCGCTACGTGGTGGTCACCTGTGCCGAGAACAAGGCCCTGGGCTATGTGCGACGGCGCGACCTGTACCGTCAGAGCGGCACCTGCGCGCAGTACTTGCGTGAATTCAACGCCACCGCGGCCTACGACGAACACCTGCGCATCCTGCTGTCGCGCATGTACGAGTTCAACCGCTCGTGGCTGCCGGTGATGGACGCCGAGCGGGTGTTCCTCGGCGAGGTGACCCAGGAATCCATCGCCGAATACCTCAGTTCCGGGCGCTCGCGCGGCGGCAAGACCAGCATTGTCTCGCCGGCCGAGACGGCCTCTGCCTGACCGGGCACAACAGCTTTTGTGGCGAGGGAGCTTGCTCCCTCGCCACAAAGGCACATCCGGCGGCCTGAAAACCGATCCAATTGAACATCAATCTGTCACGCAGGTCGGTTACATCATGAGCTGTCGCGGGCCGCACGACGGATGTGTGCAAAAACGCGACATTTTTAGTTGATCTCAGGCCCCTCACGCCCTAAAGTTCGCGCCGAACGTCCATGCTGGAAACGATCCATCCGGCTCAAGTACTGACGACGAGACAGCAAGGCCAAGGGAATCATGTATCCCATGGCCTTTTTGCTTTCGGCGACATGCCTTGGGAAGTAGGCGAACCAAAGTGGGGATACGGAGGACGTTCACGAGGGCTGCTTGCCCTCACACCCATTGATCCTGATGTTTGCCAGTAGGAGTCCCAAGTATGTCGATCCAGGTCGAAGATTATTTCGCGCGCGAAACTTTCCAGAAAATGAAAGCGTTCGCCGACAAGCAGGAAACCCCGTTCGTGGTGATCGACACCGCGATGATCTCCCAGGCCTATGACGACCTGCGCGCCGGTTTCGAATTCGCCAAGGTCTACTACGCCGTCAAGGCCAACCCGGCGGTGGAAATCATTGACCTGCTCAAGGATAAAGGCTCGAACTTCGACATCGCCTCGATTTATGAGCTGGACAAGGTCATGAGCCGTGGCGTGGGCCCGGACCGGATCAGCTACGGCAACACCATCAAGAAATCCCGCGACATCCGCTACTTCTACGAGAAGGGTGTGCGCCTGTACGCCACCGACTCCGAAGCCGACTTGCGCAACATCGCCAAGGCCGCGCCGGGTTCGAAGGTTTATGTGCGGATCCTCACCGAAGGCTCGACCACCGCTGACTGGCCGTTGTCGCGCAAGTTCGGCTGCCAGACCGACATGGCCATGGACCTGCTGATCCTGGCCCGCGACTTGGGCCTGGTGCCATACGGCATTTCGTTCCACGTCGGCTCGCAACAGCGCGACATCAGCGTCTGGGACGCGGCCATCGCCAAGGTCAAGGTGATCTTCGAGCGTCTGAAGGAAGAAGACGGCATCGTCTTGAAGCTGATCAACATGGGTGGCGGCTTCCCGGCCAACTACATCACCCGCACCAACAGCCTGGACACCTACGCCGAGGAAATCATCCGTTTCCTCAAGGAAGACTTCGGCGACGACCTGCCGGAAATCATCTTGGAGCCTGGCCGTTCGTTGATCGCCAACGCCGGTATCCTGGTCAGCGAAGTGGTGTTGGTGGCGCGTAAGTCCCGTACCGCTGTCGAGCGTTGGGTGTACACGGATGTGGGCAAGTTCTCTGGCCTGATCGAAACCATGGACGAAGCCATCAAGTTCCCGATCTGGACCGAGAAGAAAGGCGAGATGGAAGAAGTGGTCATCGCCGGGCCGACCTGCGACAGCGCCGACATCATGTATGAAAACTACAAATACGGTCTGCCGTTGAACCTGGCCATTGGTGATCGCCTGTACTGGTTGTCGACCGGGGCCTATACCACCAGCTATAGCGCGGTGGAATTCAATGGCTTTCCGCCGCTGAAATCGTTTTACGTGTAATGCGTTCGGGCGCTTGAACGTCCATCGTTCCGGCCTTGTTGCGTAATAGAAAACGGCGTTTTTCCAGAAATGGAAAGCGCCGTTTTTTTGTTTTTGTTCTCGATGAAACCGCGTTTCCCCTGCGGGAGCGAGCTTGCTCGCGATAGCAGTGGGTCAGCCGACAGTGATGTGGCTGACAGGCCGCTATCGCGAGCAAGCTCGCTCCACAGGATTTTGTCACCCACCTCATCACAGATCGGCACCTTTTAGGTGTGTTTATGAATGCTTCTCGATAACACACGGCATAATGCGCACCGTGATGAACAGTAATAGATGAACAAGGCGGGCGACGTGTTGAAGAAAACCCTGTTCCAGTTGCACTGGTTTTTCGGCATCAGTGCCGGGCTGGTCCTGGCGTTGATGGGCGTTACCGGGGCAGTGGTGTCGTTTCAGGATGAAATCCTGCGGGCCTTGAACCCGCAGGTACTGACGGTCGAGAAGCAACCGGCCGGCGTCTTGCCGCCCGCGGAGCTGGTGGAGCAGATCGAAGCCGCCTCCGGCAAGACCGTCGCCCTGCTCTGGGTCGAGACCGACAGCGGCAACGCCGCGCGGGTGATCTTCGCGGCGCCTCCCGGGGAAAAACGTGGCGCCATGCGCTATTTCAACCCCTATACCGCACAGTTCATGGGTGAGGTGACCGGCCAGGATTTCTTTGGCCTGATGCTCAGGCTGCACCGCGTCCTGACCCTGGATGACGTGGGCCGGCAAATCACCGGGGCCTGCACGCTGATCCTGGTGTTCTTCTGCCTGTCCGGGTTGTACCTGCGTTGGCCGCGCCAATGGAAAAGCTGGCGCGCCTGGCTGACCCTCGACTGGGGGAAAAAAGGTCGTAGCTTCAATTGGGACCTGCACTCTGTGGCGGGTACCTGGTGCCTGGTGTTTTATCTGCTGGCGGCACTGACCGGGCTGACCTGGTCCTACGAGTGGTACAACAAAGGCGTGACCCGCCTGCTCTCCGATTCACCGGAAGAGGAACGGGTGCGCAATCGCGGCCCGGCGCCAAGCGGCCCACTGCCCGTGGCTGATTACCGGGCCATGTGGAGCAGCATCTACAGCGCCGCCGGCCCGGGCCTGTCCGCCTACAACGTGCGCATGCCGCCCGTGGCCGGGCAGCCGGCGACGGTGTTCTACCTGCTGAAAAACTCACCTCACGACCGGGCGCTGAACCAGCTCATCCTCGACCCGGCCACCGGCGTCATCAGTCGGCACAGCCGCTACAGCGACAAGAGTCTCAAGGCGCAGTTGCTGACCAGTGTCTATGCCCTGCATATCGGCAGCTACTTCGGCCTGGTCGGGCGGATCCTGGTGACCGTCGCCGCGCTGACCATGCCACTGTTTTTCATCACCGGCTGGTTGCTGTACCTGGACCGTCGCCGCAAGAAACGCCAGGCCAGAAACGCCCGCCAAGCCCTGAGCGCCAACCCGACCGATGCGCCGGCCTGGCTGATCGGTTTCGCCAGCCAGAGCGGTTTCGCCGAGCGACTGGCCTGGCAGACTGCCGGCCAACTCCAGGCCGCCGGCTTGCCCGTGAAGGTCCAGCCATTGGCCGGTGTGCGTGAGCAAGACCTGAACAACGCCACCCACGCGCTGTTTGTCGTCAGCACCTTTGGCGACGGCGAAGGGCCGGACAGCGCCCGCGGCTTCGAACGCAAGGTGCTGGGCCAGGCCTTGAGCCTGGAGCGCTTGCAGTATTCGGTGCTGGGCCTGGGCGACCGGCAATATGAACACTTCTGCGGTTTCGCCCGGCGCCTGCACGCCTGGCTGGCGGAGCACGGCGGCAAGACCCTGTTCGCACCGGTGGAAGTCGACAGCGGCGACCCTTATGCCCTGCGTCACTGGCAACAACAACTGGCCGAACTGACCGGGCAGGCGCCTGCCGACACCTGGCAGGCCCCCAGTTTTGAAAACTGGACCCTCAGCCAACGCACCCTGCTCAACCCCGACAGCAGCGGCTCGGGCGTGTACCTGCTAGGCCTCACCGCCCCCGGGCCGAGCAGTTGGCTGGCCGGCGACCTGGTGGAAATCCTGCCGCGCAATGACCTCTGGGCCATCGAACATTTCCTCGATGGCCTCGGCCTCTCCGGTCAGGCGCGTGTGCAGGTCGATGGCCTGCCCCAGAGCCTCAACCAGGCCCTGGCGACCCGCCAGTTGCCGGAAAACCGCGCCCACCTGGTCGGCCTACATGCCCAGGCGCTGGTGGAGGCGCTGGCACCGCTGGCGATGCGCGAATACTCCATCGCCTCGATCCCGGCCGACGGCGTGCTGGAGCTGATCGTGCGCCAAGAACGTCACATCGACGGCAGCCTGGGCGTCGGTTCCGGCTGGCTGACCGAACACGCACCACTGGGCAGCGCCATCAGCCTGCGGCTGCGCCGCAACAGCAGCTTCCATCTGCCGCCCCAGGGCGTGCCGATGATCCTGCTGGGCAACGGCACCGGCCTGGCGGGGCTGCGCAGCCTGCTCAAGGCACGCGTCACCGAGGGCATGCAGCGCAACTGGCTGCTGTTTGGCGAGCGCAACCGCGAGCACGATTTCCACTGCCGCGATGAGTTACAGGAATGGGTGACCTCCGGCGACCTGGAACGCCTGGACCTGGCCTTCTCCCGGGATCAGAAGCAGAAGATCTACGTCCAGGACCGTCTGCTGGAATCGGCCGCGCTGCTCAAGCAATGGGTGGCCGACGGCGCGGCGATCTATGTCTGCGGCAGCTTGCAGGGCATGGCATCCGGGGTGGATCACGTGCTCAACAACGTGCTGGGGCGCGAGGAAGTGGAGCGACTGATCGAGCAGGGGCGGTATCGGCGGGATGTCTACTAACCGCCCCTATTCTAGAGAACACATTTCTCCTGTGGGAGCGGGCTTGCTCGCGAAGGCGGTGTGTCAGGCAATACATCTGCCAACTGACACACCGCCTTCGCGAGCAAGCCCGCTCCCACAAGGTCTCGGTGATCCCTGAATCAAACCGGCTGCAACTTCTTCTCGAACACCGCCACCCCTTCCAGATCCCGCAACACCACACTCATCTCCCCGCTCGGCCCATCGATGTTCACCTCGCCAAAGAATTGATACCCGGCGAACGGCGAGGTGTTCTGGGTCGGGGGCGCTTTCTGGAACACCACCTCAGGACCGAAGGTCTTGTCCAGGGTGTTGGGCCCGAAACTGCCGGCGTTCAAGGGCCCGGCGACGAACTCCCAGAACGGTTCGAAATCCTTGAACGCGGCGTGTTCGGGGTGGTAGTGATGGGCGGCGCAATAGTGGACGTCGGCGGTGAGCCAGACGTAGTTGCGCACCTGATGCTTGCGCAGGTACCCCAACAGTTCGGCGATCTCCAGTTCACGCCCCTGGGCCGCGCCCGGGTCACCGTTGGCGACCGCTTCCCAACGCGGCACGCCGGGGCTGACCTCGCCATCCGGCACACCCAGGCCAATGGGCATGTCGGCGGCGATGACTTTCCACTGGGCGCGGGATTGCTTCAACTCATGCTTGAGCCAATTCAATTGCTCACGCCCCAGGAAAGGTTTGGCCGCGCCGAGGTTGGCGTCGTTGGCTTCGCGGTAACTGCGCATGTCCAGCACGAACACATCCAGCAGCGGCCCGTAACCGAGCTTGCGGTAGATCCGCCCGCCGCCGTCGGCCTTCTGTCGGCGCATCGGCGCGTATTCCAGCCAGGCCTGCCGCGCACGCCCCACCAGGCTGTGGATATCCTTGGTCTGGTAACGCTCGTCCAGTTGCTTGCCCGGCGACCAGTTGTTGACCACCTCGTGGTCGTCCCACTGCCAGATCTGTGGTACTTCGGCATTGAAGCGGCGTACGTTTTCGTCCATCAGGTTGTAGCGATAGTTGCCGCGATACTCATCCAGGGTTTCGGCGACCTTGCTCTTGGCGTCGGAGGTGATATTGCGCCAGATGCGCCCACCCTCGACGGTGATTTGCGCCGGCACCGGGCCGTCGGCGTAGATGGTGTCGCCGCTGTGGATAAAGAAATCCGGCAGGCGCAGACGCATGGCTTCGTAAATGCGCATGCCGCCGATGTCCGGGTTGATCCCGAAACCCTGGCCGACGGTATCGCCACTCCAGACAAAACGGATGTTGCGCTTGAACTGCGGCACGCTGCGCAGGTGGCCAAGCCAGGGCTCGCTGGCAACCCCGCTTTGGACATCTTCGAAATGCACACGGTAGAAAATCGCCTGGTCGCGGGGCAACCCGGTCAGTTCGACCCGGGCGGTGAAATCACTGCGGGCGTCGGCCACGTGCGAGACGAAGCGACGGGGATTGCTGAACTTGCTGCGGGTGTCCCACTCCACCACCATCCGCGCTGGACGGTCGCTGCGGCTCCAGATCATCGCCCGGTCGCCCTGCAGGTCGCCAGACTGTACACCGTCGGTGAGCACCGGACGATCCTTGACCGAAGCCATCACCGCCGGCGCCAGCCCCGGCAACAACAACCCCGCTCCTACGGCTTGCATCACCCGACGACGTCCCAGGTCGAATTCGCTCATGGTGTTCTCCCTTGAAATGGGAAAACTTAAGCATGGCTGTGTGAAGTGGGTGTGACAGGAGTTTCATGCCCGCCCAAAACCAATGTGGGAACGGGCTTTGCTCGCGAAAGCGGAGTGTCAGGCAACACTTTCGTCGACCGACCCACCGCTTTCGCGAGCAAGCCCGCTCCCACATAAGGAGAGCGGTGTGGATTGAATCAGGCCTTGGCCGGCTCCAACGCCATCTCCACCACCTCAGGCCGCTTGAGCAGTGCGTACGCCACTGCCGTCAGCAGGCTTCCCGCCACGATCGCCAGCAAGTACAACAACGCATGGTTGATGGCGTTGGGGATCAGCATCACGAATAGGCCGCCGTGGGGGGCCATGAGCTTGCAGCCGAAGTACATCGACAGCGCACCGGTCAACGCACCGCCGGCGATGCTCGCCGGGATCACCCGCAGCGGATCCTTGGCCGCGAACGGGATCGCGCCTTCGGAGATGAAGCACAGTCCCAGCACCAGTGCCGCTTTGCCGGCCTCGCGCTCGGTCTGGGCAAATTTTCGCCGGGCGATGAACGTGGCGATGCCCAGGCCAATGGGCGGCACCATGCCGGCGGCCATGGCCGCGGCCATCGGTGCATAACTCTGCGAAGCCAGCAGCCCCACCGAAAACGCATAGGCGGCCTTGTTGATCGGCCCGCCGAGGTCGACGCACATCATCGCCCCCAGCAACACGCCCAACAGAATCGCATTGGTGGTGCCCATGCTGTCGAGGAAGTGAGTCAAGGCTTCGAGCATGCCCGCCACCGGTTTGCCGACGATGTAGATCATCACCAGGCCGGTGAACAGGCTCGCCAGCAGCGGGATGATCAGGATCGGCTTGAGCGCTTCCAGGCTCTGGGGCAAGCGCGCGTAGCGGTTGATCGCCTTGGCCGCGTAACCGGCCAGGAAACCGGCGATGATCCCGCCAATGAAGCCGGCGCCCAGGGTGCTCGCCAGCATCCCGCCGATCATGCCTGGCGCCAGGCCCGGCCGATCGGCGATGGAATAGGCGATGTAGCCGGCCAGCAACGGCACCATCAACTTGAACGCGGTCTCGCCGCCGATCTGCATCAGCGCGGCCGCCAGGGTGCCAGGCTCCTTGAAGGCCTCGATGCCGAACACGAACGACAAGGCGATCATCAAACCACCAGCCACCACCATCGGCAGCATGAAGGACACGCCCGTCAGCAGGTGCTTGTAGGCGCCGGTCTTCTCCGACTTGGCCGGGGCGCTGGCGCCGCTCGACGCGCTTTCCTGGCGACCTTCGACCAGCGCTTTGTTCAGCGTCGCTTCGGCCTGTTTCAGGGCGATGCCCGTGCTGCAACGATAGATCTTCTTGCCGGCAAACCGCTCGGTGGCGACTTCAATGTCGGTCGCCAGCAGCACCACGTCCGCTTCGGCGATGGCCTCGGCGCTCAACGGATTGCGCGCACCGACCGAACCCTGGGTTTCCACTTGCAGGTCGTAGCCCAGTTTCGTCGCCGCCTGCTGCAAGGCCTCGGCGGCCATGAAGGTATGGGCGACACCCGTTGGGCATGCCGTGATGGCGACCAGGCGCGGGGCTCGCTCGGCCGACGGCGCCGGCTCTTGTGCGAACGCGTCTGCCTCGCCCAGAACCTCAGCTTCCACGGCGCCACGACGCAGCACCGCATCAACGTCCTGGAGGGCCAGGGCCGGTGTGCTGCGGAACACCCGCTTACCGACGAACCGCGACAGGTCCACCGGGCCGCTGGCGACCAGCAACACCCACTCGGCCGCCTCGAGGGTCGCCGCCGACAACTGGCGTTCCGGATGGGCCGCGTCATGGACCTCGACACTGGTGCTCCAACCCTGGCGCTGCGCCGCGGCGTCCAGCAGGCGGGCGCACAACACACTGGTAACCATGCCGTTCGGGCAGGCCGTCACAATGGCTAGTTTCATTCTTGCGAACCCTCTTATTGTTCTGTCAGGGGGCGCACGCGCACGCCCTGTTCAAGCGACGCCAGCAACGCGGTGTCGTGGATGCCGAACCCGATCTGCGTGACCGCCATGGCGGCGATGGCCGTGGCAGTGCGCAGTGTCTGTTCCGGGGTGTCGGCGCTGAGCAGGCCGTGGAGCATGCCCGCCAGCAGCGAATCCCCGGCGCCCACGGTACTGGCGACGCTGACCTTGGGCGGCGAGGCATGCAACGCCGCACCGACACTGAACCAGTTCACGCCATCGGCACCGTGGGAAATCACCACATGCTCGACGCCCTGGGCATGCAGGCGCTGCGCCGCTTGCGCCTGGGCCGTTTCGCTCACCACCTCGCACCCCAGCGCATCGGCCAGTTCCTCGGTGTTCGGCTTGATCAGCCACGGCCCCGCCGCCAGGGCAACGCGCAAGGCTTCGCCGCTGGTGTCGAGGGCCACGTGCAGGCCGAGTGTCTTCAAGCGTGCGATCAATGCCTGCAACCACTGCGGGCTGACGCCCCGGGGCAAGCTGCCCGCCACCACGACCACGTCGTGGCCGGGGGCGATCTGCTCCAAACGCGCCAGCAACGCCTGCTGTGCGGCGGCATCGACCACCGGGCCCGGCCCGTTGAGGTCAGTGATGCGCCCGTCCTGCTCGGCCAGCTTGATGTTGCTGCGGGTCTCGCCGGGGACACGGATGAAGGCGTCGACAAAACCCCGTTGGGCGAACAGCGTCTCGAACACCTGGGCATTGTCTTCGCCCAGAAAGCCACTGACCGTCAGCGTATGGCCGAGGTCAGCCAGCACCTGGGCCACGTTCACGCCTTTGCCGGCGGCATGGGTGTGCATGTCGTCACTGCGGTTGACCTGCCCTGGTTCCAGGCGCGCCAGTTCCACCGTAAGGTCAAGCGCCGGGTTGAGGGTCAGGGTTAGAATCTTCGCCATTACAGCGCCTCCACTAATGCGCGCACGTCATCGGCGCTGCCCACGGCCAAGGCCGCCTGGGCCAGGGTTTGGACTTGCGCCAGGCTCAGTTCGCGAACCCGCGCCTTGACCTCGGCAATGCTACGGGCGGAGACACTCAGCTCGTCCACGCCCAGGCCCACCAGCACCGGCACCGCCAGCGGATCGGCCGCCAATTCGCCACACACACCGACCCACTTGCCATGGGCATGGGCGGCGCGCACGGTGATGTCGATCAGTTGCAGCACCGCCGGGTGCAAGCCATCGGCCTGGGCCGAAAGGGTCGGATGCCCCCGGTCGATGGCCAGGGTGTATTGCGTCAGGTCGTTGGTGCCGACGCTGAAGAAGTCGACTTCCTTGGCCAGCACCGGCGCCAGCAACGCAGCGGACGGCACTTCGATCATGATCCCCAGTTGCAGGTCCGCCACGGGGATTTCCCGGCGCAGGCGCTCGGTCATGTCCCGGGCCTGACGCCACTCGTCGACGCTGCCCACCATCGGGAACATGATCCGCAGTGGACGGCTGTCCGCCGAGCGCAACAAGGCCCGCAATTGCGCTTCCATGACTAGCGGGCGCTGCAAAGTCAGGCGAATGCCACGCACGCCGAGGAACGGGTTTTCTTCTTTCGCGATCGGCCAGTACGGCAGCGGCTTGTCGCCGCCCACATCGAGGGTACGCACCACCAGCGGCCGACCGGCCAGGCCATCGAGCACCTTGCGGTATTCGGCTTCCTGGGTCGCTTCGTCCGGCGCCTGGTTGTGAGCCATGAAAATCAGTTCGGTACGCAACAGGCCAATGCCTTCGGCGCCCTGCTCCACCGCGCTGACCACGCCGGCGCTTTCGCCAATATTGGCGAACACTTCCACGGCATGCCCATCACAGGTCAGCGCCGGCTCGTGGCGCTGCTCGGCCGCGACCTTGAGGCGCTGTTCCCGGGTGTCGCGCTCTTCCCTGGCGCGCTGCAACGTGGCGGCGTCCGGGTCCACGTGCAGGCGACCGCGCTGGCCATCCAGCAGCAAGGACGTGCCCGGCGCCAGCAACAATACCGCCGCACCAGCGCCCACCAGCGCCGGAATACCCAGGGCGCGGGCGACGATGGCGCTATGGGCGGTGGCGCCGCCACGGGCGGTGAGAATCCCCGCCACACGGGTCGGATCCAGGCGGGCCACGTCGGACGGTCCGACTTCGTCCATGACCAGGATGTAGGGTTGATCGGGCTCGTTCGGGGTTTCGACACCACACAGTTGCGCCAGCACCCGACGACCGACGTCACGCAAATCGGCGGCCCGTTCGGCCAACAAGGCATCCTGCAAGGCTTCCTGCTCTTTGGCGGCGGCTTCGATCACGCCCATCCACGCCGCTTGCGCACTCTCGCCCAGCTTCAAGCGGGTGTCGACTTCGTCGGTCAGCTCCGGGTCGTCGAGCATTTCCTGGTGGGTGATGAAGATCTCGCGGATAGCCTTGGCCTTGGCGCGTTCGATCAGGCCTTGGATGTCTTGGCGTACCTGGTTCAAGGCGTTCTGCAGGCGCTCGCGCTCGATAGCCGCCGATTCCCCGCGCAGCGGATAGTCGATGGCCTGCAATACCTGGATGTGGGCCGGGCCGATGGCGATGCCCGGGGCGGCGGCGACGGCCTGGATCAGGCTGCCGGATTCGGGCGCCAGCATGACGGTCGCGACCTCGGCCATCACGGTTTCCCGTGGGGCACTCGGTGGCGGCAGCGGTTCGACCTCTTCGCCCAGGCCTTCTTCGATGGCGGCCAGCAGTGCCGGCAACGCGTCGTCGGCAATGCTCGGTTCGGCGATGAACTCCAGGACCTGGCCACGACGGGCGCCCAGGCTCAGCAGTTTGCTCAAGCTCTTGGCCGATACGGCGCTGTCCTGGCCGTCGACAATGCGCACGCGGATTTCGCCGTCGAAGCTTTTCGCCAACTGGGCGAGGATCTTCGCCGGGCGTGCATGCAAGCCATGGGCGTTGGCCAGCCCGATGCGCGCGCTGGGCCAGTCGGCAGGCAATTCACCGCCGAGCACTTCCAACACCTTGCGGCTGCTGGTGGCGCGGCCCAGCTCGTGGCCGCGGCCTTCGATCAGCAAGGCGCAGAGCCTTTCCAGCAAGGCCTGGTGGGCCTCGCCGAGGCTGGCGAGGCAGAACAGGCCGCTCAACGGTTGGCCCAAGTAACGGATGGGTTTGTCCGGGGTGACGAACGCCAGGCCCGGACGCTTGACGGTCTGTTCGCTGTGCAGCCACCACAAGCCATCGCCCAAGGGCAGCGCATCGACTTGCTGCAACACACCGGCAAAGCCGTTGCTCACACAGTCGGCCTGGCGCAACAGGCGGGCGCCGCGCCACACCAGCTCTTCAAAATCGTCAGCCGATACACCGAGGCCGATCATCTGGGCATCCAGGGCCAGTTCCTGCGGCGCGCCTTGCAGCAGCTTCAGCAAGGCTTCGGCGGAACCGGCGCGGCGCAAGGCCTGGCCGAGGTCTGTCTCGCCGAGGGCGCGGGTCAGCAGTTGCAGCAGGCGCAGGTGTTCGTCGGACTTGGCGGCGATGCCGATGGCCAGGTAGACAATCTGACCATCGCCCCAGTCCACGCCTTCGGGGAATTGCAGCAGGCGCACACCGGTGGAATAGACCAGCTCGCGGGTCTGCGGGGTGCCGTGGGGGATGGCAATACCTTGGCCAAGAAAGGTCGAACCCTGGGCTTCACGGGCCTGCAAGCCAGCGAGGTAACCCTCGGCTACCAGACCATCGGCCACCAGTTTGTCGGCGAGCAGTTGCAGTGCAGCGTCTTTATCCACAGCCGTCTGCGCCATGGATATCTGCTCTAGAGTGAGCTCGAGCATGCTTTCTCCTTTTTGGCGTCCGGGTTGGCGCCAGGTATTGTTTTGAATGAATCAGCTTAGCGTTACAGGACGGCTTTTGGCGGTATTGCGGCAGCACGGCCAAAAATCCTGCTAGCCTTGAAAATACGCTTGCTGAAACGTTTAATCTAGAAAGATTGGCACGTTACTCGATAATCTCTCATCGTTGAAGTGCAACTTGTCGTAAGCGCTTGAGCGGTAACCGTCAGCTTGAATCGGGTAGGATGGCCCTTAATCCTCGGGGCTAACTCGAAAAAACAAGGAAAACCGGGTTGAAACTCAGTGATATTGCTCAATTGGCCGGTGTGTCCGTCACCACCGCCAGCTATGTCATCAATGGCAAGGCCGAACAGCAACGCATCAGCAGCGCCACTGTCGAACGGGTGCGGGCGGTGGTCGAGGAACATGGCTTCACGCCCAACCCCCAGGCCGCCGGGCTGCGCAGCCGGCACACCCGCACCCTGGGCTTCATCCTGCCAGATCTGGAAAACCCCAGTTACGCACGCATCGCCAAGTTGCTGGAACAAGGCGCCCGGGCACGGGGCTATCAGTTGCTGATCGCCAGCTCCGATGATGCGCCCGACAGTGAACGGCAGCTGTTGCAATTGTTCCGCGCCCGGCGCTGCGATGCGCTGATCGTCGCCAGTTGCCTGCCGGCCGGCGACGACAGCTACCAGCAGTTGCAGGCCAAGGGCATTCCGATCATCGCCATCGACCGGGTGATGGAACCGGCGCATTTCTGCTCGGTGATCAGCGACGACCGCCAGGCCAGCCTGCACCTGACGCGCAGCCTGCTGGAGACCCACCCTCGACAAATCGCCTTGATCAGCGCCCGCCCCGAATTGAGCATCAGCCAGGAACGGGCCGCAGGTTTTCGTGAAGCCTTGGCCGGGTTCGAGGGCCAGGTGTTGATCGAGCATGGCGAGTCGTTCAGCCGTGAATGCGGCCGTCAGTTGATGGATGAAATGCTCGCGCGCCTGGGGCATCTGCCCGATGCGCTGATCACCACGTCCTATGTGCTGCTGCAAGGGGTGTTCGACGCCCTGCATGATTTCCCGCTCAAGTCGCGGCCATTGCGCCTGGGCACGTTTGGTGACACGCAGTTGCTGGATTTCCTGCCGCTGCCGGTCAATGCCATGTCCCAACAACATCAGTTGATCGCCGACAAGGCCCTGGAACTGGCCCTGGCAGCCATCGAAAACGATGACTACCAACCTGGCGTGCAGGCCATCGCGCGGACGTTCAAGCAGCGGATCCACCAGGGCTGACGTTTCCTCAGGATTGATGCATGGAGTTGATCGACACCCACACCCACCTGGACTTCCCGGACTTTGACGCGGACCGCCCGGCGCTGCTGGCCGAAAGCCGCGCCTCGGGCGTGCGGCAAATGGTGGTGCTGGGCGTGTACCGGGACAATTGGCAGCGGGTCTGGGACCTGGTGCAAAGCGACCCGGACCTGCATGCCGCCCTGGGCCTGCACCCGGTGTACCTCGACCAGCATCGACCCGACGACGTGGCGCTGTTGCGCGACTGGCTGAGCCGCCTGGCCGGGCACCGGCAATTGTGTGCAGTGGGCGAGATCGGCCTGGACTATTACATCGAGACCCTGGACCGTGACCGCCAGCAAGCGCTGTTCGAAGCGCAGTTGGCACTGGCGGTGGAGTTCGAACTGCCGGCACTGATCCACGTGCGCCGCAGCCATGCCGCCGTGATCGCGACCCTCAAGCGCATCAACCCTACCCGGGCGGGAATCATCCACGCCTTCGCCGGCAGTTTTGAAGAGGCCCGCGAATACCTCAAGCTCGGCTTCAAACTCGGCCTCGGCGGTGCGGCGACCTGGCCCCAGGCCCTGCGCATGCACCGGGTGCTGGCGAAACTGCCGCTGGATGCGGTGGTGCTGGAAACCGACTCACCAGACATGGCCCCAGCCATGTTTCCTGGACAACGCAACAGCCCGGCGCACTTGCCGGCGATTTGCGAGGCGCTGGCCGGGATCATGGCGGTGACGCCCGAGCGACTGGCCGAGGCCAGCACCGCCAACGCCCGCCAACTGTTCAACTGGTGAACCTATAGGAGCGAGCTTGCTCCCACAATGGTCTACACCCGAAACGCATTGATCAGTTGCTTGAGCTGCACCACCTGGGCAGACAGCTCACGGCTGGCGTTTTCGGTCTGGTGCGCGCCTTCGGCCGTGCGTTCGCCGGCGCGGTTGATCTCGACGATGTTCTGGTCAATGTCATGGGCCACGGCCGTCTGCTGCTCCACGGCGGCGGCGATCTGCTGGTTCTGGTCGACGATCATGCCGACCGCACCGAGGATATTTTCCAGGGCCTGCTGGACCTTTTCCGATTGGCCGACCGTGCCATTGGCCATCTCATGACTGGTGCCCATCGCCTTGACGGCGGCACCGACACCGCCGTGCAGGCGGGTGATCATCGCTTCGATTTCTTCGGTCGATTGCTGGGTCCGCTTGGCCAGGGTCCGCACTTCATCGGCCACCACCGCAAAACCCCGCCCCTGTTCACCGGCCCGTGCGGCTTCGATGGCGGCATTGAGAGCCAGCAGGTTGGTCTGCTCGGCGATGCTCTTGATCACATCCAGCACGCGG
This sequence comes from Pseudomonas sp. NFACC04-2, assembly GCF_900119265.1. NCBI lineage: Bacteria > Pseudomonadati > Pseudomonadota > Gammaproteobacteria > Pseudomonadales > Pseudomonadaceae > Pseudomonas > Pseudomonas sp. NFACC04-2. The sequence continues at coordinate 34,705 of NZ_FPJC01000025.1, forward strand.
CTGATGGCCTGGCTGTCGGTCGCCAGTTGGTTGATCACCTGCACCGACTGATCGATCTCACTGGCCAAGCGGGCGATGCTGCCCTGCTGCGACTCCACCAGCCCGCGTCCGCTGAGGGTCTCGTCGTTCACGCTGTGGGCACTGCTCACGGCAGCGGCGGCACTGCGAGCCACTTCCAGGGCCGTGGCCGACATCTGGTTCATCGCCGTGGCCACCAGTTCGATCTGGCTGCGCTGGCCGGCGACGGCCTGGTTGCTCTGGGCCGATACCGTTTCCACCTGCCCGGCCTGGCGTTCGACTTCCGCGACGGTGCGGCTGACCTGTTCGATCAGGTCATGGATCTTCGCCACCGTACCGTTGAACACTTCACCCAATTCGCCCAGTTCATCCTTGCTGCGCGCCACGAAATTGACCGTCATGTCCCCCGCCGCCACTTTGTCCATCATCTGGCCCAGGTGCTGGAGGGTGGTGCGGGTCGACGCGTAGAAGCCGGCGTACAGGTAAAAAATCAACAGGAACACCGCCACCAGCGCCACGGCTTGCAGCACCATGTGGCTACGATTCTGCTCAAGCCGCTGCTGCAACTGCACACCGAGAAAGCCCTGGGTCGCCTCGTTCAGCCGATAAGTTTGCTCCATCAGGCCGCTGACCTGCTCAAAGAACGCCGGCCACGGAGCATCGAGGGTGTCGGCCATCACCACTTGCTCCTCGATCAGCTCCGACGCTTTCTTGAGGGTGCTCTTGCTGCCGTCGGCCTGGGCGCCAAGGGCTTGCCCTGCGGCCTTGCTGGAGCCGAGGGCGTCCTGCAGTTTCAAGTCGTACTCGCCCTGGAGCTTTTCGATCTGCGCCAGCAACTCGTCGAAGCGGGTGCTCGATGCCGAATTGAGAAACCCCTGCCCCAACGAGGACGCGCCCAGCGCCCGACCATCGCCGAGGATCTGGGTGACCTTGGGGGTGGTGCCGATGATCAATTCGCTGAGTTGGCGGATGTCGCTCTGATTGTCGCGGCTCAGCCCCGCCTGGCTGGCGATGATCTGACTGAACATCTGGGCGCTGTTGAGCAACTTGCCGATCAGCGCACTTTTGCTCTGCAGGGAGCTTTCCGCCTGCTGGGCCTTGAAAGCACCGATCATCTCGTCGCGCTTGGCCTCGAAAGCACTGACTTGCTCAGGTTCGATGGCCATGGCGGTCATGCCTTGCAGGCGCGTGAGGACCTGTTGTTCCAGGCTGCCGATCTTCGCTTCGACATCACCAGCCTTGCCGGACTGGCCCAGGCTGGCGTTGATCTGCACCAGGTTGTTGAGGGTTTCCAGGTCCCGGCGCAGGGTCAGGCTGCTGCCCAGCAGGTCGAGGCTTTGCAGCTCCACTTGGGTGCCCTGGAATTCCCGATAGGAATCACGCACCAGAAAGAAGTTGGTCACCAGCATCGGTAGCAGGAACAGCACGCTGATCAGGCTGAACTTCATGCCGAAGCTCAGGCGGTTCATCAGCGCGACGGCGGGCCAGAGCAAACTCTTCACAAGGAAGCCTCCCGGTAGTGTTCTTATTGTTATGAGCTCGCGCACGGAGACAGCAGAAAGCCACTATTCGGGCGCTGTCCCTGTATAGCCTAAATCGGCGGGGAGATTTGTAACTTAAGGTTAACGACGTAGCGCTGTGTAGGAGCTGACGAGTGCAACGAGGCTGCGATCTTTCCCCTGACGCTTGAATCCCAACCGAAAGATCAAAGATCGCAGGCTTCGCCCGCTCCTACAGAGCCGAGTGGGAGCAAGCTCTCTCGCCACAAAAAGCACCTTGACGACAGCTGTCAGGCCAACACCGTCCACAACGCAAACCCGGCATACCAGAGCACGGCCGCACGCAGCAGCAATTCCCACAGGCGGTCCAAGCTATTGATGCCATCCGGCCCGGCGACGGGCTTGGGGATTTCGCCAGCCACCAGGCCGACCTTGTCGATGAGGTCGGCCGCGCTGATGTTCCAGTTCAACAGCTCATGCAGCATGACCCGACTGACCGCGACGAAATTGCCCACCAGGGCGAAGCTTGCCGCCAGCAACCGCACCGGCACCCAGTCGAAGGCATGGCGCATCTGCGCAGCCCGCTCGGCCACACCGGGGTTCTGGCTATGCTCGGCGGCCAGCGCCAGCAGTCGATAGCTCAAGGCCGCGACCGGGCCCAACACGAAGTACCAGAAAATCACCGCGAAAAAGCTCTGGTAGGCCTGCCACAACAAATGCCCCTGGACCCGCTCCAGCAATTGCTCACCGTCATCGGCCTCAATGTCCAGGTCGCGCTTGGCCACATGGGCCGCCGCTTGCAGGTCCTCCCGACGCCAGGCGTCGCGAAACGGCCCGAGGGCGGCCAGTAGATCGCCGCGCCCCAGGCTGTAAATCACCACCAGCAAATGCACCGGCAGCGCCAGCAGACCATAGGCCACTGGCTCCAGCACCCACAAAAGCAGCGCCAGCAGGGCCACAGGCAGCAGGACCAGCACCGTCAGCACCAGCCAGGGTCGGTTGACCCACCGTGGGTTCGCCTCGAGCTTGTTCAGCTCGCCCAGCCAACCGCCGTCGCGCTGGACCCGCTGGCGCAAGGCCGAGAATTTCTCGATCCAGACGGCCAGCAGCAACACCAGAAAACTCATTGTCCTTCCCCTTCTGTCAGGGCCGCGCGATAGCGCGCCCAGTCGAATGCCGGTCCCGGATCGGTCTTGCGCCCCGGTGCGATGTCGCTATGCCCGCAGATACGCTGCACAGTGATCGCCCTGAACGCCGCTTGCAACTGCCGGGTCAGGGCCACCAATGCGACATATTGCGCGTCGGTGAACGGCAGATCATCCGTGCCCTCAAGCTCGATGCCGAGGGAAAAATCATTACAGGTCTCACGCCCCTCGAAGCACGAGACGCCCGCATGCCACGCACGATCCAGACAAGAGACAAATTGGGTCACGGCGCCGTCACGCTCGATCAGAAAATGCGCGGAAACGCGCAGGTCGACGATACCGGCAAAGTAGGGATGTTCCGTGACATCCAGACGATTCTGGAAGAACTCCTGCACCTTGCCGGTGGCGAATTGTGCCGGGGGCAGGCTGATGTTGTGGATCACCAGCAGGGAGATTTCGCCCTCGGGGCGCGCATTGAAGTTGGGCGATGGGCAATGACGCACCCCCTCGCACCAACCGCTCGCGGAGTCCAACTGCATACAGGTTCCTTCGATGACGACGGTGAATGCCGTCAGTATGCCGTGATCGGACCGGGCTGCGCGATCACTTGCCGCGATTGAGCTGGCGCAGATTGCCCAGCACCGACTCCAGCGCCCGGTCGAACAACAGGGTGTCGTCCAACAGCCGCGCCGCGCCGCGACGAAACTCCAGGGCCAGGCTGGTGCGGCTATGCTCCAGCACCTTGAGGCCGGTGCGATTGACGAAGACGTATTTGCCGGTGGCCTCGATGATCGCCGCCAGCTTGCAGCGCAGGGTATTGTCATCCTCCTCCTGGAACTCGACCCAGCTCCCCAGGTGCAGCTGGTCGACCTGCATCAGGCCGACATCATCCGCCGGCAAATGCACCGCCACGCTTTCCCCCGCCGATTTTTGCGCAGGGCGCAGGACGATTTTTTCCAGCACTTCGACCATGGCCGGCGAATCGAACGGCTGGGCCTGTTCCGTTGCCTGGCCCATACGTTCGAGCGCCTGCACATGCAGGACTTCCAGCTCACTGAAAAACTCGCTGGTGGCGAACGGATCGAACGCCGAACGGCTCAGGCCTTCACGCAGGGCCTTGAGCAGCTCCGGCACCATCGCCAGCAAACGCAGGCCGGCGTCGGGCTCGTCATGCGGCTGGACGCTCCAGATCAATTGCTCCAGGGTCAGGACGTCGGCCTGCCACTCGGCGGAATACTTGCCGTGCTTGAAACAGGTCAGCAACAACACCTGGCTCCAGGCGTGTTGCACGAACTCCACCACGGCTTGCGGCAGGACTTTGCCCAGCATCACCTGGTTCAGCGCCCCTTCGACGCGCTGGCGCGCCAGTTCGGCTTTGGCCCGGCCCTCCTCGGCGTCGCGGATACGCTGCTCAAGCAACTCGCTGCGCCGCCGCTCGTCACTGGTGAAGGCCAGGAAATCGGCCAGCAGCTCGGAGAAAATCGCCGGGTCATCGACGAAATCATTCAGCAGGCGCTGCACGACTTGTTCGATGCGCAAATACAGGCTGTCGCGCTGATGATCGTCGCAATCGCCCCAGCCCATGGCGGCGGCCGCGATTTCGTTCAGCAGTCGCCGGGCCGGATGATTGCCGCGGCTGAAGAAGCTCTTGTCCTGCACCGCGACCTTGAGCATCGGGATCTGCAGGCGGCCGATCAGGGCCTTGAAGGAGTCTGGGAGGTTGTGGTCGTCGAGGATGAATTCGAACATCATCGAGATCAGGTTGATCACATCTTCATCGGCGCCTTCGACCACCCGGGACTTGCCACTTCTGACGCTGACCCGGGTCAACAGTTGTTCGAGCTGGCTACGCAAGTCGAATTCGTCCTGCACGGCAGGCGCTGGCACGTACTGCTGCAAATGCGAGAGCAGCCGCAGCAGGTCACGGGTCGAGATGGGCTGGGGCGGCACGCTGGCTTCCAGGGTCGGCGCCACACTGCCACGCACTTGCATCAACAGCTTCTGCAAGGCGGCGAACACTTCCTGCACGCTGTCGTCGACCTCGGCATCGCTGGGCTTGGCAACGATTTCAGCGTTGGGCCTGGGGGTATCCTCGGAGCGATCCGACGCCCGGCGCGCCGGGGTCACCTTGAGTTCCGGCAAGATGCCCGTGGCGGCCAGCAACTGGTTGGCCTCGGTATAGAGCTGGTCGCACTCGCTGAGCACATAACGCTCGAAGAGCTTGAGCAAGATCAACTTGACCTTGATGCCCACGCCCAGGTTACGCCCGGCCTGCAGGAACTTCTCGCACAGCAGTGCCGGGCTGAGTGGGTTGTATTGGTTGACCAGCGGTCGGTCCAGCAGTACACCGAGCCGGGCCGTCAGTTGCTCCAGCGACACGCCATCGCGCCTGAGCACCCGAGTGACCATGGCCTCGACCGCCAGATGACGTTCCAGCTCATCGTGGGAGCGCTGGGTCTGGCCGTCCGGCGCCAGGGCCGGCGCCAGGCTGGCGTGGGTCAGGTCGTACTGGGCCAGGCTGACGAAAGTCTCGAAAAACTGCTCGATGAACTCGCGTTCGATGCTCTTGCGCTTCAGGCGCAGGTCCCGCATGGCCTCGAAGTACAGGTTCTGCTCGACGTCGTCGCGCGCCCGGTCGGCCATTTCAAACAAGGTGTCGTCGGCATTATCGAACAGCCCCTGCAAGCCCAGGCGCAACTGTTGGGCGGCTTTGTCGCGAACCTGAAGCAGAATCACAGGCAGGCGGGCGAGCGGCGAACGATTCGCCTGATCGGTAGCCACCTTGTGCAAAGGCACTACATTCCCGTCGTTGTGCATCCTGGCCTCCTGAAACGGTTTTCGGCTCGCAACGTCAAAGTGATGACGTCAATCGAAAGGCGGATTATCGGGTAAAACAACCCTGTCGTACTAGCAGACTCTGTGAACCAGCTCGAAATACGGCGCAATTAAGTGACCGGGAAAATAGGGAAATGTTGCGAGGACGCGACCAAATGCAGGTTTCGACACCCTATAATCAGGCCACTTTGTTTGTGGAGCCCGTTATGCCGAATCTACGCCTCGCCGATCTGACCGCCGAAATCGAAGCCAACGTGCGCCGCGCGTTGCTTGAAGACATCGGCAGTGGCGACATCACCGCGCAACTGATCCCCGCCGAACGCCTGGCCAAGGCCACCATCATCACCCGCGACGCTGCGATCATCAGCGGCACGGCCTGGGTCGATGCCGTGTTCCGGCAACTGGATCCGCGTGTCGCGGTGCATTGGCAAGTGCACGACGGCGACCGGGTCAGCCCCGATCAGGCGCTGTTTCACCTGGAGGGGCCGGCCCGCTCGCTGCTGACCGGCGAACGCAGCGCCCTGAACTTCCTGCAAATGCTCTCGGGCGTCGCCACGCGTGCCCGTTACCTGGCCGACTTTGTCGCCGGGACCCAGGTCAAGCTGCTGGACACCCGCAAGACCCTGCCCGGGCTGCGCCTGGCCCAGAAGTACGCGGTCACCTGCGGTGGCTGCCATAACCACCGCATCGGCCTGTACGACGCTTTCCTGATCAAGGAAAACCACATCGCCGCCTGCGGCGGAATCGCCCAGGCCATTGCGGCCGCCCACCAGATCGCACCCGGCAAGCCGGTGGAAATCGAAGTGGAAAGCCTGGCGGAATTGAAAGAAGCGCTGGCGGCCAACGCCGACATCATCATGCTCGACGAACTGAGCCTGGACGACATGCGTGAAGCCGTGCGCCTCAATGGCGGCAAGGCGAAGCTGGAGGCCAGCGGCGGGATCAACGAAAGCACGTTGCGCCCGATCGCCGAGACCGGGGTGGACTACATCTCGATCGGCGCAATGACCAAGGATGTGAAGGCAGTCGATCTGTCGATGCGCTTGAGCCTCTGACAACAAAAAACGCCAGCCTTGAAAGGCTGGCGTTTTTTTTCAGACCACCAGATTGTTCATCTCGCAGTACTCATCCCATTCCACACCCAGCACCTCGGCCGCTTCCTTGTGCAACGCAAGGCGCTGCGCCTCGAATTCTTCAGGCGTGCTGGTGTACTTGAGCGTCAACTCCCAGGGTTGTAGCCCCTGGGCTTCGGCCTCGTCCTCGAATGCCCATTGGATCTGGTCCTTCTGATCGTCGGCGGACAAGTCCTTGATCTCTTCCAGCAACTGGGGCGCATCCAGCACGTACTTCTTCAGCGCTTCTTCGTGCCTGGCTTCCTGGGTCAATGCTTTAACAGTCATGGCGTTCTCGTTGATCGGGGGAATGGAAGATGGATCTGGATCATCAAGGATCTCTCTGACGCAAAAAACCGTGTGAAGCCCGGTTTATCTGGCCTTCAGAACCATTCGTGGATCATCTGAAAACTGCTGGGCGATGCACATGCAGGCAACGAATATAGGATGTTTTGCCGACGATTTACACGGTTCTTTACATCTATCCCACAAAAAAACCTGTGCAGAAGAAGCGCTGCGGGCCCTGGAACATCTGTCAAAATAACCAGTCATAGCCATGTGCCATGCCGGCACTTCACAAGGAACCCCAGTGATGCGCAGCTTTTCGAAACGCTCGTCGATCCAACTTGCCACCGCGACCTTGCTGCTTGGCAGCCTGACCTTGACTGACGTTGCTCAAGCGGCGGTTGAGGTCTCCTCCGATGGGCCGTCTTACCACGACTTTATTCCCGCCCTTCACTACGACCAATCCGATAAGTACAAGCTCGTCAAGACCGATGTCAGCGCCAGCGTCCTGGAAAGCCTGCCGAAAAGCGTGAAGAACAACACCGACGAACTGGAAAACCAGAAGCGCACCCTCGGCGAACAGGCTCGTCAGATCGAAGAACTCAAGCGCAACAGCGGCTCCAGCTCCTCGTCCAGCAGCAAGGAGATTGACGAGCTCAAGCGCACCATCAATGAACAGGAACGCGACCTGAACGACCTTGGCAAGCAAGTGGAAGAACTCAAGCGCAATAGCGGCTCCTCGAGTTCGAGCAACAGCGAGATTTCGTCCCTGAAACGGGAACTCAGCGACCAGGATCAAGAGATGGATCAGCTCAAACGTACGGTCGAGGAACTGAGCAGGAAGGTGAAATAACGAGGGGGAGATCTTGCCCGAGACAGGAATCGAACCTGCGACCTTCGCGTTACGAGTGCGCTGCTCTACCGACTGAGCTACACGGGCGGTGGCTAAAACTAGCACCGTCTCCGGTGGCCAGGCAACCTGCCTGGCAGGGATTTTCACCACACAGCAAAACGCCCCGAACCAGTCGGGGCGTTTGCTTGTTCAGCGCTTAGGTGAAGGGGTGATTAAACGCCCGATGCCTTGGCTGCTGCGACGTCCTTGATGGACAGCTTGATACGGCCGCGGTTGTCCACGTCCAGTACCAGCACTTCCACTTCCTGGCCTTCTTTGAGGATGTCGGTCACTTTCTCGACGCGAGCATCGCTCAGCATGGAGATGTGAACCAGACCGTCCTTGCCCGGCAGGATGTTGACGAACGCGCCGAAGTCGACGATGCGTTCAACCTTGCCGACGTAGATCTTGCCGATCTCGGCTTCGGCAGTGATGCCCAGGACGCGCTGGCGTGCTGCTTCCGCCGCTTCCTTGGTTTCGCCGAAGATCTTGATCGAACCGTCGTCTTCGATGTCGATCGAAGCCTTGGTTTCTTCACAGATCGCACGGATGGTCGCGCCGCCTTTACCGATGACATCACGGATTTTGTCGGTGTCGATTTTCATCGCGATCATGGTCGGAGCATTTTCCGACAGCTCGGTACGGGACTGACCGATGATCTGGTTCATCTGGCCGAGGATGTTCAGGCGCGCTTCCAGGGCCTGGCCCAGGGCGATTTCCATGATCTCTTCGGTGATGCCCTTGATCTTGATGTCCATCTGCAGTGCGGTAACGCCCTTGGCGGTACCGGCCACTTTGAAGTCCATGTCGCCCAGGTGGTCTTCGTCACCCAGGATGTCGGTCAGGACGGCGAATTTCTCGCCTTCTTTCACCAGCCCCATGGCGATACCGGCAACCGGGGCCTTCATCGGCACACCAGCGTCCATCAGGGCCAGGGAAGCGCCGCAGACCGACGCCATCGAGCTCGAACCGTTGGACTCGGTGATTTCCGATACCACGCGAATGGTGTACGGGAACACGTCAGCGGCTGGCAGCATGGCCTGGACCGAACGACGGGCCAGACGGCCGTGACCGATTTCGCGACGACCGGCGCCACCCATGCGACCACACTCGCCCACCGAGAACGGCGGGAAGTTGTAGTGCAGCATGAACGGGTCTTTCTTTTCGCCTTCCAGGGTGTCCAGCAGTTGCGCGTCACGGGCGGTGCCCAGCGTGGCGACGACCAGGGCCTGGGTTTCGCCACGGGTGAACAGTGCCGAACCGTGGGTCTTCGGCAGGACGCCAACTTCGATGTTCAGCGGACGTACGGTGCGGGTGTCGCGACCGTCGATACGCGGCTTGCCGTTGACGATGTTTTCGCGAACGGTGCGGTACTCGATTTCACCGAAAGCAGCTTTCACTTCAGCGGCAGACGGCTGGCCTTCTTCACCGGACAGCTTGGCAACCACTTGGTCTTTCAGCTCGCCCAGGCGCGCATAACGGTCGGCCTTGACGGTGATGGTGTAGGCCTGGGAGATCGCTTCGCCGAACTCGGCACGGATCGCACCCAGCAGTTCGGTGGCTTCGGCTTGCGGAGCCCAGGTCCAGGTTGGCTTGGCGGCTTCGGCGGCCAGTTCCTTGACGGCGTTGATCACCACCTGGAACTCGTCGTGAGCGAACAGCACGGCGCCCAGCATCTGGTCTTCGGTCAGCTCTTTGGCTTCGGATTCAACCATCAGCACGGCTTCGGAAGTACCGGCCACGACCATGTCCAGGCTCGAAGCCTTCAACTGCTCGTAGGTCGGGTTCAGCAGGTAGCCGGTGCTTTCGTGGAACGCGACGCGGGCAGCGCCGATCGGGCCATCGAAAGGGATGCCGGAGATAGCCAGGGCAGCCGAGGTACCGATCATCGCAGCGATGTCCGGATCGGTTTTCTTGCTGGTGGAGACGACGGTGCAGACAACCTGCACTTCGTTCATGAAGCCTTCTGGGAACAGCGGACGGATCGGACGGTCGATCAGTCGGGAAGTCAGGGTTTCTTTCTCGGAAGGACGGCCTTCGCGCTTGAAGAAACCGCCAGGGATCTTACCGGCAGCGTAAGTCTTTTCCTGGTAGTGGACAGACAGAGGGAAAAAGCCCTTGCCTGGATCGGCTTGCTTGGCACCGACAACGGTCACCAATACGCTGACGTCGTCGTCAACGGTGACCAGCACTGCGCCGGAGGCCTGACGGGCGATACGGCCAGTCTCGAGGGTAACGGTCGACTGACCGAACTGGAATTTTTTGATTACCGGGTTCACGGTGTCCTACCTTCTTTGTGGCTCTTGGGGAACTTGTCTTCTTGCGAAATTCTTGGGCAATGACGGGAATCGGCCCGACGCCTGTCCAGGGTAAAACGTGTATCCAGATAAAACTTGAGGCTGGGAGCCTGCCATGCGCCAGCGGGAAACCCACTGACGCACGACAGACCACCAACCTCTAGCGCAATCGCTTATTAGCGACGCAGACCCAGGCGAGCGATCAGAGCGCTGTAACGGCTCACGTCCTTGCCTTTCAGGTAGTCCAGCAGCTTACGACGCTGGTTTACCATGCGGATCAGACCACGACGGGAGTGGTGATCCTTACCGTTGGCCTTGAAGTGACCTTGCAGTTTGTTGATGTTGGCGGTCAGCAGTGCAACTTGCACTTCTGGCGAACCAGTGTCACCAACAGCTTGCTGGTAGTCAGCTACGATTTGAGCTTTTTCTTGAACGTCGAGAGCCATGAGGCAATCCTTTTAGTCAGGAAACTGTTCCGAGGAAACAGCTTCAACAGGCCAGGGACAAATCCCTGTATCTATAAATGAGTAGTGACCGTGCCTGTTAACAGCCACACTCGCCAACCTGCTGTTACGCAGGCTGGTTTCGGTCATTCCGACCGAATCAATCGACGCGGCGCAATGCGCCCGTCTTCGCTCACTTCACCGATACCGATGAAGCGACCGTTGTGATCCTGTACCCGAACCATGCCGAACTTCGGCGCATCCGGGGCGCGTACTGGCTGGCCGTTGAGCCAGTAGAACGCACTGTGTTCCGAGAACTGCAAGAGCGGCCAATCCAGCAACCCGCTGTCCGATGGCATCAGGAAACGGTCGACCGCTTCGTTGCCGCCTTCGGCATGCACCGCTTCAAGCTCTTCCAGCGTGACCGTCTGGGCCAACGTGAAAGGCCCGGCCTGGGTCCGTCGCAATTCTGCCACGTACGCGCCACAACCGAGCTGCTCACCGATATCCTCCACCAGGGTCCGGATATAGGTGCCTTTGCTGCAATCCACGGCCAGCCGCGCAGTATTACCGTCAAAGGCCAGCAATTCCAAGCGCGCAATAGTAACAGAACGCGGTTCACGCTCCACTACTTCGCCTGCACGGGCCAGTTTATACAACGGCTGCCCATCACGCTTCAAAGCGGAGTACATCGGCGGTATCTGGCTGATTTGCCCGCGAAAACCCGGCAAGACCGCTTCGATATCCGCCTGACCAACGGTCACCGGGCGCTCCAGCAAAACCTCACCTTCGGCATCCGCCGTGGTGGTGGTCTTGCCCAGTTGCGCCAGGGTTTCATAACCCTTGTCGGAATCGAGCAGGTACTGGGAAAACTTGGTCGCCTCGCCAAAGCACAGCGGCAGCACGCCGGTGGCCAGCGGATCGAGACTACCGGTGTGCCCGGCCTTTTCAGCATTGAGCAGCCAGCGAACCTTCTGCAACGCCGCGTTGGAGGTGAACCCCAGCGGCTTGTCGAGCAGGATGATACCGCTGACGTTACGACGGATACGTTTGACCTGAGCCACCGATTACTCCTTGGTGTCTTCGGGGTCAGCCGCAACCGGGTGCTGGCTGTCTTGCGCCACGGCGCGCTCGATCAGTGCCGACAGATGCGCACCCCGTGCGACGCTTTCGTCGTAGTGGAAGTGCAACTGTGGGACGCTGCGCAGCTTCATCTCCCGGGCCAGCTGCATACGCAGGAAGCCGGCGGCCGAGTTGAGCACCTTGATGCTCTGGGCGATTTCCTCGGCGCTGTCCTGCCCCATCACGGTGATGAAGATCTTGGCGTGACCGACGTCACGGCTGACTTCCACTGCGGTGATGGTGACCAGGCCGACGCGCGGGTCTTTGACTTCGCGACGGATCAGTTGGGCCAGCTCGCGCTGCATCTGATCGCCGATTCGTTGGGTACGGCTGTATTCTTTTGCCATGTCTTGTTACCTGTTACTGCCCCACGGTGAAACCCGCGAGGTCTGAAAGCGGCAAACGCCCGGCCTGGCAAAAGCCAGACCGGGCGTTGCGTTTAGAGTCCGCCAGCCAGGCAGCGCATGTTCATGCGACTGCCCGGTGCGGCTCTTGAAGTGCGCGAGTTAGAGGCTGCGAGCAACCTGGACCTTCTCGAAGACTTCGATCTTGTCGCCGACCTTGACGTCGTTGTAGCTCTTGACGCCAATACCGCACTCCATGCCGGCACGTACTTCGGAAGCGTCATCCTTGAAGCGGCGCAGGGATTCCAGCTCGCCTTCGAAGATCACGATGTCTTCACGCAGTACACGGATCGGACGGTTACGGTGAACGACACCCTCGATCACCATGCAACCGGCGATGGCGCCAAACTTCGGCGAACGGAACACGTCGCGAACCTCGGCCACGCCCAGGATATTCTCCCGCACGTCGCTGCCCAGCATACCGGTCAACGCTTTCTTGACGTCTTCGATGATGTCGTAGATCACGTTGTAGTAACGCATATCCAGGCCTTCCTGCTCGACGATCTTGCGAGCGCCGGCATCGGCACGCACGTTGAAGCCGAACAGTACAGCGTTGGAAGCCAGTGCCAGGTTGGCATCGGATTCGGTGATACCACCGACACCGCCGCCGACCACACGCACTTGCACTTCGTCGTTACCCAGGCCATTCAAGGCGCCGTTCAACGCTTCGAGGGAACCACGGACGTCGGATTTGAGGACGATGTTGAGCGTCTTCTTCTCTTCCTGCCCCATGTTCTCGAAGATGTTTTCCAGCTTGCCGGCGTGAGCACGAGCCAGTTTGACTTCGCGGAACTTGCCTTGACGGAACAGAGCCACTTCACGGGCTTTCTTCTCGTCAGCCACAACGCTCATCTCGTCGCCAGCATCCGGAGTGCCGTCCAGGCCGAGAATCTCGACCGGGATAGCCGGACCGGCTTCCTTGATGGACTTGCCGTTCTCGTCGAGCATGGCGCGCACGCGGCCATAGTTCGAGCCAACCAGTACCATGTCGCCTTGACGCAGGGTACCGTCCTGGACCAGGACGGTCGCCACCGGGCCACGGCCCTTGTCGAGACGAGACTCAACGACCACACCACGGCCAGGAGCCGAAGGCGTAGCGGTGAGTTCCAGAACCTCGGCTTGCAACAGAACGGCTTCAAGCAGTTCGTCAACGCCGGTACCCATCTTCGCCGAGACCGGAACGAATGGCGTGTCACCACCCCACTCTTCGGAGGTCACGCCGTGGACCGAGAGTTCGCTGCGGATGCGATCGAGATCGGCGCCCGGCTTGTCGATCTTGTTCACCGCAACCACCAGCGGCACGCCAGCTGCCTGGGCATGCTGAACGGCTTCGATGGTTTGCGGCATGACGCCGTCGTCCGCTGCAACCACCAGGATCACGATGTCGGTCGCCTTGGCACCACGGGCACGCATTGCGGTAAACGCGGCGTGACCCGGGGTGTCGAGGAACGTCACCATGCCGCGGTCGGTTTCAACGTGGTAGGCACCGATGTGCTGGGTAATGCCGCCCGCTTCACCGGCTGCCACCTTCGCACGACGAATGTAGTCGAGCAGGGAGGTTTTACCGTGGTCGACGTGGCCCATGACGGTCACGACCGGTGCACGGGAAACCGCCTCACCTTCAAACTTCAGGGACTCGGCCAGGGAATCTTCCAGGGCGGTGTCGCTGACCAGGGTCACTTTGTGGCCCAGCTCTTCAGCAACCAGTTGGGCAGTTTCCTGGTCCAGTACCTGGTTGATGGTGGCTGGCGTGCCCAGCTTGAACATGAACTTGATGATTTCAGCAGCCTTGACCGACATCTGCTGGGCCAGATCGCCCACAGTGATGGTCTCGCCGATCTTCACTTCACGCACGACAGGGCCGGTAGGGCTCTGGAAACCGTGGGCGTTGCGTTTCTTCAGCTTGGCCTTGCCGCGACCGCCGCGACGGAAGCCATCGCTTTCCTCGTCGGTGGTACGTGGCGCAACACGAGGTGCTGGTGCCTTTTCCTTGACCGACGCACGATGAGGCGCGTTCTTGCGCTCGCCATCGCCACTGCCACGACGGTTGTCGTCGGCACGTGGTTTGTCCGGACGACGCTGTTCGTCGCGCTTGCGAGTGTCGGCTGGAACCGGCGCTGGTGCCACGACTGGAGCCGCTTCGCGCACAGGTTCGGCGACCGGGGCAACAGCCTCGACGGCTTCTACCGGAGCGGTTTGCGCAGCAGCAGGCTGGCGGCGCGCTTCTTCTTCGGCGCGACGCTTGGCTTCTTCTTCAGCCTTCTGACGAGCAGCATTTTCTACTGCGCGACGTTCTTCCTGTTCGCGTTTGCGCTCGGCTTCGATTTCTTCCGGGCTGCGTTGTACGAAGACTTTCTTCTTGCGTACTTCAACGCTGATGCTTTTGCTACCGGCAACACGCAGGGTGCTGGTGGTTTTACGCTGCAGAGTGATCTTGCGCGGTTCTTCCACTTTAGCCTTGTGACTGCTCTTCAAGTGAGTCAGCAGGGACTGCTTCTCACTGTCGGTCACATGTTCCTCGGCGGCGGTGTGCGGCAGACCTGCCTCACGCATCTGCTGCAACAGGCGCTCTACCGGTGTTTTGACCTCATCGGCCAGTTGTTTCACCGTGACTTGCGTCATGCACTTCTCTCCTCAGGCCGCGCCTAATTACTCGAACCAGTGGGCTCGGGCGGCCATGATCAACTTGCCGGCACGATCATCGTCAATGCCGTCGATGTCGAGCAGATCGTCAATAGACTGCTCGGCCAGGTCTTCGCGGGTAATTACGCCGCGCACCGCCAGTTCCATCGCCAAATCCTTGTCCATGCCCTCAAGCGAGAGCAGGTCTTCGGCCGGATGGGCGTCTGCCAGCTTTTCCTCAGTAGCGATGGCTTTGGTCAACAAACGATCCTTGGCCCGAGCGCGAAGCTCGTTGACGATTTCCTCGTCAAAGCCGTCGATGTTGAGCATTTCCTCCACCGGTACGTAGGCAATCTCTTCCAGGCTGGTAAAGCCTTCATCCACCAGCACCTGTGCCAGTTCTTCATCGACTTCAAGCTCTTCGATGAAGTTGCGCAGGATGTCGCCGGTTTCAGCTTGCTGTTTAGCCTGGATGTCCGATTCGGTCATCACGTTCAGGGTCCAGCCAGTCAATTGGCTGGCCAGACGCACGTTCTGACCACCGCGACCGATGGCCTGAGCCAGATTGTCTGCGCCAACGGCGATGTCCATGGCGTGGGCATCTTCGTCGACGATAATTGCCGCCACTTCAGCAGGCGACATGGCATTGATCACGAACTGAGCCGGGTTGTCGTCCCACAGGACGATGTCCACGCGCTCGCCGCCCAACTCGCCGGATACGGCCTGGACACGCGAACCACGCATGCCGATGCAGGCACCTTGCGGGTCGATGCGCTTGTCCTTGGAGCGGACCGCGATCTTGGCACGCGAACCCGGATCACGGGAGGCGGCCATGACTTCGATCAGGCCTTCAGCAATTTCCGGCACTTCGATGCGGAACAACTCGATCAGCATTTCCGGCGCTGTACGCGACAGGATCAGCTGCGGGCCCCGGTTCTCGGTGCGGATTTCCTTGAGCAGCGCACGCAAACGCACGCCAACCCGGAAAGTTTCGCGAGAGATGATGTCTTCGCGAGCCAGCAACGCTTCGGCGTTGTTGCCCAGGTCGACGATCACGTTGTCGCGGGTCACTTTTTTCACGGTGCCGGAGATGATTTCCCCCAAGCGCTCGCGATAAGCGTCGACGACTTGCGCACGCTCGGCTTCGCGAACTTTCTGCACGATGACCTGCTTGGCCGTCTGTGCAGCGATGCGACCGAATTCGATGGACTCGATCTTTTCTTCGACGACATCACCCACCTTGGCGCCCGGATGCGTTTCTGCAACCTTGCTCGGCCAGGTTTCGATAGCCGGATCGTCCAGGTCGGCTTCCTCGACGACCGTCCAACGACGGAAAGTCTCGTAGGCACCCGTGTGGCGATTGATCTCCACACGCAAATCAACTTCGTCTTCGAACCGCTTCTTGGTAGCGGTGGCCAGAGCCAGCTCCAGCGCTTCAAAAATAACGTTAGCCGGTACGCCCTTTTCATTGGATACCGACTCAACAACCAGCAGTACTTCTTTGCTCATCGTACGCCTCGCCTTTCGCAAGCCATTGGATCCGCGGGATCCGCAGTATCTGGCACGTATCAGTCAAAACTGGGAATAATGTTGGCCTTGTCGATCATATCGATCGGCAACAGGAACTCATGGTCATCTACCTGCACCACGACGTCCTGCTCTTCTACACCGCGCAGAAGGCCTTGGAAGTTGCGTCGACCTTCGAAAGGCGAGCGCAGCTTGATCTTCACTTGTTCACCGGCAAACAAAGCGAACTGTTCAAGTGTGAACAGGGGGCGCTCCATGCCAGGCGAGGAAACTTCAAGGGTGTATTCGGAGGTGATTGGATCTTCGACATCCAGTACACCGCTGATCTGACGGCTGACGATGGCGCAGTCATCCACCAACACGCCGCCTTCCTTATCGATATAAACGCGCAACAGTGAGTGGCGACCTTGAGCCGAAAACTCAATACCCCAGCATTCATAGCCAAGGGCCACGACCACCGGGGCCAACAAGGCCTGCAACTGTTCTAGCTTGCTCGACACCTGAACCCCCTCGTGCATGTTTGTGCATGCTGTGCAAATAAAAAAAAATGGGCGAATCGCCCATCCCTGAAACGCCGTCGAATAACGGCGTTATAAAGTGTCCAGCTAACAAAAAGCCCCTTGGAAGGGGCCCCTGAAACTGGTTGCGGGAGCCGGATTTGAACCGACGACCTTCGGGTTATGAGCCCGACGAGCTACCAGACTGCTCCATCCCGCGACAAAGCTGGGGCGGAAGTATACGACCGATCCTTTACAGGGTCAATGTAACCCTTCCACCTACAAGAAAGCCCGCAATTGCGGGCTCTCCTGATAATTGGTACCGAGAAGGGGACTCGAACCCCTACACCCTATGGGCACAACCACCTCAAGGTTGCGTGTCTACCAATTCCACCACCTCGGCAATACAGCGTTTGAAACCTTCTTACTTCTGCTCTTGAGCTGGAGGCACGTCAGTCGCCGGGTTGGCCGACTTTTGCTCTTGAAGCACCGGGACATCATCAGAAGCCGGTTGTTGCTTGGGCGCCTCCAGTACCGCTGGGTTTGGCAAACCTACTTGAGTCAGCTCATGAGCTTTCTCTTTAGCAAAGTAACCTAACCCCAAGCTGGTTATGAAGAAACCGGCGGCAAGTATAGCAGTAAACTTACTAAGAAAGGTAGAGGAACCTTGGCTTCCGAACACAGTATTTGAAGCACCTGCACCGAAAGACGCACCAGCATCCGCACCTTTACCCTGCTGCAGCAATACGAGAGCAACTACGCCCAGTGCACCCAGCAGATGAAAAACGACTACGACTGTTTCCAGCATTTTTTCAGTTTCCCGCGGCGCGACAGATCGCACCGAACTCATCTGCATTCAGGGACGCTCCACCAATGAGCCCCCCATCGATATCCGGCATGCCGAACAGTTCGGCCGCATTGGCCGCCTTCACGCTGCCGCCGTATAGAAGCCGCACACCTCGTGCCACCTCAGAATTCTCTTCCGCCAATTGCGCGCGAATGGCTGCATGCACATCCTGCGCCTGTTGCGGCGAAGCCGTCAGCCCGGTACCAATGGCCCAGACCGGCTCGTAGGCAATGACTGCCTTTGCAAAAGCACCGACACCCAGGTCTTCGATGATGCTGCCCAGCTGACGCCCGACAACTTCAAGGGTCTTGCCGGCTTCACGCTGCGCGAGGGTTTCCCCTACGCACAACACCGGAATCAGACCACAGGCCTGGGCCGCAGCAAACTTGCGGATCAAGGTCTTGTCCTGCTCGCCCATGATCTGGCGACGCTCGGAATGCCCAACCAGGACCAGGGAACAACCTGCATCCACCAACTGACTCGGCGCAATCTCACCGGTCAACGCACCTTGCATGGATTCCACCGCAGAGTTCTGCGCGCCGACCGAAATCGACTTGCCCTTCAAGCCATCAATCACTTGATTGATATACAAGCAAGGCGGGAATACCGCGACATCAACACCGCTTGGCAAGGCCAGATGACGAAGGCCATTGATCAGCTCAGCGACGCTGGCGCGGGTACCGTGCATCTTCCAGTTACCAGCTACCATAGGGCGACGCATGCTGTACCTCGTCGGTCAAAGTGGGCGCAGATGTTACCCAACCGATTCATGACTGGCAAGCCGAATTCAGGCAGAAACTTCAGTAACCAGTTTTGCCAGCTCTTCGGCATAACCGCGAACCTGCGCTTCATCCTCGCCTTCGACCATGACACGCACCAAAGGCTCTGTGCCGGACTTGCGCAACAACACGCGCCCACGTCCCGCCATCGCCTCTGTCACACGCTCGCTGGCCTGCTTGACCTGCGCATGCTCGAGAGGGTTTGCACCGCCGCCGAAACGCACGTTGATCAACACTTGCGGGCATTTACGCAATGCCTGGCGCGACTGTGCGAGCCCTTCGTTGCGTGCCTTGAGTGCCATCAGCACCTGCAGGGCCGCAATGATCGCATCACCGGTAGTGGTATGGTCGAAGCACACAATGTGGCCGGAGTTCTCGCCCCCGATCACCCAGTTGCGCTCCAACAACTCCGAAATCACGTAGCGGTCGCCCACGTTGGCCCGCACGAACGGGATATCCAGGTCCGCCAGGGCCAGTTCAAGCCCGAGGTTGCTCATCAGGGTGCCGACCACACCGCCCTGCAACTTGCCGCGCCCATGCAGGTCACGAGCGATGATGAACAGCAGTTCGTCACCATCGACGACCGTACCGGTGTGATCGACCATCAGGACCCGATCACCGTCGCCATCGAAGGCGATGCCGAGATCGGCCTGCTCGGCCAGCACTGCCGCCTGCAACGCCTCGGTATGGGTGGAACCACAATTGTGATTGATGTTCAGGCCATTAGGCTGGGCGGAAAGCACCACCACGTCGGCACCCAACTCGCGAAAGACGCTCGGCGCGACTTTATAGGTGGCGCCATGAGCACAATCGACAACAATTTTCAGGCCGGAAAAGCTCGTACCGGTGGGCACGCTGCCTTTGCAGAACTCGATGTAGCGACCCGATGCATCGTTGATCCGCGACACCTTGCCGATCTTGCTCGACTCGACCACGGTCATCGGCGTGTCCAGCAACTCCTCGATCATCAGCTCTATATCATCCGGCAGCTTGGTACCCTGGCCGGAGAAGAACTTGATGCCGTTGTCATCATGGGGGTTGTGCGAGGCACTGATCACGATGCCTGCCTGGGCCTGGAACGTACGGGTCAGGTAGGCGATGGCCGGCGTCGGCATCGGGCCCAGCAGCATCACATCGGCGCCTGCCGACGTCAGGCCGGCCTCGAGCGCCGATTCGAACATGTAGCCGGAAATTCGCGTGTCCTTGCCGACCAGCACCTTGCAGGCGCCCATCTTGCGGAACGCCATGCCTGCCGCCCAGCCGAGCTTGAGCATGAAATCAGGGGTAATAGGGTATTCGCCGACCCGACCACGAATACCGTCGGTGCCAAAGTATTTCTTGCTCATAAGTGCTCCGTCATTCTTATTCGGCTGAATCCACAGCTGCGATCATCCGCACGACATCCATCGTTTCGGCTACATCGTGCACGCGCAATATGCGTGCACCTTTGGCAAGGGCCAAGGCCGCAAGGGCGAGACCACCATACAGGCGCTCGCCCACGGGGCGACCCAGGGCATTGCCTATCATGCTCTTTCGCGAGACCCCAACCAACAGGGGCCGCCCCAGGGCGTGCAAGGCTTCCATATGTTTGAACAGGCTCAGGTTGTGCGCCAATGTCTTGGCAAAGCCGAACCCGGGATCAAGAATAATCCGCTCGGCGGGAATGCCCACGACAGCACATTGGTCCAGACGCGCCGCCAGGAATTCACCCACCTCCCTGGTCACATCATCATAATGAGGGTCGTTTTGCATGGTCCCCGGCTCGCCGAGCATATGCATCAAGCATACCGGCAACCCGGTGGCCGCTGCGGCATCCAGGGCACCATCGCGTTGCAAGGAGCGAACATCATTGATCAGGCCCGCTCCCAGTCGCGCAGTCTCGCGCATGACCGCAGGCGTGGACGTATCGACCGAGATAATGACATCGAGTTCGCGATGGATGCGCTCGACAATCGGCGCCACCCGCTCCAACTCCTCGGTAGGCGAAACCGCGCGCGCACCCGGCCGGGTCGATTCGCCCCCCACATCGATCAGCGTCGCGCCAGCGGCCACCATGGCCTCGGCATGCCGCAGCGCAGCATCGAGCTGGCTGAATCGACCACCATCGGAAAAGGAATCTGGCGTGACATTGAGAATGCCCATGACATGTGCATGGGCCAAATCAAGAACCCGGTTGCCGCAAGGCAACCGGGTCGAGGACTGAACAGAAGTCATTTCAAGCCTTAGACATCAGCGGCCGGACCGCCAATCGGTGTTTCCGGACGCTCACCCTGTACCGCCGGAGGTGTACCGGAGGTACCGGTACCACCGCCCGACCAGTCACGAGGCTCGCGAGGCTCGCGACCCGCCATGATGTCGTCGATCTGCTCGGCATCGATGGTTTCGTACTTCATCAGGGCATCGGCCATGGCATCAAGCTTGTCACGGTTGTCCGTGAGGATCTGCCGGGCAGTGCCATAGCACTGGTCGATGATGCTGCGCACCTCGGAATCGATCAGCTTGGCCGTCTCGCCGGAGAAGCTTGCATGCTGGCCACCGCCGCCACGACCGAGGAACACTTCTCCTTCTTCTTCCGCGTACATCAGCGGACCCAGCTTCTCGGACAGGCCCCACTTGGTGACCATGTTCCGAGCGATCTGACTGGCGCGCATGATGTCGTTGGAAGCCCCTGTGGTCACACCGTCGAAGCCCAACGTCATCTCTTCAGCGATACGACCGCCGTACAAGGAACAGATCTGGCTGATCAATGCACGCTTGGACAGGCTGTAGCGATCCTCTTCCGGCAGGAACATGGTCACGCCCAGGGCACGGCCGCGTGGGATGATCGAGACCTTGTAGACCGGATCATGCTCGGGCACGACACGACCGACGATCGCGTGACCTGCCTCGTGGTACGCGGTGTTCTGCTTTTCTTTCTCCGACATGACCATGGATTTGCGCTCCGCGCCCATCATGATCTTGTCCTTGGCCAGCTCGAATTCCTTCATTTCCACGACGCGCTTGCCGGTACGAGCGGCGAACAGCGACGCTTCGTTGACCAGGTTCGCCAGGTCGGCACCGGAAAAGCCCGGCGTGCCACGCGCGATGACGGCCGGAGCGACGTCGTCGCCCATCGGCACCTTGCGCATATGGACCTTGAGGATCTGCTCGCGACCACGAATGTCCGGCAGCCCCACCACGACCTGGCGGTCGAAACGACCTGGACGCAACAGCGCAGGGTCGAGCACGTCAGGACGGTTGGTGGCGGCGATCACGATGATGCCGTCGTTCATTTCGAAACCATCCATCTCGACCAGCAACTGGTTGAGCGTCTGCTCGCGCTCGTCGTGACCGCCACCCATGCCGGCGCCACGATGGCGACCAACGGCGTCGATTTCGTCGATGAAGATGATGCACGGCGCGTGTTTCTTGGCCTGTTCGAACATGTCGCGGACACGACTGGCGCCCACGCCGACGAACATTTCGACGAAATCGGAACCGGAAATCGTGAAGAACGGCACCTTGGCTTCACCGGCAATCGCCTTGGCCAGCAAGGTTTTACCGGTACCTGGCGGACCTACCATCAGCACGCCGCGTGGAATACGACCGCCCAGGCGCTGGAACTTGCCCGGATCGCGCAGGAACTCGACCAGTTCGCCCACCTCTTCCTTGGCTTCGTCGCAACCTGCGACATCGGCCAGGGTAGTTTTCACCTGGTCTTCGGAAAGTAGCCGAGCCTTGCTCTTGCCAAAGCTCATCGGCCCGCCCTTGCCACCGCCACCACCCTGCATCTGGCGCATGAAGAACATGAACACGGCGATGATCACCAGGATCGGGAAGCTGGCCACCAGGAGTTGGGTCCAGATGCTTTGCTGCTCAGGCTGCTTGCCTTCGACCACGACATGGTTGTCCACCAGGTCGCCAATCAGGCCATTGTCCTGGATTGCCGGACGAATGGTCTTGAAGCTGTCGCCATCGGTGCGCTTGCCGGTAATCACATAGCCATCAACGGCTACGCGCTCGACCTTGCCATCCTTGACCTGCTGGATGAAGTCGGAATAGTTGAGGGTCTGCGGCTCGTTAGGGCTGGAGAAGTTGTTCATCACGGTCACCAGGACAGCGGCGATGATCAACCACAGGATCAGATTCTTTGCCATATCGTTCAATTAACTACCCTCTGAAGCAAGCTCCGCTACTGGCGCGCGCTTCGCATGATATTCACCGGCCTAACTTACTACATTACCTACGACTCTGGCAGGCGCCGTCTGTAACCCTTTGTGAAACTTTGACCGCATAATTTTGGTTACGCGGCTTTTTCAATGCGAGACAAAAAAAACTATCGCCCTGCTCAAAGACGCTCATCACTGGCCGCGCCTTCAACACCGCGAAACCCCCGCGCCAGCAGATACTGCTCGCGAGAACGGTCACGGGACGACAATGGCTTGCGCATCTGCACCTTGTCGAACAACTTGCGGATGCCCTTGTGGTATTCGTCGAAGCCTTCACCCTGGAAGACCTTGATCAGAAAATCACCGCCTGGACGCAAAACCCGCCCGGCAAGATCCAGGGCCAGCTCGCTGAGAAACATGGCACGAGGCATGTCGACAGCCGCTAATCCACTCATATTGGGGGCCATATCGGAAATCACAAGGTCGACTTGCGTATTTCCGACGGCTTCCAGGATTTTCGCCAGTACGGCGTCCTCCGTGAAATCGCCTTGGATAAAGGTCACATCAGGGATGCTGTCCATTTCCAGGATGTCGGAAGCGATCAAGCGGCCCTGACCACCAATCAGACGACTGGTGACCTGGGACCAGCCGCCCGGCGCCGCGCCGAGGTCGATCACGGTCATGCCTGGACGGATCAGGCGATCCTTTTCCTGGATCTCCAGCAATTTATAACTGGCACGAGAGCGATAACCGTCTTTTTGCGCCATTTTGACGTACGGATCGTTGAAATGCTCTCTGAGCCAGTTCTGGCTAGTCTTGGAACGGGCCACGGGCCACCTCTAAAAATAAAACGGGTCGTGATTAAGTGGGCGGTCCCGGACTTGCTCGGGTAAACTGGCCGCCGCTTTTTACAAGATCAGACGCAGGGGTCAGATTATGCCGCTCACTCAAGAGCAGAAGAAACAATACAAATCCATTGGCCACCATCTGAAACCGGTTTTGACTGTGGCTGACAACGGTTTGACTGAAGGTGTACTCGCCGAACTGGAACGCGCCCTGGGCGATCACGAGCTGATCAAGATCAAGCTCAACATCCTCGATCGCGAAGCCCGCCTGGCTGCCGTTGCCGAATTGTGCAAGACCGGCAAGGCAGACCTGGTGCAGGTCATCGGCAAGATGGCGCTGATTTATCGCAAGAATTTCAGCGTCAACAAACAACTGTCGAACGTTCACCGCTTCAAGTGATGCCAAAGGGTCAAGGGTGTGCCTCGCACACCCTGCCGCTCCATCCGGGAACCGGTTGCAACACCAGCACCAACCCGGAAAAACCCAGCACCAGGTAACTGAATACCTGCCACCGGCTCGCATCCGGCCAGCCGAGCTGCACGGCAAAGAACATCCCGCACGCGTACAACGACATGAGCAGCAATTGCCCACGAATGTCGCGCCATAGACTGGCAAGGCCCTCGGCCTGAACCAGCACCAACGCCTGAGATATTACGCACGCCGCGGAAAAACCCACCAGCAGCGCCGTCAGCATACCTGCGATTTCATCGATGAGCAGCGGTGCCAGGCCTACTCGACCCAGCACCGGCAGCAAACCGATGTGCAGCAACCAGACGCCGCCCACCCACAACATCTGGGTGAGCTGCCAGATCATGGCGCCCGCTCGCAGCGGGCGCCTTCGTTCAGATGTGACGGACTTCGACAATCTCATACTCGATGACACCACCCGGTGTCTTCACCGCCACCACATCGCCCTCTTCCTTGGCAATCAAGGCACGAGCAATGGGTGAACCGACGGAAATCTTGCCGAGCTTGATGTCTGCCTCGTCCTCGCCAACGATCTGGTAAGTCACGCTTTCATCGGTCTCGACGTTGGCGATTTCCACCGTGGTGCCGAAAATCACTTTGCCGGTATGTGGAATCGTCGTGACATCGATGATCACCGCATTCTGCATGCGGCCCTCGATGTCACGGACACGGGCCTCGACCATCCCCTGCTCCTCTCGGGCAGCGTGGTATTCGGCGTTTTCCTTGAGATCGCCCAGCTCACGCGCTTCACCGATAGCCTGGCTCAAGCGCGGGCGCTCGACCTTGGTCAGGAAAGCGTGTTCTTCTTCCAGGGCCTTCGCGCCCTGAACAGTCATCGGGTACTTGGTTATGCTCATGCCTTCAATCCTGCATGTAGATCCTGCAAGCGACGTACGGTCTTCTCGGGACCGAACTTGAGCGCTTCGCAGATCGCTTCGCCTGCCGCAATGGTCGTGGTGCAGTAGATCTTGTGCTGCAGCGCATTGCGACGAATGGAGTAGGAATCGGCGATCGATTGACGACCCTCGGTGGTGTTGATGATCAGCGTGACTTCGTCATTCTTGATCATGTCGACCACGTGCGGACGCCCCTCGGTCACCTTGTTCACGCGGCGCACTTTCAGGCCAGCCGCTTCGATCAGCTTGGCGGTACCAGCCGTGGCGACCACTTCAAAGCCCAAGTTGATCAGATCACGGGCCACACCTGCAACCAGTGGCTTGTCGTCATCACGCACACTGATGAACGCCGTGCCGCCCGTCGGCAACACTTCGCTGGCGCCCATCTGGGCCTTGGCAAACGCCTCACCGAAGGTATCGCCCACGCCCATCACTTCACCGGTGGACTTCATTTCCGGGCCGAGGATCGGGTCCACGCCAGGGAACTTGGCGAACGGGAACACCGCTTCTTTCACGCTGTAGAAGTTCGGAATGATTTCTTTGGTGAAGTTCAGCTCTTTCAGGGTTTTGCCGGCCATGACTCGCGCCGCGATCATCGCCAGGGAAACACCGATGCACTTGGAGACGAACGGCACCGTCCGGGAAGCGCGCGGGTTGACTTCAATGACGTAGATGTCTTCGCCCTGCAGGGCCAGTTGCACGTTCATCAGGCCGACGACGCCCAACTCCAGGGCCATTTTCTTGACCTGCTCGCGCATCTCGTCCTGGATGTGGGCCGGCAGCGAGTAAGGCGGCAGCGAACAGGCGGAGTCACCGGAGTGAACACCGGCCTGCTCGATGTGCTGCATGATCGCGCCGATCACCACGTCCTTGCCGTCGCTGACCGCGTCCACGTCCATTTCGATGGCGCAGTTGAGGAAGTGATCCAGCAGCACCGGGCTGTCGTTGGACACCTGGACCGCTTCGCGCAGGTAGCGCTTGAGTTCGTCTTCCTGATAGACGATCTCCATCGCACGGCCGCCCAGTACATAGGACGGACGCACCACCAGTGGGTAACCGATCTTGGCGGCGGCACGAATCGCTTCGTCTTCGCTGCGCACGGTGGCGTTTGGCGGCTGACGCAGGTTCAGGCGCTCGACCATCTGCTGGAAGCGCTCACGGTCTTCGGCGCGGTCGATCGCATCCGGGCTGGTACCGATGATCGGCACGCCGGCGGCTTCAAGGGCACGAGCCAGTTTCAGCGGGGTCTGGCCGCCGTACTGGACGATCACGCCTTTTGGTTTCTCGACGCGGACGATTTCCAGCACGTCTTCCAGGGTCACTGGCTCGAAGTACAGGCGATCGGAAGTGTCATAGTCAGTGGACACGGTTTCCGGGTTGCAGTTGACCATGATGGTCTCGTAACCATCGTCGCGCAGGGCCAATGCCGCGTGTACGCAGCAGTAGTCGAACTCGATGCCCTGGCCGATCCGGTTGGGACCGCCACCCAGGATCATGATCTTGTCCCGGGTCGATGGCGCGGCTTCGCACTCTTCTTCGTACGTGGAGTACAGGTAGGCGGTATCGGTGGCGAACTCGGCCGCGCAGGTGTCGACGCGCTTGTAGACCGGGAACACTTCCAGCTTGTGGCGATGGGCGCGCAGGCTCTTCTCGGTCACACCCAGCAACTTGGCCAGGCGCATGTCGGAGAAACCCTTGCGCTTGAGGCGGAACATCGTGTCGCGATTGATACTGGACATGCCCAGGGTCTTGACCTTCTCTTCCTCCTTGATCAGATCTTCGATCTGTACCAGGAACCAAGGGTCGATCATGTTCATGCCGAAGATCTGCTCGACGGTCATGCCGGCGCGGAAGGCATCGGCCACGTACCAGATGCGCTCGGCACCCGGCACGGTCAGCTCGCGCTTGAGCACGCTCATGCTTTCCGGGTCGTTCAGATCCAGCTTCGGATCGAGGCCACAGACGCCCACTTCCAGGCCGCGCAGGGCTTTCTGCAGGGACTCCTGGAAGGTCCGGCCGATAGCCATGACTTCGCCGACCGACTTCATTTGGGTGGTCAGACGGGCGTCGGCCTTGGCGAACTTCTCGAAGGCGAAGCGTGGCAGCTTGGTCACGACGTAGTCGATGGACGGTTCGAAGGACGCCGGGGTCTTGCCGCCGGTGATGTCGTTCGACAGCTCGTCCAGGGTGTAGCCCACGGCCAGCTTGGCGGCGACTTTGGCAATCGGGAAACCGGTGGCCTTGGACGCCAGGGCCGACGAACGGGAGACCCGTGGGTTCATCTCGATGACCACCATGCGACCGGTGTTCGGGCAGATGCCGAACTGGACGTTGGAGCCGCCGGTTTCCACGCCGATCTCGCGCAGTACCGCCAGGGAGGCGTTACGCAGGATCTGGTATTCCTTGTCGGTCAGGGTCTGGGCCGGTGCGACGGTGATCGAGTCGCCGGTGTGCACGCCCATCGGGTCGAAGTTTTCGATGGAGCAGACGATGATGCAGTTGTCCTTTTTGTCGCGGACAACTTCCATTTCGTATTCTTTCCAGCCGATCAGGGATTCGTCGATCAGCAGTTCCTTGGTCGGCGACAAGTCGAGACCACGGGCGCAGATTTCTTCGAACTCTTCACGGTTGTAGGCGATGCCACCACCGGTGCCGCCCATGGTGAAGGACGGACGGATGATGCACGGGAAGCCGAGGCGTTCCAGGACGGCGTTGGCCTCTTCCATGCTGTGGGCGATGCCCGAGCGCGGGCAGTCCAGGCCGATGGATTTCATCGCCTTGTCGAAGCGCGAACGGTCTTCGGCCTTGTCGATGGTATCGGCGTTGGCGCCGATCATTTCCACACCGAACTTCTCCAGGACACCTTCGCGCTCCAGGTCCAGGGCGCAGTTGAGCGCCGTCTGGCCGCCCATGGTCGGCAGCAGCGCGTCCGGGCGCTCCTTCTCGATGATCTTGGCAACGGTCTGCCACTTGATCGGCTCGATGTAGGTGGCGTCGGCCATGGCCGGGTCGGTCATGATGGTGGCCGGGTTGGAGTTCACCAGGATGACGCGGTAACCCTCTTCGCGCAGGGCTTTACAGGCCTGGGCGCCGGAGTAGTCGAATTCGCAGGCCTGGCCGATCACGATCGGGCCAGCGCCGAGAATCAGGATGCTTTTTATGTCTGTACGTTTTGGCATGGGTTTGTCACTCAAATCCGCAGGTCAGTCGGCTAGGCCGTCGAACAATCTTTGAAGCGCCCGAAGGGGCCGCCGCACTCGGGGCCGCCCTCGGGCTTCACGCGGTCAGCGTCGCTTGGCCATCTCGTTGATGAAGCGATCGAACAGCGGCGCCACATCGTTCGGGCCCGGGCTCGCTTCAGGGTGGCCCTGGAAGCTGAACGCGCTCTTGTCGGTACGCTCGATACCTTGCAGCGTGCCGTCGAACAGCGACTTGTGAATCGCACGCACGTTGGCCGGCAGGGTCGCCTCATCCACCGCAAAACCGTGGTTCTGGCTGGTGATCATCACCACGCCGGTATCCAGATCCTGCACCGGGTGGTTGGCACCGTGGTGGCCGTGACCCATTTTCAAGGTCTTGGCGCCCGAAGCGAGGGCCAGCAACTGGTGACCGAGGCAGATACCGAACACCGGGATCTCGGTTTCCAGCACGTCCTTGATCGCCTGGATCGCGTAGTCGCAAGGCTCGGGATCACCCGGGCCGTTGGACAGGAACACGCCGTCGGGCTTGAGGGCCAGGACATCGGCGGCCGGGGTCTGGGCCGGTACCACGGTGACGCGGCAGCCACGCTCGACCAGCATGCGCAGGATGTTCAGCTTGACGCCGTAGTCGTACGCCACCACGTGGTAGGGCAGCTCGGAAGCCTCGATCGTTGCGTGACTGTCGGTCTTCAGGTCCCAGACCGTGGAGCGCCATTCGTATTGTTTCTGGGTGCTGACGACTTTCGCCAGGTCCATGCCCTTGAGGCCCGGGAAGCCCTGGGCAGCGGCAATGGCGGCTTCTTCGGAAATGTTGTCGCCAGCCATGATGCAGCCGTTCTGCGCGCCTTTTTCCCGAAGGATGCGGGTCAGGCGGCGCGTGTCGATACCGGCGATCGCCACGACGTTGTTGGCTTTCAGGTAATCGGACAGGGACATCGTGTTACGCCAGTTGCTCGCTACCAGCGGCAAGTCACGGATGACCAGGCCGGCGGACCAGACACGATCGGACTCGGCGTCTTCCGGCGTGGTGCCGGTATTGCCGATGTGCGGGTAAGTCAGGGTAACGATTTGCTGGGCGTAGGAAGGATCGGTAAGAATTTCCTGATAGCCGGTCATTGCGGTGTTAAACACCACCTCACCAACGGTCTGACCGTCGGCTCCAATGGCTTCGCCGCGAAAAATGCTGCCATCAGCAAGGGCGAGTATGGCTGGCTTAGTCAAGAAGACCTCCCGTAAATAAAGCCTGAAAGGGCGATCGCAGGTTGTAAAAAAGCGGAGTGACGTATGGACACGTCACCCCGCTTGTTCACTGAATTATTCTGCGCGCTTTTAGTGGACACACTAAAGCTGTAGCTTACAGAAAAAGGCTTTTTTGGTCCACCGCTAATGAGCCTTAAAGGCAGGGGAATGCGACAGGCCGTCGCGAAGCGGTGTAAAACGGGGCGCAGTATAACCTGAACCCCGTCTTCAATGGCATCAACGCAGGTCGAGAACGTCCTGCATGTCGTACAAACCAGGCTCGCGGCCATCCAGCCACAGCGCGGCACGTACTGCGCCCTTGGCGAAGGTCATCCGGCTGGAAGCCTTGTGGGTGATCTCCAGGCGCTCGCCTTCAGTGGCGAACAACACCGTGTGATCACCTACCACATCACCACCGCGCACAGTGGCGAAACCGATGGTGTCGCGCTCACGGGCACCGGTATGCCCCTCACGCCCATACACGGCGACTTTCTGCAGATCACGCCCCAGCGCATCGGCGATTACTTCACCCATGCGCAAGGCCGTTCCCGAAGGGGCGTCGATCTTGTGCCGGTGATGCGCTTCGATGATTTCGATATCGGCATCGTCACCCAAGACCCGGGCCGCCATGTCCAGCAGCTTCAGCGACAGGTTCACGCCCACACTGAAGTTCGCCGCGAACACGATTGCAATGTCGTTGCCCGCCTCGGCCAGCAACTGCTTTTGCGCAGCATCCAGTCCCGTGGTACCAATCACCATGGCCTTGCCATGCTTGCGGCAGATCGCGAGATTTTTCAGCATCACGTCCGGCAAGGTGAAGTCGATCAGCACATCGAATTCGTCAAGCACCTTCTCCAGACCACCAGACATCGGCACACCGATACGCCCCAGCGAAGCCAGCTCGCCAGCATCGGCGCCCACCAACGTACTGTCGGGCCGAACGATGGCCGCCGTCAGGCCGGAGAGCGGCGAGCGCTGCTGCACCGCCTCGACCAGCGCCTTGCCCATGCGCCCCGCAGCGCCCATCACAGCTATACGTCGCATGCGAACTCCTTACAGGTCGCCGAAGAAGCGCTTCACGCCTTCGAACCAACCAGTGGTTTTCGGGGAGTGACTGTTGTCATCCGCCAGCGAGCTGCGGAACTCTTCCAACAGTTCACGCTGACGCCGACTCAGGTTGACCGGTGTCTCTACCGCCACACGGCACATCAGGTCACCCGCACCACCGCCACGCACTGGCGCGACGCCTTTGCCACGAATCCGGAACTGCTTGCCGGTCTGCGTGCCCTCGGGGATCTTCAGCTTCACGCGACCGTCGAGGGTCGGGATCTCGAGCTCGCCACCCAAGGCCGCATCGACGAAGCTGATCGGCACTTCGCAGAACAGGTGCTTGCCGTCGCGCTGGAAAATCGCATGCTCGCGCACGTTGATGACCACATAGAGGTCGCCAGTCGGGCCACCCTGGGCACCTGCCTCGCCTTCGCCGGACAGACGAATGCGGTCACCGGTGTCGACACCGGCTGGCACTTTGACCGACAACGTCTTGTACTCTTCGACGCGCCCTTCGCCATGGCAGGAGTCGCACGGGTCGGAAATGATCTTGCCTTGGCCATGGCAACGCGGGCAGGTCTGCTGGACCGAGAAGAAACCCTGCTGCATACGAACCTGGCCGATGCCGCCGCAGGTCGGGCAGGTCACGGGCGAGGAGCCCTTCTTTGCACCCGAGCCATCGCACGGCTTGCAATTGACCAATGTCGGCACACGGATATTGACGGTGGTACCGCGCACCGCTTCTTCCAGGTTCAGCTCCAACGTGTAGCGCAAGTCGCTGCCACGCTGGGCGCCACCACGAGCACCACCACGACCACCGCCGAAGAAATCGCTGAACACGTCGCCGAAAATATCGGAGAAGTTCTGGCCGCCGAAACCGGCACCGCCGCCACCCATGCTTGGGTCGACACCGGCATGCCCGTACTGGTCGTAGGCCGCGCGCTTGCTGGAATCGGACAGAACTTCGTAAGCCTCGTTGGCTTCCTTGAACATCTCTTCCGACGCTTTATCGCCGGGATTACGGTCCGGGTGGT
Organism: Pseudomonas sp. NFACC04-2; assembly: GCF_900119265.1. Lineage (NCBI taxonomy): Bacteria > Pseudomonadati > Pseudomonadota > Gammaproteobacteria > Pseudomonadales > Pseudomonadaceae > Pseudomonas > Pseudomonas sp. NFACC04-2. The sequence goes on from NZ_FPJC01000025.1 coordinate 65,910, forward strand.
GCTTCATCGCCAGGCGACGATAAGCCTTTTTCAGCTCTGCCTCGCTGGCCCCCCGCTCGACACCCAATACTTCGTAAAAATCACGCTTCGCCATTAGTCTTTGCACTCTTATAGGACGTCCGGCAAACCTCTCCTGAACCTTGCCAAACTCGTTGAGCCCCAATACAGGCCCGGACCCAACTCACGTCAATTCAACGATCCTGGTCTTTAAATATTTCAGCCAGGGCCCCGGCCAAAACGCAGTGCCCATCGCCGGAAAGCAGGAGCATTCCCGAACGCACCGCCAACATCCGAACACTGTCGCATGCTGTAAAAATTCACTAGCTCCAGACACGCCAACGCGGGAGCAAGCCCCCGCGCGGCGACATCCTACCAGCCACCGCACAAGTGCAGTCAACCGGCCGACCAACAAGCGATTACTTGTGGTCTTTCACTTCTTCGAACTCAGCGTCGACAACGTCGTCAGCTTTCTCGGCCGACTCGCCCTGGGCAGCCGCGCCTTCGGCAGGCTGAGCCTGTTCGGCGTACATCTTCTGAGCCACGGGAGCCGAGACCTTGGACAACTCTTCGATCTTCGCCTCGATGGCGGCCTTGTCGTCGCCTTTCACAGCGGCTTCCAGGGCAACCACGGCCGCTTCGATGGCGGTTTTCTCTTCCGCAGTCACTTTCTCGCCAGCATCGGCGATCATCTTGCGGGTCGAGTGCACCAAGGCATCGCCCTGGTTGCGGGCGCTGGCCAGCTCTTCGAACTTGCGGTCTTCCTCGGCGTTGACTTCAGCATCGCGAACCATCTGCTGAATCTCTTCCTCGGACAGGCCGGAGTTAGCCTTGATCACGATCGACTGGGTCTTGCCGGTGGCCTTGTCTTTCGCGCCGACGTGCAGGATGCCGTTGGCGTCGATGTCGAAGGTCACTTCGATTTGTGGCACGCCACGTGGCGCTGGTGGAATCTCGGCCAGGTCGAACTTGCCCAGGGATTTGTTCTGGGCAGCCTGCTTGCGCTCACCCTGCAGCACGTGAATGGTCACGGCGCCCTGGTTGTCGTCGGCCGTCGAGAACACCTGGGATTTCTTGGTAGGAATCGTGGTGTTTTTCTCGATCAGCGCGGTCATCACGCCGCCCATGGTTTCGATACCCAGGGTCAGCGGGCTGACGTCGAGCAGCAGAACGTCCTTCACGTCACCGGCCAGAACAGCGCCCTGGATGGCAGCACCCATGGCAACAGCTTCGTCCGGGTTCACGTCCTTGCGGGCTTCTTTGCCGAAGAAGTCGGTGACCAGTTTCTGCACCAGCGGCATACGGGTCTGGCCGCCTACCAGGATCACGTCGTTGATCGAGCCAACGTCGATACCGGCGTCTTTCATGGCAATGCGGCAAGGTTCGATGGTGCGCTGAACCAGGTCTTCCACCAGCGCTTCGAGCTTGGCGCGGGAGATTTTTACGTTCAGGTGCTTAGGACCAGTGGCGTCTGCAGTGATGTACGGCAGGTTCACGTCGGTCGACTGGCTCGAGGACAGCTCGATCTTGGCTTTTTCAGCGGCTTCTTTCAGGCGCTGCATGGCCAGCGGGTCACCCTTGAGGTTCATGCCGCTTTCTTTCTTGAATTCGTCGACAAGGTAGTCGATCAGGCGGATGTCGAAGTCTTCACCCCCGAGGAACGTATCACCGTTGGTTGCCAGTACTTCGAACTGGTGCTCGCCGTCGACTTCAGCGATCTCGATCACGGAGACGTCGAAGGTACCGCCACCCAGGTCGTAGACGATCACGGTGTGGTCGCCCTTGGCCTTGTCCATACCGTAGGCCAGAGCGGCTGCGGTCGGTTCGTTGATGATACGTTTTACGTCCAGGCCCGCGATGCGGCCGGCGTCTTTGGTCGCCTGGCGCTGGCTGTCGTTGAAATAGGCAGGAACCGTGATGACCGCCTCGGTCACCGCTTCGCCGAGGTAGTCTTCGGCGGTTTTCTTCATTTTCTTGAGGATTTCAGCCGAGATCTGTGGCGGTGCCATTTTCTGGCCGTTCACTTCAACCCAGGCGTCGCCGTTGTCAGCCTTGGCGATTTTGTAAGGCACCATCTTGATGTCTTTCTGAACGACTTCTTCGTCGAACTTGCGACCGATCAAACGCTTCACCGCGTACAGGGTGTTATGCGGATTGGTCACTGCCTGACGCTTGGCCGACTGGCCAACCAGAATTTCGCCATCATTGGCGTACGCGATGATCGACGGCGTGGTACGCGCGCCTTCAGCGTTTTCAATAACCTTGGCCTTGCCGTTTTCCAGCACGGAGACGCACGAGTTGGTGGTCCCCAGGTCGATGCCGATAATCTTGCCCATGTTAACTCTCCCGGAACTTGGATTTTGTTGCCGCAGCAGTGGTGGCTAACTGCGGTAGCACTTAAACGCTTGACTTATAGATGGGGGCCGCTGCGCCCGATTTCAAGCCTGTTCATCAATAGAAGGCGAAACCGGTGCCGGCGCCTTGCTGACCACGACCATGGCCGGGCGCAGCAGACGGCCATTAAGCAGATAGCCCTTCTGGAAAACCTTCAAAACACTGTTTGGCTCGACGTCAGCACTTTCCTGCATCGCCATGGCCTGGTGATGCTCGGCGTTGAAGGGCTCGCCATGGGGATCAAGGGCTTCGAGCTGATAACGCTTGAGGGTGTCCTGGAACATTTTCAGGGTCAGCTCGATGCCTTCGCGCATCGGACGGATGTTCTCGTCGTCCGGGTTGGACAGCTCCAGGCCGCGCTCCAGGCTGTCGATGATCGGCAGCAGGTCGCCGGCAAAACGCTCCAGGGCGAATTTATGAGCCTTTTCTACATCTTGCTCGGCGCGACGGCGGACATTCTGCAGGTCGGCGGCTACACGCAACGCCTGATCCTGCGCACCGGCCAGTTGCTCCTCGAGCACTTGTACACGTGCCGTCAGGTCCTCACCGGAATCCTGGGAAGCCTGATTGGCGTCTAGATTTTGCGTGTCCTGCGTCTGTTCGTCAGCCATAGAGATTTCTCCTTTCAACTTCGTCCGCGAGCTCGACTCGCGCTTCTGCCCCGGTATATGGGGCCGGGTTTTCCAGCTTCAAGGGCCACCCGACGAATTAACCTTACAAAAAGCAGCTGCATAACCATTCCTCGCAGCGCTAAGAAAATCACTTTACCAAGCAAATCGAGCTAAGCGCGGGCATTGTCAGGCCGAAACAAAACACTGTATAAATAACCAGACCTAAAGCCTGGGAGCGGCCTTATGCTGGTGCACCTGTCCGTACACAACTACGCCATCGTCGAACATCTCGACCTCGAACTCGATCGAGGCATGAGCGTGATCACCGGTGAAACCGGCGCGGGCAAGTCGATCATGCTCGACGCCCTGGGCCTGACGCTGGGCGACCGCGCCGACAGCGGCGTGGTGCGACCCGGAGCGGACAAGGCCGACATCCTGGCGACGTTCGACCTGGTCGACATCCCCGAGGCCAGCGCCTGGCTGGCCGAACGCGACCTGGACACCGACGGCCTGTGCATCCTGCGCCGGGTCATTACCGCCGAAGGCCGCTCCCGAGGCTACATCAACGGCACGCCCTGCCCCCTGGGCGATCTCAAGGCCCTCGGCGAACTGTTGATCGACATCCACAGCCAGCATGAACACCAATCCCTGCTCAAGACCGATACCCATCGTCGCCTGCTGGATGAGTACGCCGGCGCCACCGACTTGGCCCGACAAGTCCAACTGGCCGCCCAACGCTGGCGCCAGACCCGGCAGGAGCTCGATCGCCTTTCCAACTCCGGCGACGAACAGCGTGCCCGTCACCAGCTATTGAGCTACCAGCTCGAAGAACTGGAAAACCTGTCCCTGGGTGAAAACGAACTGGAAGAACTGGAGCAGGAACACAAGAACCTGACCAATGCCGAAACCCTGCTGGGCATTTGCCGCCAGGTGGTCGAACAATGCAGCGAGAGCGATTCGGGCAATGTGCTCAACGCCCTGACAGCGAGCCTGAACCGACTCTCCAGCGTGAACAATTCGGTGGGCGCCCTGAACGAAGCGACCAACCTGCTGACGAGCGCGCAGATCCAGGTCGAGGAAGCCGTTGGGGAACTGAACCGCTTCCTCGATCATTTTGATGCCGACCCGGCCCGCCTGCAGTATCTGGAAGAGCGCCTGGACACCATCTATACGCTGGCGCGCAAGCACCGCATCCAGCCGACCGACGTTGCCGAACTCCAGCAGCGCCTGCTGGAAGAACTGGAAACCCTGAACGCCAACGATGAATCCATCGAGCGTCTGGGAGACGAACTGGCTTCTTATGCCCGTCATTACCAGGAAAAGGCCAAGGAGCTCAGTGAACTGCGGCGCCAGGCTGCGACAGGACTGGCCAGTGCCGTGGAGCAGGAGATCCAGCGCCTGGGTATGCCGGGAGGACGCTTCACCATCGAACTGCGCCCCAACGCCGGCGACGAGCTCCAACCCAATGGGCTGGAACAGGTGGAACTGCTGGTCAGCGCCAACCCCGGGCAACCGCTCAAGGGCCTGGCCAAAGTCGCCTCCGGCGGTGAGTTGTCGCGAATCAGCCTGGCCATCCAGGTCATCACCGCGCAGACCTCCCGCGTGCCGACACTGGTATTCGACGAAGTGGACGTGGGCATCGGTGGCCCAACCGCGGAAATTGTCGGCCAACTGCTGCGCCGACTGGGGGAACGCGGCCAGGTGCTGACCGTCACTCACCTGCCCCAGGTCGCCGCCCAGGGCCACCAGCATTTATTCGTGCACAAAGTGCGTGGCGAGGACGCTACTCGCACCGCCGTGTCCAAACTCAACAAAAACGAGCGAGTGGAAGAAGTGGCGCGAATGCTCGGGGGTATCGACCTCACCAAGGAATCCCTGGCCCACGCGAAAAAAATGGTCGTTACCGCGAAAATCTGAGAGCGACAGAAAGCACGAAGGCGACCCTGGGGTCGCCTTCGTTCGTTTCGCGAACCTCAAGTCCGCGCGACATGCTTACTTTTTCTTGCGTACGTACAGTACAAGATTGTGATCAACCATCTCGAAACCATACTTGTCGACGATTGCTTTCTGCAGCCGCTCGATTTCTTCGTCGAAGAATTCGATGACTTCACTGGTCTCGACGTTGACCATATGGTCGTGATGCTTGCCATCGTCCAGTTCGAAGACCGCATGGCCTCCATCGAAGTTGTGTCGCACCACAAGGCCAGCTGCCTCGAACTGGGTCAGAACACGGTAAACCGTGGCCAGACCGACGTCCTCGCCAGCCTCCATAAGCGCCTTGTAGACATCCTCGGCACTCATGTGGCGTTGCTCTGCGGAATCGAGCATTTGTAGAATCTTGACCCGTGGCAGGGTCACTTTGAGGCCGGCTTTGCGTAGTTCGCTATTTTCAACCATGGTCAGCTTTCTCGCGATGCTGCTTCGCAGCTTCTCTTAATGCGGGTATGATCGGCGTTTACGTTGTCCCAGCCAAGATAGTGGAAGTCGCCCACCGATGCAAAACACCAAGCTCTTGCTAACCAGTTTCACCTTTGTGGGACTGCTCGCACTCGCCGGTTGTTCATTCCCCGGGGTTTACAAAATCGACATCCAGCAGGGCAATGTCGTCACGCAGGACATGATAGACCAGTTACGCCCGGGAATGACCCGCCGGCAAGTACGGTTTATCATGGGTAACCCTCTGCTGACCGACACGTTCCATGCCGATCGCTGGGATTATCTGTACAGCTTGCAGCCAGGCGGCGGTGAGCGCCAACAGGAACGCATCAGCGTTATCTTCAGCCCTGACGACCAGCTCGTCAGCCTGTCGGGCGATTTCATGCCTGGCGTGAGCCGCGACGAGGCCATCATGGGCAAGGAGAGCGGCACCACCGTGACCGATCCGACCCAGAATGCCGAACAGCCGAAACCGGAAAAACCGGCCAAGCCAGGTTCCCTACTGGACCAGATCCAGAAGGACGTGGACAACGTCGAGACCGTACCGGTCCCGACGCCAGAGCCGCTGGATACCTCGCCGCAATAAATTGCGACATGAAAAAACCCGGCATGCCGGGTTTTTTATTGCCTGCGATTCAGGCCAGGTCATTGCTCCGATTGTCGCGCCAGGGCTGCCTTGGCCGCGCGCAGGCGACGAATTTCCTTCGGATCAGCCAACAAAGGTCGATAAATCTCCAATCGATCCGCCGCTTGCACCACCTGATTAGCCGGATCGGCAACCACCTTGCCAAAAATCCCCACCGGGCACGTCGCCAGGTCCAGCTCCGGGAATGCATCGGCAATCCCCGAGCCCAGCAATGCCGCGCGAACACTGGTGCCTTCCTGCACCACGCACGTGCGCAATACCTGGCGGTCCGCCGCGGCATACACCACTTCTATCTCAATCAACGCTTGAGCTCTGCATTCTGCTTGGCCCGCTGGCAGAACGCGTCAACCAGCGTATTAGCGGCCTGATTGAACAGCGGCCCCAACGTCGCTCGCACCAGCGGACCGGCGTAGTCGAACGACAGGTCCAGGCTGATCTTGCAGGCCTTTTCACCCAACGGCTTGAACACCCAGACGCCGTGGAGCTGATTGAAAGGCCCCTCTTCCAGGTTCATTTCGATGGACTGCCCCGGTACCAGCGTATTACGCGTGACGAAGCGCTGGCTCAAGCCACTCTTGGCAATGTTGAGGCTGGCGCGCATCTGGGTTTCGGAGCTTTCCAGCACCTCGGCGGATGAGCACCACGGCAAGAACTCCGGGTAGCTCGCCACATCGTTGACCAGGTCATACAGCGCCTGCGCCGGGTAAGGCAGCAAGGCCGAGCGTTGAATATGTGTCGTCATGTAAGCGTCACTTCCACAGCTGGGCGGCAAACACTACGAGAATGCCGATGGGCGCCACATAGCGCATCAAGAACAGGCTCAAGGCAAACAATACCGGGCTGCGCAGCGACAGTTCATCACGCACCGCTTCACGCCCCATGACCCATCCTGCAAACACCACGAAACACAAACCACCCAATGGCAGCATGATCCGTGATGTGAAGAAATCAATCACGCCGAAGAAATCCAGCCCTCCGGTCGCCCCCCACTGATAGAGATGGAACAGCCCACCTTCGTTCACGAAAAACTTCGCTTGCTTCCATATATTGAAGGAAAACACCGTACCCAGGCCGACAAACCAGCAAGTGAAAGCCAGCCAGAAAGTCACCCAGGCGCGGCTGATGCGGGTCCGCTCAACCAAGTAAGCCACCATGGGTTCCAACAGGGAAATGGCCGAACTCCAGGCCGCGATGGCCACCAGCACAAAAAACACCACACCCATCACTTGGCCGAAAGCCATGCTGCCGAAGGCGAAGGGCAGGCTGACAAACATCAACCCCGGCCCCTCGCTGGGGTTCAGGCCAGCGGCGAACACAATTGGAAACAATGCCACACCCGCCAGCAGCGACACGAAAGTGTCCAGCAGCGCGACGCCAAAGACGGTTCGGGTCAGGGAGGCGTTCTTGGGCATGTAGGCGCCGTAGATCATGATCGAACCGACCCCGACGCTCAGGGAGAAGAACGCATGCCCCATGGCCGGCAGCAGGCCGTCCAGGACTTTCTCCGGCTGGAAGTCGAACATGAAATGCACGCCTTCCATGAAATGCCCGGTGGTCATGCTGTAGCCCAGCAGCACCAGGATCATCACGAACAGCAACGGCATCATGATCCGCAGACTGCGCTCTAGTCCGGCCACCACGCCCCGGGCAATCACCACCGCCGAGAGGACCATGAAGATCGTGTGCCAGAGGGTCAGCCTCCAGGGATCGGCGATCACATTGCCGAAGTAGGCGCCCACCTGATCCGGCGTGGCCCCTTGGAAATCTCCGCGCCCCATGTCGATGATGTAGTCCAGGGACCAGCCACCGACCACGCTATAGAAAGACAGGATCAACAGCGCAGTGATCATCCCGGCGAAGGCGCCCCACGACCACTTGGTCGAATGTCCAGCCTCTACCGCCAGTACCTTCAGGGCATTGGCCGGGCTTTGCCGGGCCCGACGCCCGATCAGGGTCTCAGCCAGCATCACCGGTGCGCCGATCAGCGCGATGCACGCCAGGAACATCAACACGAAGGCGCCGCCACCGTAGACGCCGACCATGTACGGAAACTTCCAGATACTACCCAGCCCCACGGCAGAACCGGTCGCCGCGAGTATGAAGACCCAGCGGCTAGCCCAACTGCCGTGGACAGAAACCTTGTCTGTCGACATCGTGATCACGCCCAAGCGTTCAAAAAAGAGGCCGCATTGTCCGGGATTCACTCAACGTGCTCAAGCACGCAGGTTCACCGTAGCCGACACGCCCGCAACTGCCTATAATGCCGCCCCTATGGCTAAACAGAAGAAACACCCCACAGGGACCATCGCGCAAAATAAAAAGGCGCGACACGATTACTTCATCGAACAGCGTTTCGAGGCTGGCATGGTCCTGGCCGGCTGGGAAGTAAAGAGCTTGCGTGCCGGCAAGGCGCAACTGGTCGACAGCTACGTGCTGCTCAAGGACGGCGAGGCCTGGCTGCTGGGCAGTCATATCACGCCGCTGACCACCGCCAGCACCCACGTGATTGCCGACCCGGTGCGCTCGCGCAAGCTGCTGCTCAACAAGCGCGAGCTGGAAAAGCTCTTCGCCTCCGTGCAGCAGAAGGGCTACACCTGCGTCTGCACGTCGTTGTACTGGAGCAAGCACCTGATCAAGTGCGAAATTGCCCTGGGCAAGGGCAAGAAGGAGTACGACAAGCGCGATACCGAGCGCGAACGCGACGCCGGCCGCGAGCTGCAGCGTGCCGTGCGCAACAAGGGCAAGGAAGACTGATTCTTTCGCCGTTGAGAGCGTATTCGCGAGCAAGCCCGCTCCCACATTGGATTTTTTGCGAACACAGAATATGTGCACAGCAGTGATCCGGTGTGGGAGCGGGCTTGCTCGCGAATGCAGAAGCCCAATCACCACCGAACTCGCGACCTACATCCCTTTACGCCGCTCCGCCCGCGCCACCCGCTGCACTTCCTGGCGCACCTCTTCCAGGACTTCCTGTACATACAAAATATGTCGACTGGACACCTCCCGCGCCTGCTCGGCGTGCCCGTCCATAATGGCTTGGTACAATTCCCGGTGCTGACTGATCAGCATGTCGCGGGTTTCACTGCGCTGCTTGTACATGCCGCCGATGTTGGTGACGACGTTGCGCTTGAGCAGGTCGAACAAGCCGCGAATGGTGTGCAGCAAGACTGCGTTATGACTGGCCTCGGCGATCGCCAGATGGAACCGGGCATCTGCCGCACCCTCCTCCGCCCGGCTGACCTCGTCGTGGCGCGAGTAACAATCCTGCAACTCGTCGAAGGCTGCCGTCAGCCGCTCGCGATCCACATCCGTGGCCCGTTGTGCCGCGTAGTACGCACAGGAAGCCTCCAGGGTGTGGCGGAACTCCAGCAAGTCACGTTGCGCTTCGGGATTGCTTTCCAGCAGTTGCAGCAGCGGATCGCTGAATGTCGAGCCCAGTGACTCGACCACATAGTTACCACCGCCCTGGCGACTGACGAGCAAGCCCTTGGCGGCCAATTTCTGAATCGCCTCGCGCAACGAAGGACGTGACACGCCGAACTGTTCGGCCAGGGTCCTTTCGGCCGGCAGGCGCTCGCCGGACTTCAGCGTGCCCTCAAGGATCATGCCCTCAAGCCGCTCGACAATATCGTCAGACAAACGGCGCTGACGAATCTGATCAAACCCCATAACTCAATTCTCCACGATCCCGACGGCTCGCCGGGCTCTCTATTCTGGCCCATCCGGGCCGCGCCCACACCCACCAAAAACCATTTGTTCGAGCGGATCAGATGCCCTCTGCACCGCTTATTCGACGAAAGTTTCAGGGCGGCAAATTGACACACGACAACCAAGGCTTTTACCCTAGCCAACAGCGCTTGTAAATTGGTATTACCAATTAACCAAACTTGCTGACCAGTGCCTGACCAACAACAATTAGGGGCCCACCCATGATGCAAACCTGGCAACAGCTCTACAGCCCGCTCGGCAGCCTCGGCTTGTCCGCACTCGCGGCTGTTATTCCCATCGTATTTTTCTTCCTGGCCTTGGCGGTGTTTCGCCTCAAGGGGCACGTGGCCGGCAGCATCACCTTGGCCCTGGCGATTGCCGTGGCGATTTTCGCGTTCAACATGCCCGCAGACATGGCCTTCGCCGCCGCCGGCTATGGCTTTGCCTACGGCCTGTGGCCCATCGCCTGGATCATCGTCGCCGCGGTGTTTCTCTACAAACTGACCGTCAAGAGCGGCCAGTTCGAGGTGATTCGCAGCTCGGTGCTGTCGATTACCGATGACCAGCGCCTGCAAGTGCTGTTGATCGGTTTCTGCTTCGGCGCATTCCTGGAAGGAGCCGCCGGCTTCGGTGCCCCGGTGGCGATCACCGCCGCGCTGCTGGTCGGCCTGGGCTTCAACCCCCTGTACGCCGCGGGCCTGTGCCTGATCGCCAATACGGCCCCGGTGGCGTTCGGCGCCCTGGGCATTCCGATCATTGTGGCCGGCCAGGTCACTGGGATCGATGCCTTCAAGATCGGCGCCATGACCGGTCGTCAACTGCCCCTGTTGTCGCTGTTCGTGCCGTTCTGGCTGGTGTTCATGATGGACGGCCTACGCGGCGTGCGGGAAACCTGGCCAGCAGCGCTGGTGGCAGGTTTGAGCTTCGCCATCACCCAGTACTTCACCTCCAACTTCATCGGCCCGGAACTGCCGGACATCACCTCGGCCCTGGCCAGCCTGATTTCCCTGACACTGTTCCTGAAAGTCTGGCAGCCCAAGCGCACCGCCGGCGCCCAGATTGCCGGCGCGACTTCCAGCGCAGCGGTCACCGCCAGCATCGGCGGTTTCGGCCAGCCGCGCAGCACCGTGGCTTCGCCCTACAGCCTGGGGGAAATCATCAAGGCCTGGTCGCCGTTCCTGATCCTGACCGTGCTGGTGACGATCTGGACCCTCAAGCCATTCAAGGCCATGTTCGCCGCGGGCGGCTCGATGTACGGCTGGGTGTTCAACTTCGCCATCCCGCACCTGGACCAGATGGTGATCAAGGTCGCCCCCATCGTGATCAACCCCACCGCCATCCCGGCTGTGTTCAAGCTTGATCCGATTTCCGCCACCGGCACGGCGATTTTCTTCTCCGCGTTGATCTCGATGCTGGTACTAAAAATCAACCTCAAGACTGGTCTTACCACTTTTAAAGAGACGCTTTTCGAGCTGCGCTGGCCGATCCTGTCCATCGGCATGGTGCTGGCCTTCGCCTTCGTCACCAACTACTCGGGCATGTCGTCGACCATGGCCCTGGTACTGGCCGGTACGGGCGCGGCGTTCCCATTCTTCTCGCCGTTCCTGGGTTGGCTGGGCGTGTTCCTGACCGGTTCCGATACCTCATCCAACGCGCTGTTCAGCTCGCTGCAAGCCACCACCGCGCACCAGATCGGCGTCAACGACACCCTACTCGTCGCGGCCAACACCAGCGGCGGCGTGACCGGCAAGATGATTTCGCCACAATCGATCGCGGTGGCCTGCGCCGCGACCGGGCTGGTGGGCAAGGAATCGGATCTGTTCCGTTTCACCCTCAAACACAGCCTATTCTTTGCAACGATTGTCGGCCTGATCACGTTGGCCCAGGCCTACTGGTTCACCGGCATGCTGGTTCATTAAGTCCTACACGCAATACTGGAAAAACCGACGCCGAACCGTGATTCGGCGTCTGCTATTCACAACCGGGTCTGCAAGGCTGCTGAAAGATTTCCTGGCTATATTCAGCAGCCTCAGCGGACGGATAACCGGGACCACCCGGAGACACGCCTGATGAGCGAGCTTTTTTACAACGCCGTACCGAACGCGACCCGTGTCGCCCCGCCCTTGGCCGAGCCTCGGCAGTACCCCAGCGAGAAGCCGCGTCGGGTCTACCTGTTCGGCACGTGCGTGGTGGACCTGTTCTATCCCGAAGCCGGGATGGATGCGATTCATCTGCTGGAACGCGAAGGAATCCGGGTGGACTACCCGCAAGGGCAAAGTTGCTGCGGACAACCGGCCTACACCTCGGGGTACACCGAGCAGGCGCGGACGGTGGCACGGGCGCAACTGGCCCTGTTTGCCGAAGACTATCCGGTGGTGGTGCCCTCGGGTTCCTGCGCCGGCATGCTGCGCGAGCATTACGCCGACCTGTTCAAGGACGAGCCGGAAACCCTCAAGCAGGTGCAGGCCCTGGCGGCCCGGACCTATGAACTGGCCGAGTTCCTGCTGCTGGTCTGCAAGGTGCGGTTGAACGACAGCGGCGAGCCGGTGAAGGTCGCGCTGCATACGTCTTGCTCTGCACGACGTGAGATGAATACCCACTTGCACGGCCGCGCGTTGTTGGCGCAGTTGCGTAACGTGGAGCGAGTCGAACACAGCCACGAAAGCGAGTGCTGTGGGTTTGGTGGGACGTTCAGCGTTCGCATGCCGGATATTTCCGGCGCGATGGTGGCCGACAAGACCCGGGCGCTGAAGGAATCCGGCGCACATCAGGTCGTCAGCGCCGATTGCGGTTGCTTGATGAACATCAACGGCGCGTTGGAAAAACAGCAAGAGGCGTTGCGCGGCAAGCACCTGGCGAGCTTCCTCTGGCAGCGTACCGGAGGTGCCGCATGAGCACGCCGACGCTGATCCCGACCATTGAAGTACCGATTCAGGCGCAGGAAGATTTTCGCGCCCGGGCCCACAAGGCCCTGGACGACACGCAACTGCGAAACAACTTTCGCAGCGCGATGGATTCACTGATGACCAAGCGGGCAGCGTCCTTCAGCGATGCCCACGAACGAGAACACCTGCGGGTGCTGGGCAATGCCGTCCGCGCCCGTGCGTTATCCAAGCTGCCCGACCTGCTCGAGCGACTTGAAACCAACCTGACCCGCAACGGTGTGAACGTGCACTGGGCGGAGACGGTGGACGAAGCCAATGGCATCGTCCTCTCGATCATCCGCGCTCACGAGGCGCGGCAAGTGATCAAGGGCAAATCGATGGTCAGCGAAGAGATGGAGATGAACCATTTCCTCGAGGCTCGGGACATTGAATGTCTCGAATCCGACATGGGGGAATACATCGTCCAGCTCGACCACGAGAAGCCTTCACACATCATTATGCCGGCGATCCACAAGAATGCCGGTCAGGTCGCGTCCTTGTTCCACGACAAACTCGGCGTGGAGTACACCAAGGACGTCGACCAACTCATTCAGATCGGCCGCAAGGTATTGCGGCAGAAATTCTTCGAAGCCGACATCGGCGTCTCCGGCGTCAACTTCGCCGTCGCTGAAACCGGCACGCTGCTACTGGTGGAAAACGAAGGCAATGGACGGATGTCCACCACCGTGCCGCCGGTGCACATCGCCGTGACCGGCATCGAAAAAGTGGTGGAGAACCTGCGCGATGTCGTGCCGCTGCTCTCGCTGCTGACCCGCTCGGCCCTCGGCCAGCCCATCACGACCTACGTCAACATGATCTCCGGGCCACGCAAGGCCGATGAGCTGGACGGTCCCCAGGAAGTCCATCTCGTTCTGCTCGATAACGACCGCAGCCAGGCGTTTGCCGACAGCGAACTGCGCCAGACGCTGAACTGCATTCGCTGCGGCGCCTGTATGAATCATTGCCCGGTCTATACCCGAATCGGCGGCCATGCCTACGGCGAGGTGTACCCGGGGCCTATCGGAAAAATCATCACGCCGCACATGGTCGGCCTGGCCAAGGTGCCGGACCATCCGAGCGCTTCTTCGCTGTGCGGCGCCTGCGGTGAAGTGTGTCCGGTGAAGATTCCGATCCCCGCGCTGCTGCGGCGGCTGCGGGAAGAGAACGTCAAGGCACCGGATAGCCCTAACCAGGTGATGCGCGGCCAGGGCAGTAAATACTCGCCCAAGGAGCGTTTCATCTGGAATGCCTGGGCCTGGCTCAACAGCTCGCCGCGGCTGTACCGAGTGTTCGGGTTCCTCGCCACGCGCTTGCGCGCCCTGACACCCAAAAACCTCGGCCCATGGACCCAGAACCACAGCGCCCCCCAACCCGCCGCCCGCTCGTTGCATGACCTGGCTCGCGAACACCTGAACCAGCAGGGAGACCGCCGATGAGCGCCAAGAACAATATCCTCGCCAAGCTGCGTAAAAGCCTGACGGGCGCCACACCCGTTGCCGACAATTTCGATGTCGAACTGGTGACGCAAACCTATCGCTATGCACCCGAGGAACGTATCCCGCAATTGCGCAAGCTGATGGAGGCGGTCCACACGGAAATCCATCTGACGTCCGAGGACGGCTGGCCGGCCCTGCTCGCGCAATTGCTGCGCGACCGTCAATTGCCGAGCCTGCTCATCGCCCCGACCACCGCACACGGGAAAAAAATCGCACAGTTCTGGGCGAACAATCCGGACCTGCCAACTCTCAAGGCTTACGACCGCCCCATAGAGGAATGGAAAGCCGAGTTGTTCAACGACACCCCGGCCAGCCTCACCGGAACCCTCGGCGCCATCGCCGCCACCGGCAGCCTGATTCTCTGGCCAACGCGGGAAGAGCCACGGCTGATGAGCCTGGTCCCGCCGGTGCATTTCGCCCTGCTCAAGGCCAGCGAGATCCGCGACAACTTTTATGAAGTGCAACAGGAGTTCGAATGGGCCCAAGGCATGCCCACCAATGCCCTGCTGGTGTCCGGCCCGTCGAAAACCGCCGACATCGAACAAGTCCTGGCTTATGGCGCCCATGGTCCGAAGGATCTGGTGGTCTTGATTCTGGAGGACCAATGACCCTTCCGGCCCCTTTCCTGCGCGACGTCCAACAGCTGATTCCACAAAAACGCCGTTTCGACGATCCCTTGTCGACCTTGGCCTTCGGCACCGACGCCAGTTTCTATCGGCTGATTCCGAAACTGGTGGTACGCGTCGAGTCCGAAGATGAAATGATTGCCCTGCTGAAACTTGCCCAACGGGATCAGGTCCCGATCACGTTTCGCGCCGCCGGCACCAGCCTGTCCGGCCAAGCCATCAGCGACTCGGTGCTGATTGTGCTGGGGGATAACTGGAACGGGCGCGAGATTCGCGAACAAGGCACGCAGATTCGTTTGCAACCCGGCGTGATCGGCGCCCAGGCCAACGCCTGGCTGGCTCCGTTCGGGCGCAAGATCGGTCCAGACCCGGCGTCGATCAACGCCTGCAAGATCGGCGGTATCGTCGCCAATAACGCCAGCGGCATGTGCTGCGGCACCGCGCAAAACACTTATCACACCCTGGCCGGCATCCGCCTGGTACTGGCCGATGGCACACGCCTGGACACCGAAGACGACAACAGCGTGGCGGCTTTTCGTACAAGCCATGGCGAACTGCTGGAACGCCTCGCCACCCTCGGTCGCGAAACCCGCGCCAACACCGAATTGGCCGCCCGAATTCGTCACAAATACCGTCTGAAAAATACCACCGGCCTGTCACTCAACGCCCTGGTGGATTTCGACGAGCCTGTGGATATCTTGAGCCACCTGTTGGTGGGCTCCGAAGGTACCCTCGGCTTCATCAGTGCGGTGACCTACAACACCGTCATCGACCATCCGAACAAGGCGTCGGCGCTGATCGTATTCCCGGATGTGGAAACCTGCTGCAACGCCGTCACCGTGCTGAAAAGCCAGCCGGTATCGGCCGTGGAACTGCTGGACCGCCGCAGCCTGCGCTCAGTGCAGGACAAACCGGGCATGCCGGACTTCGTACAGCATCTGTCGATAAATGCCTGCGCCTTGCTGATCGAATCCCGCGCGGCTTCCTCGTCGTTACTACAAGAACAGCTGGCCCGGATCATGACCTCCCTGGCCGGTTTCCCGGTGGAAAAACAGGTCGACTTTACCGAAGACCCACGGGAAAACGCCCGGCTCTGGGCGATCCGCAAAGACACCTTTCCAGCCGTGGGGGCGGTACGCAAAACCGGAACCACGGTGATCATCGAAGACGTGACCTTTCCAGTGGAGCAACTGGCCCTCGGCGTGAACCGCCTGATCGAGTTGTTCGACAAACATCACTACGACGAAGCGATCCTTTTCGGACACGCGCTGGAAGGCAATCTGCACTTTGTCTTCACCCAGGGCTTCAACAGCGTCGAAGAAGTCGCACGCTACCAGGCGTTCATGGATGACGTGGCGCACTTGGTGGCCGTGGAATTCGGCGGCTCGCTGAAAGCCGAACACGGCACCGGGCGCAACATGGCGCCGTTCGTCGAGCTGGAATGGGGCAGTGATGCCTACCAGTTGATGTGGCAGCTCAAACGACTGCTCGACCCCAATGGCATCCTCAACCCGGACGTGGTGCTCAGCGAAGATCCGCAGATCCACCTCAAGCACCTCAAACCGCTGCCAGCCGCCGATGAGATCGTGGATAAGTGCATTGAGTGCGGTTTCTGCGAGCCAGTGTGTCCGTCCAAAGACCTGACCTTGAGCCCGCGCCAGCGCATCGTCATCTGGCGGGATATCCAAGCGAAAAAACGCGCCGGCACGGACACCACCGAACTGGAACATGCCTACCAATACCAGGGCATCGACACCTGCGCCGCCACGGGCCTCTGTGCACAACGTTGCCCGGTAGGCATCAATACCGGCGAGCTGGTGAAAAAACTGCGCAGCCGTGACGCGACGAAGACGAAAACCGCCAACTGGATTGAAGGAAACTTCGCCACCACGCTGCAAGGCGCACGCTTTGCCCTGCACATCGCAAATGGCGCGCGGATGTTGCTCGGAGCTCCCCGCCTGGCGAAACTGTCGGCCTCGTTGACACACCTGTCCAAGGGCCAGGTGCCGCAATGGACCAGCGCCATGCCTCAGCCGGAAAAGGCCATCCGTTTCAGCCCCACCGTGCCGGACGAGCGCCCGAGAGTGGTGTACCTGGCGGCGTGCGTGTCGCGGGTCATGGGCCCGACGGCCGGGGATAAAGAGCAGATGTCGCTGTACGAAAAGACTCAACGGCTGCTGGAAAAAGCTGGGTATCAGATCGTCTTTCCCGACAACGTGGACAGCCTCTGCTGCGGCCAGCCTTTTGCATCCAAAGGCTACGTCGAACAAGCCGAGCACAAACGCCAGGAACTGATCGGCGCACTGCTGCATGCCAGTCGCGGCGGGCTTGATCCGATTTACTGCGACACCAGCCCCTGCACATTGCGCCTGGTCCAGGACCTGGGGAATGTTCGACTGGACCTGTACGATCCAGTACGGTTCATTCGTACCCATCTGATGGAACGTCTAGAGTTCACCCCACAGGATGAGCCGATTGCAGTGCACGTCACCTGCAGCACCCAGCACCTGGGCGAAAGCCAGGCACTGATCGACCTGGCCCGCAAATGCAGCAAACACGTAGTGATTCCGGAGGGTATCCATTGTTGTGGTTTTGCCGGCGACAAGGGCTTCACCACGCCTGAGCTCAACGCCCACTCACTGCGAACCCTCAAGGACGCGGTTCAATACTGCACCGAGGGCATTTCCACCAGCCGTACGTGTGAGATCGGTCTGACGCGTCATGGCGAAATCGACTACCACGGATTGGTGTATCTGGTGGACCGGGTGACACACCCCAAAGCCGCCACCAAGGAAGGGGCTCTTCCGGCATCAGGTTAAAAAATCGAATTCCTGCGCTTCGTTGTAGTCACTTGAATAGGCCCGGTTCCGCTGGGCCATCTACCGACTCGGCCCGGCCGCGACTGTCCAGCGGCACCGAGACCATACGTTTAAGGAGATACACATGAAGCGCACCGCACTTGCTGGCTTGTTCATTTCCGCTGCGATGTTGGCCTCTCCGGTGTTTGCAGGAAGCCAGGATGACCTTTGCAAAATCAATCTGCAAAAGATCAGCGACGCCAAAGTCAGCACCGAGCAAATGAGCGAAGGTCTGAAGACCGACATTGACGCCACCGTTGGACAAGCCAAGGCTGAGCATGCCAAAGGCACCAAAGAAGGCACCGAAAATTGCATCTCGTTGACCAATCAGGCCATCCAGAAGCTACAGAACAACACCAAAGGCGGCCAGTAACACCGCAGTTGGCCAACCTTCGGGTTGGCCTCAGACACGGATTGGCGTACACTGCACATGCCTGCCGCTCCAACAGCTTCATGGAGCGACAGGTTCGGGGCCGTTTAGGATTCGACGCCGGTTGCGAAACTTTAGGTGCATGCCGAGTTGGTAACAGAACTCGTAAATCCACTGTTGCAACTTCTATAGTTGCCAATGACGAAAACTACGGCCAGGAATTCGCTATCGCTGCGTAAGCAGCCTTAGATCCTGAGCTTCTGGTACCTTCGGGTCCAGCAATCATTAGGGGATGTCCGTAAACCCAAAGTGATTGTCATATAGAACGGAATCGCCGTGCAGTACGTTGTGGACGAAGCGGCTAAAACTTACACAACTCGCCCAAAGCACCCTGCCCGTCGGGTCGCTGAGGGTTAACTTAATAGACACGGCTACGCATGTAGTACCGACAGCAGAGTACTGGCGGACGGGGGTTCAAATCCCCCCGGCTCCACCATTTCATCATCTAAAGACGTCCACGGACGTCTTTTTTTGTGCCTGAAACCCAGTAAATGCGGGGGTTTCAGCGCCATCGAGCTCCATAGCACTTCACGCAGATCCATTTTGAAATGTATTCCAAGACGTATTCCAAGCCTGTGGCTGGTAAATTTTGGAATACACAAACAGCGTTGGAGTACCCATGGGCGCCCAAGCCACACGCCTTTCAGACCTGAAAATCAAAGCCGCCAAACCCAAAGCCAAGGACTACATACTGACCGACGGCAACGGCCTCCAACTGCGAGTCCGCACCAATGGTTCAAGGCTATGGAATTTCAACTACGTCCATCCCGTGACGAAAAAAACGAACCGTCTGCCCAAATTTCAGATTTCAATCTCAGGCGCGTACTTTTCTGCCGTGGAATTCGAAGCCGGCTTTTTCAACAGAATCGGTCGATAGCGGCCACTCACAAACGGCTCCTTTGTCCAATTACGGACCGCCAGAACGCGATCGCTAACCAGTGGCCTCGAGTTGTACCTCTAGAGTAGAGCAGCTTAACCAGTACCGACTGGAGAGGTACTCCCTACCGGTCATGCGAGAATGGCTGGCGAGAGATTAGCTTAGCTAGGCTTGGATTGAGAGCCTCCGGGCTTTGAGGCTACCTTCACGATCTTTTGCGTTCCTAAGCAGCGAGGGTAAGAGGTGCAGCCGAGGAATTGCTTGCCTCTGTTCCGACCCTTCTTAGCGGTTCTAGTCACCATAGGACTCCCGCAAAGCAGACACAGGGAGAGAGCATCCCACTGCTCTTTCGGAGGCTTTGCTCTCTCAATAGCCTCAAGGCGGGCTGTTTCAGCGGACTTTCTCTCAGCCTCTTTTTTAGCTTCCTTTCGCCCACTGAGCTTGACGAGGGCAAAAAAAACTCCGCCGATGCCGAGGAGCCATAACAGCCCTTTCCCGGACAGTGAGCCTCCTCGGCTGCCTGAGTGACCTCTGCCGCGACCACCTCGTGCAGAAGCGCTATTAGCCAGCAACAGCAGTGGACTGAGGAGAAGCAATCGCCGTGAAATTTTGTCAGCCATTGTCAGCAGTCCTTTTTCGTCCGCGTCAGTGGTGCGCCCCAAAAAAGAGATTTTCAAGTATTTATCCGTTCTGGATATCGAAGGCGTGCAGGTTGCCGTCGGCACGTCAAAGGTATCAGGCTTTCGCTAGAAAACCTCTCTCCTACAGCCGTCACCTACACTCATCTATCAAGCTACGCATCCTTGCGCCTTTGCCTACAACTACGCCAGAATCCGCCTGCTTGTGCGCCTTGTCCCTGGGTTTTATTGTCATTCCTGCCACTGCCCATCAGTGGTCGGGTTTAGTAGCCCGAGGTAATCGAAGTTGTACAAGCACTTCTCAAACGGGGCCCTCCCCTGTTCTTGATGGTGGCTGTACGCAGGGCGCTTAGGCGCGCCGGCTTCTTCGGTTCCCCGGTCTACTAACCTGCGTACAGCTGCCACCCCCTTGTTTAGTAGCTTCGGGGTGTCGGCATCACATCAGGAACCGAAGCTTATGTTCAAAATTACTCCGAACCCACCAGAATCAGGGTCTACCGCACAATCCGCAAAATTCAAAGCCAAGCAGCAAGACGAAACCACCAAACGCGTGCTCGATCACTACTTGCAACCCAAGCCTGATAAATCCAAAGAAGAACCGAAGCCGGGGCAGATATTCACCGTTGTGAAAGGTCTCGATAACGAATGTCTGCTCGCCAACCTCAGTGAAACGTTGGCTTCAGCCGATGCGATGGTTGCTGAGCTGGCGTTCGACCTGAAAGGCTCGCGGCGCCATTTGGCGCTGGGGATTCAGCAGTTGATTGAGCTGAGCTCATTGTTGACCAATCAGGTGTTGGATAATGTGGAGCCGAGGCCGTAGGTAAACAATTTCCAACGAAAAACCCGGCCTTTTGCGCCGGTTTTTTCGTTCTTCTGCAGGGCGAATGGCTGAATTTGAAAATCCTCAACGCTCCGCCGCTAATCGATCTTCATACCCGAATCGACGATAGCAACCGGTCAATTCGCCTCTCGTAAAAAATCCCGCCCTTACCCGTAGCTAAGCTACCGGACTTGCCTAAAGTGGTTCCGTGGACCTTGGAAAGAGGACTGGAAAAAGGGGCCGTGCAAAAACAAAAAAGGGGACAGATTTATTGTCTGTCTAGTCCTGAAATAGGTTTACACCTGTTTCACCCTAACGCCCGATGCACCGCATCGGGCGTTTTGTATTTCAAAGACAGGTGCGGACGCTCGCCGTTGTAGATCGATACCGACTCACTCACCATCTTCTTCGCCTGCGTTAAATCCTGTGGTCGCTGGAGCATAAGCTCTGTCTTTAATATCCCGTTGACCCGCTCTGCCAAGGCATTTTGGTAGCAGTCATAGCCGTCCGTCATTGAGCATCGAATACCGTACTTCGCGTGCAACGCTTGGTACATCCCCGAGCAATATTGGATACCTCTATCTGAATGATGCACCAACGACTGCTCTGTCCGACGG
>NZ_FPJC01000027.1:0-63258 GCF_900119265.1 Pseudomonas sp. NFACC04-2
AAGTCTCCCACGGTCCGTACTGGCTAGAGTCGGAATCGAGCTTTTAGTCCCGCCCACCCCTTCAAGTCTAAACATACAAGCGAGCTTGCTCGCGATGGCGGCCTGACAGGCAATGACGACAGTCAGGACCGCCCCCAATTGTTGAATCGGGCCAACGCCTCTTCAGCCAACCGCAGGGTCAACTCGGCTGTCGACAGCTCGCGCCCCAAGGGAAACGCCTGGCCGGCCCAGAGGTTGCTGAAGTCCGCTTCGCCCTTGGCGCGCAACGGCATCAACGCGCCGCCTGCCAAGGGGAATGCCGGCGCGAGCGGGCTCATCGGACCCACTTCGCGCATCACCCGGTTGACGATGCCCCGGGCCGGGCGACCGGTGAACAGGTTGGTGACGGCGGTCTGGCTTTCCTTGGCCGTGCGCAACGCCCGGTGATGGGACGCGCTGATTTTCGCCTCCGGGGTGAACAGGTAGGCGCTGCCCAGTTGCACCGCCGAGGCGCCCAGGGCGAATGCCGCGACAATTCCGCGCGCATCGCCAATGCCGCCGGTGGCGATCACCGGTACCTTCACCGCATCCACCACCTGCGGCAGCAAGGCAAACAGGCCGACCTGGGTGTTGAGGTCGTCGCTGAGGAACATCCCGCGATGCCCTCCGGCTTCATAGCCCATGGCGATGATCGCGTCGCAACCACGCTGTTCGAGCCAGATGGCTTCCTCGACGGTGGTGGCCGACGAAAGGATTTTCGCCCCGGTGGCCTTTACCCGGTCCAGCAGGGATTTTTCCGGCAGGCCAAAGTGGAAACTGACCACCTTGGGACGCATCTCCTCCAACACCCGGCAGGCGGCATCATCGAAGGGAGTGCGGTTGGACACCGGGGTCGGTGCGTCGAAGTCGACGCCCAGTTCCTGATAATACGGCTTGAGCCGTTGCTTCCAGGTTTCGGCCCGTTGTTCGTCGAAGGCCGGCGGCTGGTGACAGAAAAAATTCACATTGAACGGCTTGTCGGTCTGTTCGCTGATGGTCGTCAGCGCCTGGCGCAACTGCTCGACATCGAGCATCGCCGCCGGCATCGAACCCAGCCCGCCGGCATTGCAGGTCGCGACCACCATGGCCGGGCCGGTCACCCCGGCCAGCGGCCCTTGGATGATGGGCAGCTCGATACCGAGCAGATCAAGAAGGCGAGTGTCTGGCCACTGGCTCATGTGCGGGTCTCCGACGGCAGAAGGAAACCGTGTTTTTAGCAGGTGTGGGCCGGCGAGGGCCAGTCGAGTTTTTCAATCGCCCGTCGCAACTTGATCCCGCCGGTGGGAGGGTTACCATGCGGCTTCAGTCATCAAGGAGCCTGACCCATGGACGTGAAACTCAAGACCGTCGAACCCTTCACCGTGGCCGGTTTGCAGGTGCACACTCGCAACGCCGACGAGCAGCAGCCCGACACGGCCAGGATCGGCCCGATGTGGCAGCAGTTCTTCAACGAAGGGTTGTTCGACAGCATCCCGGCCAGGCAGTCGGAGTCGTTCGTCTACGGGGTGTATTCCAACTACGAGTCCGACGCCACCGGCTACTTCGACGTGACGGCCGGCGTACAGGTGGATGCGACGAGCGCCGGTTACCCCGCCGTGGACATCGAGGGCGGGGATTACCTGGTGTTTTCGGCCAAGGGGCCGATGCCCGATTGCGTGATCCAGACCTGGGGCCTGATCTGGGCCTACTTCGCGGATAACCCACAAACACTGCGCCGCTTCACCACCGATTTCGAGGTCTACAGCGGCCCCGACTCGGTGGCGATCTACATCGGCGTTCAGTCCCCGGCCGAGCGCTCCAGCGCCAGCAGCTGACGCTTGCGCTCCACGCCCCAGCGATAGCCCGACAGGTTGCCGTCGCTGCGCACCACCCGGTGGCAAGGGATCGCCACTGCCAGGCTGTTGGCGCCGCAGGCCTGGGCCACGGCGCGCACGGCCTTGGGCATGCCGATGCGCTGGGCGATCTCGGCGTAGCTGGCGGTGCTGCCCGGTGGAATGTCCCGCAACGCCTGCCAGACCCGTTCCTGAAAGGCGGTGCCGCGCAGGTCCAAGGGCAGGTCCAGGCCCAGGGCCGGTGCTTCGATGAAGCCCACCACCTGGGCGATCAACTGCTCGAATTCCCGGTCGGCGCCAATGAGGTTGGCTCGACGGAATTTGTCCTGCAGGTCCCGCACCAGCGCGTCGGGGTCGTCTCCCAGCAGGATCGCGCACACACCACGCTCGCTTTGCGCCACCAGGATCGCCCCGAGGGAGCATTGGCCGACGGCGAAACGGATGTCGGTGTTCTGCCCGGCGGCGCGGTAGTCGGCGGGTTTCATGCCCAACACTTTGTCGGCCGCTTCATAGAAGCGGCTGTTGGAGTTGAAACCGGCGTCGTACAGTGCCTCGGTGATCGTGCCGCCATCGGCCAGGCGTTCGCGCACCTTGCGTGAACGATGGGCGGCAGCGTAACCCTTGGGCGTCAGGCCGGTGACTGCCTTGAAGACCCGATGAAAGTGGAAGGGGCTCAAGCCGGCGCTTGCGGCCAGCTCATTCAGGCCTGGCAGCTGCTCGGCCGCCTCGATCTGCCGGCAGGCCGCCGCGACTCGGGCCGCTTGTTGGGCGGCGATCTGGGTCTGGTCCCGGGCCACGCGCTTGCTGGGCCGGTAGCCAGCGGCCTGGGCCTGTTCCGGCGTGTCGAAAAATTCGACGTTGCGCGGGTTGGGCAGGCGCGACAGGCTGCTGGGGTGGCAATAGATGCCGGTGGTTTTCACGCCATAGACGAATTGCCCGTCGGCGCGCGGATCCCGGGCGAGCACGGCGGCCCAGCGAGGATCCAGTTCAGGGGCAAGATTGTTCGAAGTGCTGTTCATGGTCGTTATTCCATTGGCCCGTTTTGCCTACAGTAGCGAGCCAGCCAAGTGACGACACTCCGGGTCTTGCGGTTGAATTCTGCACCTTCATCCAGCGGTGCGAAACGTCAGGTTGATCCGCTGGGTGCCCAGGCGCGGGTGATGTCCTTCCTTGAGCGGCAGCACACCGTGGTAACGCAACCGGTCCACGCCGCCCCAGACCACGATGTCACCATGGAGCAGCGCGATGCGCAGGCTCTTGTCGCTGCGCTCGAAACCGCCGAACTGGAACACCGCTGGCAAGCCCAGGGAGATCGAGACGATGGGCGCGGCGAGGGAGCGTTCGTCCTTGTCCTGGTGCAGCGACATCCGCGCACCGGGCACGTAGCGGTTGATCAGGCAACTGTCGGGTTCGAAATGCTCGAACTGCGCCTGCCGGGCGGCGGCCTGGGCCAATTCGCGAAACACCGCCGGCATGCCGGGCCAGGGGTGGCCGGTCTGCGGGTCATGGGCGGTGTAGCGATAGCCGCTGCGGTCGGTGGTCCAGCCCAGCGCGCCGCAGCTGCTCAAGGCCACCGACATGGTAAAGCCACCGGGCGTGACCATCTGCCGGAACGGAGCAGCCTGCAGGACGCTTTCCAGCGCCGGCAGCAAACGTTCGAGCCAGGGCAAGGCGAACCCGCGCAGCACGAAGGATTGTTGGCCAATCTGTTCGATCTGGCTGGACGTGGTGGGCGCCTGGTCGGCGAACAGGTCCAATGTGATCGGTGTGTCGTTACTGCGCATCATGAAAAATGATTCCCAAGGTGTGCCGTCTGCCGCTGTGCACGCGGCTGACGCCATGGCGCATGTTCACCCGATAATAACCGCGAACACCTTTGACTGGCCGTTGGTGCACGGCAAATACCACGGCGTCGCCCTGTTTCAGATCGATGACCTGGGGCCGCGACTGCATGCGCGGGCGCTGTTCAGTGAGGACAAACTCGCCGCCGGTAAAGTCCTTGCCCGGTTCCGACAACAGGATCGCGACCTGCAAGGGGAACACCTGCTCGCCATACAGATCCTGGTGCAGGCAGTTGTAGTCCTGCGGACCGTATTGCAGCAACAAGGGCGTCGGACGCGATTGTCCCGCAGCGTGACAGCGTTGGATGAAGTCGGCATGCTGGTCGGGATATCGCCCTTCAAGGCCCATGCATTCATTCCAGCGGTTCGCCAGCGGCACCAGCATTGGGTACAACGCCTGACGCAGCTGTTGGATGAGGTCCGGTAGCGGATAGCGGAAATACTGATACTCGCCGCGCCCGAATCCGTGGCGCCCCATGATCACCCGGGAACGAAAAAGTCCGCTCTCTGCGTATAAACCGCTGAGCATTCGACATTGCGTGGCGGGCAGCAGGTTGCGGATGAGCGCGCTGCCGTCCTGCTCGAGGCTGTGTTCCAGGGGCGACCCATCCAGGTGATTTATTCGTTGGGTCAGTGAGGGCAGATGCGGGGGAGTGGGCATGATGACAATCCTGGGTGCAAAGGATTGGTCAGTCTGGGGAGTGCTTCGTTGGTCAGCACTCCGGTTCTTGCGATGCATCAATGTCCTGAGTCGCTCCCGTCAGCAGGCACGACAAATCCCCTGTGGCGAGGGAGCTTGCTCCCGCTCGACTGCGCAGCAGTCGTAAAACCTGCCAGCGCGGTCTGCTTGCAAGAATGCACCAGACAATTGGGGCGGCTTCGCCGCCCAGCGGGAGCAAGCTCCCTCGCCACAAAAGCACTGTGCCCACTTGATGCCACAAACATTTATCAGGGTGAGTCTTTACAGCGCTTTGCTGACGCCGATGTCGCTGATCACATCGTCGGTTTCGCCATGCAGCTTTTGCAACGCGGCCCGGGCTTCTTCCTCGGTGCCGGTTTCCAGCTGCGCGAATTCGAAGCGGCGTTCGCCGTTGAGTTTGTACTTGATGACGTATTTGGTCGTCTGGGCCACGGTTTTGCCTTTCTTGAAAGGGCGATGCTCAGCTCAGTTTCGAGCTGGAACGCCGGATGATTTTGATCTTGTGGGTCAGGGTCGGCTTGCGCGTGACGCTGATTGCACGGCGGTTGACGGTGTCGATGGTGATGTTCCAGAAACCGGTGCTCGGCGCCGTGATCCTGGCCGGGAAAGTGTCGAACGCGCCACCGTGATAGGTGTGCCGGCCGCCGTTCTTGAAGCTGCGGAAGTTGGCGTCGTTCATCAAACGGATGTTGCACATTTGGGAGCATTCGATGACGACAATGTCGTCTTCGTTCAGGTGCTCGCGCTGGTGAATGAATTTCATGGGCGCCTCCAGAAGGGCTTTTTCTACAAAATCAAAACGATAGCAAGGGGCAATGGGGCGCAGTTTATCAGCCTCGAGTGTTAATATCCGGCCCGCGCTTCAGGCTTTGTTCATTTATCGCAGGTGGCGGGGAAAAAAAAGCGGTGCGGCACCGGAGCAAAACGGCGTCAGCACTGTCGGAGGATCTTTATTGGAGGAAACATATGAAGCGCAGCGTGTGGGTGTTGGCATTGGCCATGAGTGGATGTGCATCGGTATCGGACATCAACCAGACGCCTCCCACCATGAGCGTCATCTCCGGAAAGAAACCACACGAATATGCCAAGTGCGTTGCCGACAAGCTGGCCAGCAGCCGTGGCTCGCTGCAAATGGAGCCGCACAAGAACGGCGTGCGGCTGATCGTCCCAGGCAAATTGTCGACCCTGCCGGCGGCGGTGTTCGACATTGACGAGCGTTCCAGTGGCAGCAGCATCAAGCTGCACGAAAGCATGTCCAACGTGCCGGTGCGTCCGGGCGACGTGCAGGATGCGGCCAACGCCTGTATTTCCGGCTGAACACCGTCAGCGCCTGACGAGCGGACGGCCATCGGATAGACTGGCGCCCTCGACAAAAAATGCCGCCACGGTCAACGTTGGCGGCATTGTCATTCATGGAGTCAGTCGATGAAACGCGAGCAGGTGCGCGAGCGCCATGCAGAAGGCCTTATTTATGCCACCCACGTGATTCAGAACCCGGCGAACCCGGGCGAATGGGTCGTGTTCTTCAAGAAAAGCGCGGGGCGCAGTTTTTTCCTGGTGGATGAGCAGGACGAAGTCGAGTCCTTCAGCCAACTCGATGACCTGATCGAGACCATACGCGGGCTGGGCATCAAGACCGCCGAGATTCACATCTAGTGTCCTGTATCGCCAATACAGGACACTCGCTTATTTACAGACCACCACGACACTGCGGCTGCTGAAGTTGCCGACATCGACCCCCAGGGTCTTCTCGCTTTCCTTGGCCTGGGGCGTACCGTCGGTGCCGACGATGCGGTAGCCGGTGCCGGCACAGGACGCATCGGCCTTTTCATAGCAAGTCGCCCAGGAATTGGCCTCGCCCGAGCAGTCGATGGCTAAGCCCTGCTCGCCATTATCGAGAAAGGTTTTTTCGGCCGAGGCACAGCCCGCCAGGGCCAGGACTGTAAACAGCGCCAGAAGTGTCTTCATGAGATCGTCATCGAGGAGGGAAGGGCAACGGCGAGATTATAGCGAATGGCCATTGCGGTACAGCTAAACCAGCCTCGTTCGATGTCCGGGTGGCATCTACTAGAGGCCGGTCTGGTTATTTCTTGCGGCGGGGGCTGCGTGCGGGGGCGCTTTCGCGTTCATTCGTCGCTGGGGCAGCGCGTTCGTCCTGGAATACCGCTGCCACTTCCACTGCCATGGCCTTGCTAGGCAAGGGACCGGCGACCTGCTCGCCGTGGTAGTTGATAATCCACCACTGGCCGTCCTTGCCCTGGCTGACCGAATAACCGTTTGCGTTTCTTGCCGACATCTAACTGCCTCAATTGGCGTGATCAAGGACGCCATGATACGTCAAATGCTCGCAAACAGCGCTCACTGGCGTACAGTGGGCCGCTGCAGCCATCGAAACGAAAGCCGATTGAACTATCCGCCGTTTTTTATTTCTCTATGATGGCACCGGTTGGCCAGTGCGGGCATTGTAAGGTGCCCGTCGCCTGATTAGACTGCGCCGAAACTCGTACACACCGCCTTTTCAAGGACTTATATGATCAAGAAATGCTTGTTCCCAGCAGCCGGTTACGGTACTCGCTTCCTGCCAGCGACTAAAGCCATGCCCAAAGAAATGCTGCCGGTGGTGAACAAGCCACTGATCCAGTACGGCGTCGAAGAAGCCCTCGATGCGGGCCTGACTGAAATCTCCATCGTGACTGGCCGTGGTAAACGCGCGCTGGAAGACCATTTCGACATCAGCTACGAGCTGGAAAACCAGATCAAAGGCACCGACAAGGAAAAATACCTGGTCGGCATCCGCAAACTGCTGGATGAGTGCTCGTTCTCCTACACCCGCCAGACCGAAATGAAAGGCCTGGGCCACGCGATCCTGACCGGCCGCCCATTGATCGGCGACGAACCGTTCGCCGTGGTCCTGGCGGACGACCTGTGCGTCAACCTCGAAGGCGACGGCGTGCTGACCCAGATGGTCAAGCTGTACAAGCAGTTCCGCTGCTCCATCGTGGCGATCCAGGAAGTCGATCCGCAGGAAACCAACAAGTACGGCGTGATTGCCGGCGAAATGATCCGCGACGACATCTACCGTGTTCACAGCATGGTTGAAAAACCAAAGCCTGAAGACGCACCGTCGAACCTGGCGATCATCGGCCGCTACATCCTGACCCCGGACATCTTTGACCTGATCGAACAGACCGAGCCAGGCAAGGGCGGCGAAATCCAGATCACCGACGCCCTGATGAAACAGGCCCAGAACGGCTGCGTCATGGCCTACAAGTTCAAGGGCAAGCGTTTCGACTGCGGTGGCGCCGAAGGCTACATCGACGCGACCAACTTCTGCTTCGAGAACTTCTACAAGACCGGCAAGGCTTACTGATAGCCGCCGCGCCTTGAAAACGCCCCGACTGGTTCGGGGCGTTTTTTTTGCGCGGGGAAAAGTCTCTCGCACACAAGCAAACTCCCTGTGGGAGCGAGCTTGACTTGCCCATTCGATCCAGTCCGGCTGGCTTTTTCGTTTTCCGCCCCCATAACCCACCGCAACGCTGCCTCAGGTGAAAACAGCAGGTATGCTGATGACCTGCCGAAGGAGATAGAAAATGGCCTACGATTTTGACTTGTATGTGATTGGCGCCGGTTCCGGTGGTGTACGGGCTGCGCGGTTCGCCGCCGGCTTTGGGGCAAAGGTGGCTGTGGCGGAAAGCCGCTACCTGGGCGGAACCTGCGTCAACGTGGGCTGCGTGCCGAAAAAACTATTGGTCTACGGCGCGCATTACGCCGAGGACTTCGAGCAAGCGTTGGCCTATGGCTGGACGGCGGGCGAGGCGAGTTTCGACTGGGCCACGCTGATCGCCAACAAGGACCAGGAGATCAATCGCCTCAACGGCATCTACCGCAACCTGCTGGTCAACAGCGGCGTCGCGCTGCACGAAGGTCACGCCAGGCTGACCGGGCCCCATGAAGTCGAGATCAACGGCCAGCGTCACACCGCCAGGCACATCCTGATCGCCACCGGCGGCTGGCCGGTGATCCCGGACATCCCGGGGCGCGAGCACGCTATCAGCTCCAACGAGGCATTCTTTCTCAAGGAACTGCCCAAGCGCGTCATCGTGGTGGGCGGTGGCTACATTGCGGTGGAGTTCGCCGGGATCTTCCACGGCATGGGCGCGCAGACGTCGTTGCTGTATCGCGGCGAACTGTTCCTGCGCGGTTTCGACGGTGCGGTGCGCAAGCACCTGGCCGAAGAGCTGGCCCGTCGTGGCCTGGACCTGCAATTCAACGCCGACATCAAATCCATCGAAAAACTGGACGATGGCAGCCTGAGGGTCGAGCTCAAGGATGGCAAAACGTTGATCACCGATTGTGTGTTCTACGCCACCGGCCGGCGGCCGATGCTCGACAATCTCGGCCTGGAGAACACCACCGTCGCGGTGGACGAGAAGGGTTTTGTCAAGGTCAACGAAAAATACGAGACCACCGAACCGTCGATCCTGGCCATTGGCGACGTGATCGGTCGCGTCCAGCTCACCCCCGTTGCCCTGGCCGAAGGCATGGCGGTGGCGCGGCGTCTGTTCAAGCCCGAGCAGTATCGACTGGTGGATTACCGGATGATCCCCACCGCCGTGTTCAGCCTGCCGAACATCGGCACGGTGGGTCTGACCGAGGAGCAGGCCCGGGAAGAAGGGCATGAGGTCGAGATTTTCGAAAGCCGTTTCCGGCCGATGAAACTGAGCTTGACCGATTGCCAGGAGCGCACATTGATGAAACTGGTGGTGGATGCCCAGACCGACAAGGTCCTGGGTTGCCATATGGTCGGTCCGGATGCCGGTGAAATCGTCCAAGGCTTGGCGATCGCCCTCAAGGCCGGTGCCACCAAGCGCGACTTCGACGAGACCATCGGCGTGCACCCGACCGCCGCCGAAGAGTTCGTGACGATGCGTACGCCCCTCGCCTGACACGCCCCGTACCCGTAGCGTAGAAACTGACGAGTACAACGAGGCTGCGATCTTCCCCAGACACTTGGGTCCCAAGCGGAAGATCGCAGCCTTCACCAGCACCTACAGATTTTTTCTATCTATATAGATTCCTGATAGCCAAAACCAATCATTCACATGAGGTTTGCCAATGAGCCAGCCTGGGGATGAGTGGTTAAGATTCCCTCCATCAACTTCTCAACCCTGATGGAGAAACATCGATGCCTATCATCAACAGCCAAGTTAAACCGTTCAACGCTACCGCCTTCAAAAACGGCGAATTCGTCCAGGTGTCGGATGCCGACCTGAAAGGCAAATGGTCTGTCGTGTTCTTCTACCCAGCCGACTTCACCTTCGTTTGCCCAACCGAGCTGGAAGACCTGGCTGACAACTACGCCGAGTTCAAGAAGCTGGGTGTCGAGATCTACAGCGTTTCCACCGACACTCACTTCGCCCACGCCGCCTGGCACAACACTTCGCCAGCCATCGGCAAGATCCAGTACACCATGATCGGCGACCCGACCCATGTCATCTCCCGCAACTTCGACGTGCTGATCGAAGAAGTCGGCCTGGCTGACCGCGGTACTTTCGTGATCAACCCTGAAGGCCAGATCAAGATCGTCGAAATCAACGACGGTGGTGTAGGCCGCGACGCTTCCGAGCTGCTGCGCAAGGTCAAGGCTGCTCAGTACGTTGCCGCTCACCCGGGCGAAGTCTGCCCAGCCAAGTGGAAAGAAGGCGAGGCCACCCTGGCTCCGTCCCTGGACCTGGTCGGCAAGATCTAAGCCTGTGAGTCATCCGAGGGCGATCCGCTCTTAATCAAGTAAGCCGCTTCGCCCCAAAAAACGCCCGGGCGAGATTCGCTCGGGCGTTGTTTTTTTCTGAATTCACAAAATGGAAATCGCCCGTATGTTGGACGCCAATCTTAAAGCTCAGTTGAAGTCATACCTGGAACGGGTCACCCAGCCGATCGAGATCGTCGCCTCCCTCGACGACGGTGCGAAATCCCAGGAAATGCTCGCGTTACTCCAAGACGTTGCCAGTCTTTCCGACAAAATTACCTTGCTCGACAACGGTACCGATGCGCGCAAGCCGTCGTTTTCGTTGAACCGCCCGGGAGCCGATATCAGCCTGCGTTTTGCCGGCATCCCCATGGGCCACGAATTCACTTCGCTGGTGTTGGCCCTGCTGCAAGTCGGCGGCCACCCATCGAAGGCCAGTGTCGAGGTCACCGAACAGATTCGCGCCCTTGAAGGCGAGTTCAACTTCGAGACCTATTTCTCGCTGTCGTGCCAGAACTGCCCGGACGTGGTCCAGGCGCTGAACCTGATGGCGGTGCTGAACCCGAACATTCGCCACGTCGCCATCGACGGCGCGCTGTTCCAGGCCGAAGTCGATGAGCGCCAGATCATGGCCGTGCCAAGCATTTACCTGAACGGCGTGAACTTCGGCCAGGGCCGCATGGGCCTGGAAGAGATTCTCGCCAAGATCGACACCAGCGGCATCGAACGCCAGGCTGAGAAAATCAGCGCCAAGAATGCCTTCGATGTGCTGGTGGTCGGCGGCGGCCCGGCTGGCGCTTCGGCGGCGATCTACGCGGCCCGTAAAGGCATCCGCACCGGTGTGGCGGCCGAACGTTTCGGCGGCCAGGTGCTCGACACCATGGCCATCGAGAACTTCATCTCGGTCCAGGAAACCGAAGGGCCGAAATTGGCCGTTGCCCTGGAAGAACACGTCAAGCAGTACGACGTGGACATCATGAATCTGCAGCGTGCCGACGCCTTGCTGCCGGGCAAGGACGGCAGCCTGCATGAAATCAAGTTCGCCAGCGGTGCGAGCCTCAAGGCCAAGACCGTGATCCTGGCGACCGGTGCCCGTTGGCGCGAAATGAACGTGCCGGGCGAGCAGCAATATCGCAACAAGGGCGTGGCGTACTGCCCGCACTGCGACGGCCCGCTGTTCAAAGGCAAGCGCGTGGCGGTGATCGGCGGCGGTAACTCCGGCGTCGAGGCAGCCATCGACCTGGCGGGTATCGTGGCCCACGTCACCTTGCTGGAGTTCGATGTGCAATTGCGTGCCGACGCGGTGTTGCAGCGCAAACTGCACAGCCTGTCGAACGTGACAGTGGTGACCAACGCCCAGACCACCGAAGTGACGGGGGACGGCCAAAAGGTCAATGGCTTGCGCTACAAGGATCGTCCGAGCGGTGAAGTGCGGGACGTGGAACTGGAAGGGATCTTCGTGCAGATCGGCCTGTTGCCCAACACCGATTGGCTCAAAGGCACCGTCGAGCTGTCGCCGAGGGGTGAGATTATCGTCGATGCCCGTGGTGAAACCTCGATCCCAGGCGTGTTCGCCGCCGGTGACGTGACCACTGTGCCGTACAAGCAGATCGTGATTGCCGTGGGCGAGGGCGCCAAGGCTTCGCTGAGCGCTTTCGACCACCTGATCCGCACCTCCGCGCCGGCCTGAGCGGCCGATCGCGGCAAAAGAAAAACCCCATGAGCCTTGGCTCATGGGGTTTTTTTATCGCCCATCATTCTGTGAAGCGAGCTTGCTCGCGATGGCGGTGGGTCAGCTTGCCTCAATGCTGAATGTGCTGCCCTCATCGCGAGCAAGCTCGCTCCCACAATGGGCATCAGTACAGCTTACAGCGGCGCCGGCTGGATGATCTCGACCCAGTAGCCATCCGGGTCCTTGATGAAGGCCAGGCTTTTCATGCGGCCATCGGTCAGGCGTTTCTGGAAGTCACAGCCCAGTGCTTCGAAGCGCTCGCAGGCTGCGACGATGTCCGGTACCGAGATGCAGATGTGGCCGAAACCGCGTGGGTCGGTGTTGCCGTTATGGTAGGCAAACGCCGGGTCGCTTTCGGTGCCGTGGTTGTGGGTCAGTTCCAGGATGCCAGGGATCGATTTCATCCATTCGGTACGCGCCGCAGCGTCCGCCGGGATCTGGTTCTTGTCCACCAGCGCCAGGAAATACAGGCTGAATTCGGCTTCCGGGAAGTCGCGTTTTTCCACCAGCGAGAAACCCAGCACGCGGGTGTAGAAATCCAGGGACTTGGTGATGTCCTTGACCCGCAGCATGGTGTGGTTGAAGACGAACCGGGCCGTGGCGGCGTCAGGTTGTGCGGTGACGCCAGGGAAAGTATTGAGTTCGTGCAGGCTCATGGGCCCTCCGGAAAATAAGTGGGGCAAACGGCGTCGCAAGCGTGGTCGCGACGGTTCCTGGGCTTGCGTCAGACGGCTTCCTTGCAGGTGCGCCCATGATACGCAAGGGGCGCGGCGTCGCCAAACCGCACGTGACTATTGCCTGGTGCTGCCCTGGGCTTCAGACTTTACGATTCGTCCTTGAGTGGCCTCGCAATGATTCGACCGTTCCTTTCGCTGTTTGTCCTGCTGTTTGCCAGTGTTGCGAGTGTCGGTGGTGTCCAGGCCGCCGAACCGCAGATCCTGTGGCCCCAAGGCTGGGTGGTCGAACCGCTGCCAGTGGACGCATCGGCCTCGGCGCCACCCGGAACCCTGCGCCAACGGGCAACTAAAAGTGATCCGGCAGGCAACGCTGTGATGGTCATGGAACTGACCACCACCCCTGTCGAGCCCGATCATCAGGTCAACTTGCAAGGCGTATTGTTGGAAATGCGCAAGTCAATCCAGAAGGATTTTTTCCAAGGGGGTTACCAAAGTGTATGCACTAAGGTCCATGCCTCCATGTTGGGCGGCGTAACTGCGTTGGAAACCACTTGCACGATCACGCAAAACGGACGACATGTATTGTCTCAGGCACTCGTCGCGGCACTAAATGAGGGCAAGGCTTATGTGCTGTCCTATGCAGGGCAGGCGCAGGTGTTTGTTGAAAGCCAAGATGAAATACAGTCGGTGCGAAACAGTTTGAAACTATGACGCCTTCAGCGTAATACGCCAATGGGCTTAATCCTAAAGTCCTGCCCATAAAAAAGCCCTGAATGTTCAGGGCTTTTTTGCGTCTTGGGGGTTGTCAACCACGTACTGTCAACCACGCAGCCAAGAATCGACGGTCGCTGCACCGTACTGTTCTTTCCAGGCTTTCAGGCCGCGGTGATTGCCGCCTTTGGTCTCGATCAATTCGCCGGTGTGCGGGTTCTGGTAAACCTTCACCACGCGCGCGCGGCGTGTCTTAGTGGGCTTGGTCGATTGCAGGCTCGCCTTGGACGGGTTCGGGTCGAGGATCGCGACGATGTCGCGCAGGTTCTTGCCGTAGGTTTTCATCAGTCCCTGGAGCTTTTCCTCGAATTCGATTTCCTTCTTGAGCCCGGCATCGTTCTTCAGCGATTCCAGCTGCTTGAGCTGTTCTTGAAGGGCCTTTTCGGCTGCACGAAATTCAGCGAGTCTGGACAAAATGATTACTCCAATCAAAATATTTGGCTGATACCAACCGCAAACAAAGCTATAAGCCAAGCGCCTTGAAGCGACTCGGTGTTAATGACTCTCTCCTGTTATGTGGCACAGGTAGAAAAATTGTAGTAGTTAATCCGTAAAGTGTAAATCGTAACTTTTTCGTTATGTCACAACAGCAAGCGCATTTATCAATTGGCCGGACATCGTCAATAGATCGACGGCGGTTAACTGCCATTAGTGCCGATCAAGGTCTCAACGAACGCCTGCCCGCTAATCGGTCGGCCAAATAGATAGCCTTGTAGAAAGTTCACCCCGTGGGCGCTCAGGTAGTCGCTTTGTTCGGCGGTTTCGACGCCCTCGGCAACCATATCCAGGTCCAATTTGCCCGACAGTTCGATGATGCTATCGAGGAGGTGGCGCGACAAGGCGTCGGCCCCGATCATCGCGACAAAACTCTGGTCGATCTTCAGGAAGTCCACATTGAACTGGCGCAAGTACGCCAGGCTGGAATGACCGGTGCCGAAATCGTCGAGGGCGATCTTGACGCCCAAATCCCTCAGTTGGTCGAACAGTTGCCGGGTCACGGGTGTCGGTTCGATCAGCTCGCGCTCGGTCAACTCCAGCACCAGGGTCATCGCACCCGGCGCGAAGGCATTGAGAAACTCGCGGCAATCGTCCACCAGCGCCAGATCCTGGCAGTGACGGGCGGTGATGTTGATGCCGACATGAAACGGCGCTTCGAGTCGAGGCGCAAGCGGCACCAGCAGGTGCATGGTTTGCTGCATCAGCGCACGGGTCATGGGCACGATCACGCCG
Source organism: Pseudomonas sp. NFACC04-2 (assembly GCF_900119265.1). NCBI lineage: Bacteria > Pseudomonadati > Pseudomonadota > Gammaproteobacteria > Pseudomonadales > Pseudomonadaceae > Pseudomonas > Pseudomonas sp. NFACC04-2. The sequence goes on from NZ_FPJC01000027.1 coordinate 14,548, forward strand.
CTGTGTTCGGCGAAGGGAATGAACAGATCCGGGCGGACTAGGCCTTCCTTGGGATGGTTCCAGCGCATCAGCACCTCGACGCCGGCCCAGCGTTTGCTATCGCTGTGCACGACCGGTTGCAGGTAGGGCACGAACTCGCCGGCTTCCAGCGCCCGTTGCAATTCACGGCTGGGAGACGAGGCGCGCTGTTGCAGCCAGTGTCCGAGTGTCCCGGCCACAACGCCGAAGAAAATCAGCAGGCTGAACAGCGGCGGATATTCCCTGGCCATGTAGCGCCAGGTTTCACCCTCGTCGAATCCTGCTTCCACATTGAAGGCGTAGCGCGCTGAACCCAGTTCGGTCTGGGCTACCGGCAACCCGGGCAAGGGCGCTGGCCGGACCTTGCCGTCCGCCGCCAGCCAATTCGGCCCGACTTGCAGGCGCAGCCGGGTCTGACGGCCGATTAGGCGCAGGATGTTGGCCAGGTGATACCCGTCAAGGGTGGCCAGGGCGCCTTGCCGGCCTTCAGTGAGCCGGTAGATCAGCAAAGCGGTGTCCGGCGTGACCGGGTTGCCGTCCAGGAGCCACAGCGTGCCTTGGTGATAGTCGCTCGGGTTGACGCGTTCCTCGAAGGCCCCGAACAGCGAGCTGCAATAGAGGTCGTTGTCCCAGATCAGGTTGGTCGAGCGGACAAAGGGCCGGCGCGTCACCTGTTCGCGCAACGCCAGCGTCACCGCTTCGCAGGGCTGGCCGGCGAGGGGCAATAGTTCACGGGCCGCCAACGCGGTGTTGTCGAGCATCAGTTCGATCTGCCTGACCGACGCCTCGGCGGTCTGCCGGGTGTGTTGCGCCAGCGTCCGTTCGGCTTGCATGTACAAAATGACCAGCCCTGACAGGATCGGCACCAGGCCGCAAAGCAGGGTGATCAGATAGCGACGGGGACGGGTGTGCGAGCGGGTGGCGGTCAAGGGCATCGGCACAACCTGAGGAAAAAGGAGATGAGGGCAGCGTCGGATGCCGACCATGATAGATGGCCTGTCGGTGACTTGCCTGTCTGTGGGCGTGCCCGCGATTGTTGCAAGCCGCCCACCGCCATCGCGAGCCACCTTGGCCCCCAGCAGAGGCTCATGACTGTCGGGCCAGCTCGATGAACGCCAGGGTGGCGGGCGAGGCCTGGCGGCTGTCCAATACCGCCAGGCCGATCTGGCGCGGCACCGGCGGCGACAGGGGCCGGGCAACGTAACCGGAATTTCCATCGTCCGGCAACGACCCTTCGGATACCACGCTCACCGCCTCGCCACGCCTGACGACATCCAGGGTGCTGAGCAACTGCGAACAACGAAAGCGCACGTTCGGTGTCAGCCGGGCGGCATTGAACAGGCGCGTGACCAGCTCCGACGATCCGGCCTCGGTGTGCACGAAGGGGTCGTTGCACAGGTCCTTGAGGCTCAGGCTGGCCTGGGCGGCGAGGGGATGTGAGGCGGGCAGCAGGGCGACCATCTGATCTTCCAGCAACGCGAACGTATCGAAACGCTCCTCGGGCAGTACCACGAAACCGACGTCGATCCGCCGTTCGTCCAGCCATTGGATGACCTGCCTGTCGGGCCCTTCGTCGATGTGCACTTCGATTCCGGGATGCAAGGCTCGATAGCGCCGCAGGATCCCGGGCAACAGTTTCATCGATGACGTCGGCCCGAACGAGCCGATGCGCAAGGTGCCGCGGCGCATGCCCCGGGCATCGGCGGCTTCCTGACGCAAGGTGTTGGCCAGCCCGAGCATGGCCCGGGCCCGTAGCAGCAACTGCTGGCCAATGTCGCTGAGCTCCACCACCGACTGATGGCGCCTGAGCAACTCCACGCCCAACTCTTGTTCCAGGGATTTGATGGCGTGGGACACCGCGGACTGGCCAATGCCCAAACGCGTGGCCGCGGCGGTGAACCCCCGCAGCTCGGCGACCAGGGAGAAGATTTCGAGTTGAGTGAGGGTCATGAGTGATCGCTCATTTTACGATGACAAAGCATGAGCCCGATGATGAGGCATCTGATTCGAATCAGAAAGCAATACAGAACTTTGTGGCGAGGGGATTTATCCCCGTTGGGGCGCGAAGCGGCCCCCTCGAACTCCAGACACACCGAGTCGTCAGGTTTGGGGCCGCTGCGCAGCCCAGCGGGGATAAATCCCCTCGCCACAGGTTTTGTGAGTGACTTCACTTACAGGTTTCGGTGCACCATGAAAACCCTCGAACAAACCGTCCCGATCCCGTCGGACCTGCCCGTCTACCTGAAGCTCGCCATGGTCACCATGATCTGGGGCGGGACCTTCGTGGCCGGCCGGATCCTTGCCGATGCCCTGGCGCCGATGTTTGCCGCCAGCCTGCGGTTCCTGTTGGCGAGTCTCGCGCTGCTGGCGTTTCTCGCCCTGGCCGGGATCCCGCTGGCCAGGCCCACTGTGAAGCAGGGGCTGCAATTAGTGGCGCTGGGATTCTTCGGCATCTTTTTCTACAACCTGTGCTTCTTCTATGGGTTGCAGTACATCAATGCGTCGCGGGCTTCGCTGATCGTGGCCTTGAACCCGGCGGTGATCGGGCTGGCGTCCTGGTGGTTGTTCAAGGAGCGGCTGAGCCGCCTGAAAGTGGCGGGTATCGTGTTGTGCATCGGCGGGGCGGGGTTGGTGATTGTCAGTCGTGATCCGTCCTTGCTGCAAGGCGCGACGCAGGGCTGGATCGGCGACCTGTTGATTTTTGGCTGCGTGCTGGGCTGGGGCATCTATTCGCTGTTTTCGAAAAGGCTCAATGACAGCCTCGGCCCCTTGCAGACCGTGACCTGGTCGATTCTGCTGGGCACGCTGATGTTGTGGCTGACCTGCGCGGCGGCGGGCGAGGTTCGGCTCGATGCCCTGCGCGCGTTGGACATGGAGCAATGGCTGAGCCTGTTGTACCTCGGCGTGCTGGGCTCGGCCCTGGCCTATATCGCCTGGTATGACGGCATTCGCCGGATCGGCGCGACCCGCTCTGGCGTATTCATCGCGCTCAACCCGCTGACGGCGGTGCTGCTGGGGGCGCTGCTGCTGGACGAACGGCTCACGGCCTTGATGTGCGTCGGCGGGGGCGTGATCCTGGTGGGTATTTTCCTGTGCAACAAACCCCTTGCGCGCTCGAAGGAAAAGGCGATTTGATACAGAAGGCGGACAAATCCGGTTACGCTGTGTAGAATCGATTTACGCATATAAGAATAACGTCTTCTGGCAGCAGAAGCCTCGCCCGCAAGAGCCTTGGGTCGACAATGAAGATACTTGGGTTTCAACTGATCTACGGCGATTTCCTCGCCCGCAGCGTTCGTGGCATTTCCTGCGCGCCGCCCCGTGTCTCCAGCATTGCCTGCAACTAACGTTTTTTGTTAATTGACCAGAATGATGAGGCGCCGACATGGCAGATCTATACGAAAACCCCATGGGCCTGATGGGCTTCGAATTCATTGAATTCGCATCCCCGACCCCCAACACCCTGGAGCCGATCTTCGAGATCATGGGCTTCACCAAGGTGGCTACCCACCGCTCCAAGGATGTGCACCTGTATCGCCAGGGCGCGATCAACCTGATCCTCAACAATGAACCCCACAGCGTGGCCTCGTACTTTGCCGCCGAGCATGGCCCGTCGGTGTGCGGCATGGCGTTCCGGGTCAAGGATTCGCAACTGGCCTATAAGCGCGCCCTGGAGCTCGGCGCCCAGCCGATCCACATCGAGACCGGCCCGATGGAGCTGAACCTGCCTGCCATCAAGGGCATCGGCGGCGCACCGCTGTACCTGATCGACCGTTTTGGCGAAGGCAGCTCGATCTACGATATCGATTTCGTGTTCCTCGAAGGTGTGGATCGCAACCCGGTGGGCGCGGGTCTGAAAATCATCGATCACCTGACCCACAACGTTTATCGCGGGCGCATGGCCTACTGGGCCGGCTTCTACGAGAAGTTGTTCAACTTCCGCGAGATCCGTTACTTCGACATCAAGGGCGAATACACCGGCCTGACCTCCAAGGCCATGACCGCCCCGGATGGCATGATTCGCATCCCGTTGAACGAAGAGTCGTCCAAGGGCGCCGGGCAAATCGAAGAGTTCCTGATGCAGTTCAACGGTGAAGGCATCCAGCACGTGGCCTTCCTCACCGATGACTTGATCAAGACCTGGGACCACTTGAAAAGCATCGGCATGCGCTTCATGACCGCGCCGCCGGACACCTACTACGAAATGCTCGAAGGCCGTCTGCCGAACCACGGCGAACCGGTGGATGAACTGCAATCGCGGGGCATTTTGCTCGATGGTGCTTCCGAGCAGGGTGATAAGCGCCTGCTGCTGCAGATCTTCTCGGAAACTCTGATGGGGCCAGTGTTTTTCGAATTCATCCAGCGCAAGGGCGACGACGGCTTTGGCGAAGGCAACTTCAAGGCACTGTTCGAGTCCATCGAGCGCGACCAGGTGCGTCGGGGCGTGCTGGCGACCGAGTAACACCTGCCCCATGAAAAAGCCCGCCCGGCAGTGATGTCGGGCGGGCTTTTTATTGAACGACGCAGACCCCTGTGGGAGCGAGCTTGCTCGCGATAGCGGTGGGTCAGTTTGTATCGATACTGGCTGATCCGACGCCATCGCGAGCAAGCTCGCTCCCACAGGGGTTGACGTTGACCTTAAGCCCTGCGCCGTTGCCGCACCAGGTGCTTGAAGCCTTCGAACACCAACACCGCCACGGCCATCCAGATGGGGATGTAGGTCAGCCATTCAGCGGCCTTGATGCTTTCGCCCAACAACAGCGCAACGCCCAGCAGCAAGACCGGTTCGACGTAACTCAACAAGCCGAACAGGCTGAACGGCAGCAGCCGGCTGGCGACGATATAAGACACCAGCGCGCTGACGCTGATCACCCCGAGCAACGGGATCAGCAGCGACAGCCGCGGGTATTGATCGAATACGTGGAAACCCTGTTCACCGCTTTGCACGAACCACAGCGCCACGGGCAGCATCAGGGTCATGTCCAGCCAGAGCCCACCGAGGTTGTCGGTCTTGATGCGTTTGCGCAGGATGAAATAGATCGGGTAGCCGATCACCACCAGCAAGGTGGCCCAGGAAAAACCACCCACCTGGTACAACTCGTTGAACACGCCAAGGGTGGCGAAGAACACGGCGACTTTTCGCAGGTAGGACAGGCGCTCGCCATAGACGATGCGCCCGGTCAGGACCATCGACAGCGGCAACAGGAAGTACCCCAGCGACACGTCCAGGCTGTAGCCATTGAGCGGGGCCCACATGAACAGCCACAGCTGCGCGCCCATCAGGGCCGAAGAGACGATTGCCGCGATCAATAGCCGTGGCGTGGCGACCAGGCGGCGGATCAGCGCCGTGACCAGGTGCCACTCCCGTACCACCAACATGAACACGGTCATGCATGGCATCGTCAGCAGCATGCGCCAGCCGAAAATCTCCAGGCCGGTCAACGGTGAGAGCAGCGAGGTGTAGTAGTACATGACGGCGAACAGCGCAGAGGCTGAGACCGATAGAGCGATGCCTTTGGACACTGAGGCCTCTTATTTTAATGGGCAGAAACACCGTTGTGGTGAGAAGGGCAGTTGTGGCGAGGGAGCAAGCTCCCTCGCCTTGTTCTTATTCGATGAATGATTATGACGTACGCGGAACTCGCCCCGGCACGAAATGCCCCACGTCATTGAACCCCGGCGTCGACGCATGCCCCGGCGTCACCAGCGAATCGATGAAGGCTTCATCTTCCGCGCTGATCTTCACCGCCTGCGCCTTTATGTAGGAATCCCACTGTTCCTCGGTGCGCGGCCCGACGATGGCAGAAGTCACGGCGCTGTTGTTCAGCACCCAGGCGATGGCGAACTCGACGATGCCCACGCCTCGGCCCTGGGTGTATTGCAGGATCTGCTGGGCAATGCGCAGGGACTCGACCCGCCATTCGGTTTCCAGGATGCGTTTGTCCTGGCGGCCGGCACGGCTGTTGGCGTCCGGTGCCACATCCGGCGCGTACTTGCCGCTTAGCACGCCGCGGGCCAGCGGGCTGAATGGCACCACGCCGAGGCCATAGTTCTGCGCCGCGGTGATCTGCTCGGTTTCCGCCTGGCGGTTGACGATGTTGTACAGCGGTTGGCTGATCACCGGTCGGTCGATGCCCAGGCTGTCGGCGATCCGGATCACCTCGGCGATGCGCCAGCCACGGTAGTTCGACAGGCCCCAATAGCGGATCTTGCCCTGGCGAATCAAGTCGCCGATGGCCGACACGGTGATGTGCAGCGGGGTGTTGTGGTCTTCGCGATGCAGGTAATAGATGTCCAGGTAATCGGTGCCCAGGCGCGTCAGGCTGGCCTCGATGCCATTGAACAGGTGCTTGCGGCTCAGGCCGCTGCGGTTGGGCACGCCGTCCGGCGGGCCAAAGCCGACCTTGGTGGCCAGTACCCACTCGTGGCGGTGACGGGCGATCGCCTCGCCGACAATCTCTTCGGAGCGGCCGTTGGTATAGACGTCCGCGGTGTCGATGAAATTGATGCCCTGGTCCCAGGCCTTGTCGATGATCCGCAGCGAATCCTCGGTGCTGGTCTGTTCGCCGAACATCATCGTGCCCAGGGTCAACGTCGAGACTTGCAACCCGGAATGGCCTAGCGTGCGGTAGCTCATGACAAGATCCTTTTATCCATGAAGAAAGGCTCAATCAAACCCCAGAACCATTGCATGGATCAAACAGAATTCTCAAAACACCCCAATTCAACTGTGGGAGCAAGCGCTCCCACGGGGGAAAAAGAGCGTCAGGCCCGCAGGGTGCGGGCCATGCGCAGCGCCAGTAGGCTGCCACACACGATCACACCGGCGAGCAGGTACAACGCCGCGTCGGTCGAGCCGGTGGCGTCCTTGACCCAACCCACCAGGTACGGGCTGAGGAAGCCTGCCATTTGCCCCATGGAGTTAATCAACGCCAACCCGCCGGCCGCCGCGCCCGCGCTGAGCAGGGCGGAGGGCACCGGCCAGAACATCGGCAGGCCGGTGAGGGCACCCATGGTGGCAATGGACAGGCCGATGATGGCGATGGCCGGGGTGGTGGCGAAGTTGACGGCGATCAGCAGCCCGGTCGCGCCCATCAGCATCGGCACCACCAAGTGCCAGCGACGCTCCTTGTGCAAGTCCGCCGAGCGGCCCACCAGCAACATGAACACCGCTGCCAGCAGGTAAGGGATCGCACTCAGCCAGCCAATCACCAGGTTATCGCTGAAACCCAGGTTCTTGATGATCGACGGCAGCCAGAAGTTGATCGCATAAACGCCGCTCTGGATGCAGAAGTACACCAGGCCGAAGGCCCAGATCGCCGGGTTCTTGAACACCGCCAGCAACGAATCGGTGGCGTTTTTTGGCTTGTTGGCCAGGTCTTCGGCATGGTCGGCGGTGAGCACGGCGCGTTCCTCGGCGGTCAACCACTTGGCGTTGGCGAAGGTGTCGCTGAGCAGGAAGAACGCCAGAGCGCCGAGGATCACCGTCGGAATACCTTGCAGCAGGAACATCCACTGCCAACCCGCCAGGCCGCCCTGGCCCGCTGCGAAGTGGTTGAGGATCCACCCGGAAAACGGGCTGCCCAGCAGGCCGGACACCGGAATGGCCGACATGAACAAGGCCATGATCCGGCCGCGGCGGAACGTCGGGAACCATTGCGAGAGGTACAGCACCACGCCAGGAAAGAATCCGGCTTCGGCCGCACCCGTAAACAGCCGCAAGGTATAGAACTCGGTGGGCGTGGTGACGAACAGCAGGCAGGTCGACAGCGTGCCCCAGGTGATCATCATCAATGCGATCCAGCGCCGGGGGCCGAACCGGGTCAGGGCCAGGTTGCTCGGTACGCCACACAGCACGTAGCCGATGAAGAAAATTCCGGCGCCGAGGCCATACACAGTTTCACTGAATTTCAAGGCATCGAGCATCTGCAGCTTGGCGAAGCCAACGTTGACCCGGTCGAGGTAGTTGAACAGGTAGCAGATGAAGATGAACGGGATCAAACGCAGGGTGATGCGCTTGTAGACGGTATTTTTTTCGTCGGGGGTAGCCAGGAGGGCTGCTGCGCTCTGGGACATGGCGAGGTCTCTCTTTATTATGATTTTTGCGAGCCAGGGGGTAACGTTGACCGCCCCTTGAGTCTCGTCCAGCCCAAGGTCCCGTGTCTTTGTGCCTGGGCACAGGGTTTGGAGGCAGACCCTGTGCGACTGACCAAACCCATGTCTGAAACAACAATCCAAGCCGCTTGCAAGGAACACCGCCCATGTTCGAACTCGATCACGACCTGGCACAGGACATTGTCGACCGGGCGATGGCGATCCTGCCGTACAACGTCAATGTCATGGACAACCAGGGGCTGATCCTCGGCAGCGGCGAGCGCGAGCGGGTCAATACCCGCCACGAAGGCGCGCAACTGGTCCTGGCCAATGGCCGGGTGGTGGAAATCGATGAGCACACCGCGATGCACCTCAAGGGCGTGCAGCCGGGAATCAACTTGCCGCTGATGCTCGATCAACGGCTGATCGGCGTCCTGGGCATCACCGGCGAGCCTACGCAACTGCGTACCTATGCCGAACTGGTGCGCATGACCGCTGAAATGCTGGTGGGCCAGCGCAACCAGCAGGCCGAGCAGCAATGGCGTCGCCAGCGTTGCGATGACTTGTTGGCGTTGCTGCTGGGGGACGCCGGGGATTCGCCACGCTTGCTGGACGAAGCGCGGCAGATGGGCCTCAAGCCGCAACTCTCAAGGGTGCCGTATCTGTTCGAACTGGGCCTGGAGCACGGGCCCGGCCAGACCGTCGAGACGCTGAGCGCGTGGCTGATGTCCCGCTACCCGGACAGTTGGTGCCTGACGTCGTCCAAATCTTCCTTGCTCTGGTGCCGACCGGTGACCGCCTCGGTGGAGAACGAACGGCTGCTGGCCAAGCTCGACGGGTTGGGCTGGAGCATTCTGCGCGTGGCAGTGGGCGGCCAGGCCGAAGGGCTGGCGGGCCTGCGTCGTTGTTACCGGCGAGTCGGGGATCTACTGGCCTACGGGCGCGATGTGTTGCCGCAGTCGCGCCTGCTGGCGCTTGCCCGTTATCGCCTGCCGGTGATGCTCTGGCGTCATCGCAGCGACGACGCCCTGAATGAATTGCTGACCCCGCTACGCAAGGTCATCGCCAAGGACAGCAACGGCCAATTGCTCGCCACCTTGCGCAGTTGGTGCGAGCACGACGGCCAGAGCCAAGCCTGCGCCGACGCCCTGGGCATCCACCGCAACAGCCTGCGCTACCGCATGGAACGCATCGCCGAACTCAGCGGCGTGGATCCGTTGCGGCTGGATGGAATGCTGGCGTTGTATCTCGGTGTGCAACTGTTGCCGCAGACCGAAAGCACACCGCTATAACCCTGTGGGAGCGGCGGCACTACTTCTGTGGGAGCGAGCCTGCTCGCGATGAGGCCGGCAGCTTCAACCTGAATCCTCCTGGAAAACCGGTATTTGTGAAATTGAACAATAATGCCCGGTGTCTTTTGTGCGGCAGACCGGCGTCACGGCTGCGGTCAACTGGCAGCATGCTGTGCATCGGAACCGGAGAATAATATGAAAATAATCATCGCCCCCGACTCGTTCAAGGACAGCCTCAGTGCCCAGGGCGTCGCCGATGCCATTGCCCAGGGGTTGGCCCAGGTCTGGCCGGATGCCCAGTTGGTCAAGTGCCCGATGGCCGACGGCGGCGAGGGGACGGTGGAGTCGGTGCTGGCCGCCTGCAACGGCGAGTGGCGTCACACCCCGGTCCGCGGCCCCCTGGGCACTCCCGTCGAGGCCCGCTGGGGCTGGTTGGCCGACAGCCGCACCGCGATCATCGAGATGGCCGAGGCCAGTGGCTTGCAGCTCGTGCCGCCGGAGCAGCGCGATGCCTGTTCCAGCAGCACCTACGGCACCGGCGAGTTGATCCGTGCCGCTTTGGACGAAGGGGCCGGGCGGGTGATCCTGGCCATCGGCGGCAGTGCCACCAACGATGGCGGTGCTGGCGCGATGCAGGCCCTGGGCGTGGCCCTGCTGGATGAACACGAGCAACCCCTGGTGCCCGGTGGCCAAGCCCTGGCGCACCTTTCACGCATCGACCTGGGCGACCTGGACCCGCGCTTGGCCCAGGTCAGTTTCGAGATCGCCGCCGACGTCGATAACCCGCTGTGCGGACCCCATGGCGCTTCCGCGGTCTTCGGTCCGCAGAAGGGTGCTTCGGCCTCTCAAGTGCAAGCACTGGACCGGGCCCTGGGGCATTTCGCCGACCATTGTGCCCAGGCGTTGGGCCGGGATGTACGCGACGAACTGGGCAGCGGTGCCGCTGGCGGCCTGGGTTTCGCGGCCAAGGCATTCCTGCGGGCGCAGTTCCGGACCGGCGTGGACGTCGTCGCCCAGTTGACCGGGCTGGCCGATGCGGTCGAGGGCGCCGACCTGGTGATCACGGGCGAAGGCCGCTTCGACGCCCAAACCCTGCGCGGCAAGACCCCCTTCGGCGTGGCCCGCATCGCCCGCCAGCACGGCGTACCGGTGGTGGTCATTGCCGGCACACTGGGGGAGGGTTACCAGGCGCTGTACGAACATGGTGTCGACGCCGCCTTTGCCCTGGCCAACGGGCCGATGACCTTGCAGCAAGCCTGCCTCGACGCCCCGCGCCTGCTGAGCGAACGAGCCCAGGACATCGCCCGGCTGTGGCGGGTGGCGCGCCGATAAAGCCGGTCGCGCATTCACCTGTGGCGAGGGAGCAAGCTCTTTCGCCACAAAGTCTCGTGAAATATTTTTTTACATCTCCCTGTAAAAAGCCTGGAGCCTGGCCGATAACGACCTCAGGCGTACCCACAATTATTCCAACCCGTACGCTGGCGGCATGGATGCTCGACCCCATCACAGCGAGTCTCCCCATGTCTCTACGCAGCTTGAATATTGCTCCCCGGGCTTTTCTGGGCTTCGCCGTCATCGCGTTGCTCGTCGTTATCCTCGGCGTATTCGCCGCCAGTCGCATGTCAGTCATCCGCCAGGCTTCGCTGGACATGGAGCAGACCCAGGTGCCCAGCGTCGGCTACCTGGCCAATGTGCTGGAAAGCGTGTTGCGCATGCGCATTCTTTCGTTCCGGATCCTGGTCAACCGCGACCCGGCCAGTCTGGCAGAGGCCGACGGCCGCATTGGTGTGCTGGTGGAAAAACTGAACAAAGCCAATAGCGGCTACGCTGCGTTGCCGGCTTCGCCGCAAGAGGCTGAGCTGTACAAAGTCTTTTCGGCGACCCTCGACAAATATCTGCAAGCCCAGAAAGAAATGCTCGAGTTGTCGCGCCAGAACAAGACTGACGAACTGCGTACCCACATCAATACGCGGATCAAGGAAGGCACCGACCTGATGGGCGAGCAGCTCAATAAGCTCATTGCCCTCAATGTGGCCAGTGCCGGTGAGGCATCGGCCCTGGCCGGCGAGCATTACAACAGCGCCATCACCGGCATCATCGTCGTCTCGCTCATTGCCGCGCTGGCCACGGTCGTGTTGGCCTTGCTGCTGACCCGCAGCATCGTCGCGCCACTCAACCGGGCATTGGAGGCAGCCCGGATCATTGCCAGCGGCAATCTGGTCCAGGTCATCGCGGTTGACGGCAAGGATGAACCCGGTCGCTTGCTCCAGGCCTTGGCCGCGATGCAAGGCAGCCTGCGCCAGACCATCGAGCAGATCGCCGGCTCCGCCAGCCAATTGGGAGCGGCGGCCGAAGAACTGAGCGCGGTCACCCAGGAATCCTCCCGCGGCCTGCAACAGCAGCACAATGAAATCGAACAGGCCGCCACTGCCGTCAACGAGATGACCGCCGCCGTGGAGGAAGTGGCCCGCAACGCCGTGTCCACCTCCGAAGCGTCGAACCAGTCGACCCAGGCCGCCCAGGAAGGTCGTAGCCGGGTGGTGGAAACCGTCGATGCGATCCAGACCATGACCCATGACGTGCAAGCCACCGCCACCATGGTCGAGGGCCTGGCCGTCCAGGGGCGCGACATTGGCAAGGTGCTGGATGTGATCCGTGCCATCGCCGAACAGACCAACCTGCTGGCGCTCAACGCCGCCATCGAAGCGGCCCGTGCGGGGGAGGCCGGACGCGGTTTCGCCGTGGTCGCCGATGAAGTCCGGGCCCTGGCCCATCGCACTGCGCAATCGACCCAGGAAATCGAGAAAATGGTCGCCGGCATCCAGAACGGCACCGGCGAGGCGGTGCAATCGATGCAGCAGAGCAACCAACGCACCCAGAGCACCCTGGAACTGGCCCGTGCCGCCGGCGTTGCGCTGGAACAGATCACCCAGTCGATCCATCAGATCAACGAACGTAACCTGGTCATCGCCAGTGCCTCGGAAGAACAGGCCCAGGTGTCCCGAGAGGTGGACCGTAACCTGGTGAACATTCGTGACCTGGCGACGCAGTCGGCCTCGGGCGCGCAACAGACGAGCGACGCGACCCACGAACTGTCGCGCCTGGCGGTGGGTTTGAATGCGATGGTGGCGCGGTTTGTGATTTGAGATAGGGTTGAGGCTGGACACCGCATAAACCAGGAGCCGTACATGCGCTATTCAGCCTTGACCCAACGCATCACTGGCGAGGGGGCTGCCGCGTGGCAGATCCACGACCGGGCACTGGCCATGCGTGAGCAGGGTAGAGACGTGTTGTTGCTGTCGGTGGGCGATCCGGATTTCGACACGCCGCAGGCCATCGTCGACGCCGCCGTGGACAGCCTGCGGGCCGGGGACACTCACTATTGCGACGTGCGCGGCCTCCACGGTCTGCGCGCCAGCATCGCGGCCCGTCATCGTCGGCGTAGTGGCCAGCCGGTCGGGGCTGAGCACGTCACGGTACTGCCGGGCGCGCAATGCGCGGTGTATTCGGTCGCGCAATGCCTGCTCGACCCTGGCGACGAAGTCATCGTGGCCGAGCCCATGTATGTTACCTATGAAGCCGTGTTCGGCGCCTGCGGAGCGAAGGTGATACCGGTGGCGCTACGCCCGGAGAATGCGTTCCGGGTCGAACAGGCCGATGTCGCCCGCCTGATCACCCCAAAGACTCGAGCCCTGCTGCTCAACAGCCCCAACAACCCCTCTGGCGCGAGCCTGCGATTGCCCACCTGGCAGGCGTTGGCGCAACTGTGCATCGAGCATGACTTGTGGCTGATCAGTGACGAGGTCTACAGCGACCTGCTGTACGAAGGCGAGCACATCAGCCCGGCCAGCCTGGCGGGCATGGCTGAACGCACCGCGACCATCAACAGCCTGTCCAAATCCCACGCCATGACCGGTTGGCGCATCGGCTGGGTCATCGGCCCCGAACCCTTGGCCGAACACCTGGCGAACCTGTCGTTGTGCATGCTGTTCGGCCTGCCGGAATTCGTGCAGCGGGCAGCCCAGGTGGCGCTGGAGGAAGAGCTGCCTGAAGTGGCGTCCATGCAAGACGAGTATCGCCAGCGCCGGGACCTGGTGTGCGCCATGCTGGATGATTGCCCTGAGCTTACCCCGCTGCGGCCCGACGGTGGCATGTTCGTAATGGTGGACGTGCGCCGGACGGGACTCGGTGCCCAGGCGTTTGCCGAGCGGCTGTTGGACGGGTATGGCGTGTCGGTGCTGGCGGGGGAGGCGTTCGGACCCAGTGCGGCGGGGCATATACGGATCGGGTTGGTGCTTGGGCTCGCGCAACTCGAAGATGCCTGCCGACGGATTATCCGGTGTGCAGCGGACTCACTGGAGCCGCGGCCGCGAGGATGATTGCCCCGACGAACGGACCTCAGACCTGTCAGATCTGACAGTAGGCGCATCCGGGATATCCACGTCTAATTCTTCCAGACCCTTTGAAGGTTCGGTCTGGAGGATGGCGTATGGCCTGGTCAGATGAAAACAGCAAGAGCGGGGGAATCCTGGCGGCGCCTTTGATCGTCGAGGGCGTCGGCACGAGTGGTGTGCTCCCGCCCGAGGCCTCCGTGGTGGGCGCCAGACTGTTGATTCCGATGTGGACAAACCCTTCGATTGAACCTGGCAAGAGCGATCTGCTGGATATTTGGGTGCTCCAGCCTGGCGACCTGGATGAAGTGCATTTCTACAGCACGGCGTTTCCTGTGCCCGTACAGCCGCCTCCCGTTATTACCTTGCCGGCGCAATACCTTCAGCGCGATGGAGAGATTCGCTTGAAGTATCGGGTTACTGCCGGAGACACCGGCAACCCGGATACATCGATCCCTCAAGTGTTCATTGTCAATCGTTCGCCGCCGGTGAATCTTGAAGAGCCGACGTTTCCCAACGCCACGTTATGGGGCTATCTCAATTGCGATAGCCAGCCAAAGTTATGGGAACGGGTAGTGGTCCATGTACCCGCACAACCGGGACGCTTCGAGACGGGCGACAACTGTGCGCTGGATTGGGAGGGATTCAATAGCCTGAATGGTACAGCGCCGATCGCGGATACGGCGTTGCGACTGACCAAGTCATTAACGCAAGAAGAAGCTTCGTCTGCGCAGGGATTCGATTTTGTATTGGGGAGCGATAAATATGAAAAATATATAAAGCCGATGGAAAGAAATGCGTCGGCCACGGCCAGTTACACACTTTATCGAAATGGGGTCGGGTTAGGGAAGTCCGCTCTGGGATTGGTAAAGATTGATCGAATTGTTCCAGGGCAAAGTGTTCCCTGTGGTCCAGGTGGTGTATCAGGGCTGGGTTCGTCCGCTGAGAATGATTAAGCATTATTGAGTGGGAAAAGTTACAAGGCATCAATGCCAGGAGCCTGTGACCTGCCATCGTGCGGTCCTTCATCGGGTCATGACGTTGATTGTCCAATGATTAACTCATCGATGGAGTTTACTAAAATGAATACACAGGTAAAGTCGGGTGAAGTGCTTGCGGAAGAGCCGGTCGTGGTCGATCTGTTGCCAGATAATCGGCTCACTTATAAACAGCTCAAGGAAGATCGGAATATCAAAGTGCGGTTGACGGGTATCGATAGTACAGATCCCGACAGTGGCGCAAAGGTGGAGCTCTATATCCTCCCGGAAGGTGAGGACGTCGTTGAGGGTGACTACACATATTTGGTCGCTACGAAAGAAAAAAGCCAGCAGCCCGGCGGGGACTGGTCATTTCCGGTAGAGTTTGATTTGGACACCAGTGGCTTGGGTTTGGAAGATGTCCATGATTTGGCGGGTGAATACAATCCTTATAATTTTGCATTTGTTATCTATGATGCTTTTGACAACGTCGATACATCGGCTTATACCCCCGTTCTGGTTGATTTGACGGCGCCCTACCAGCGTCAACCCGGCACGGGCAATGGCACGGGCGTGAGGCCATACCGATTAACCCTGGACGCTACAGTCCCTTCCATTGTTGACGACGCCTGGCTGAGCGATCCCGCCAATGCGGGAGGATTGAGCCTGACTATTCCCCACGCCTATCAAAAGTTCGAAGCTGATAATGACAAGGTCAACTTTTATATCTCGACCCAGACGACTTTTTCCCTGATGCAAGGAGAGCCCCCCGCCTTTACAGGAGCGGTGCCGGCCACGGGTATTATCAATATTCCGCTGGCTTTTCTGCGGGCGCTGGACGAAGGGACCTATTATTACTCCTATAATCTCACTGACCTGCCGGGGAATATCAGCAATAACGCCAACATCACGCTGCTGTTTCAACGAGTGAAAACAGCGGCCCCGGTTCTCCATCCTCCAAAGATTCCGGTGACCAATGGAGGTCAATTGCCCATCAACTTCTCGTTGGTGACGGAGCCTCCCACTACCCGGGTCATTATGGAAATCGATATCCCGGACAATGCACTTCCGGGTGACCGTATCATCCCCTACCTCTTCTCGACAGAAGACGGACCCATAGCCTTGCCGGAAGATAGCGTTCCGCCTGTCGGCACCCCTGGACCGTTGAGGTTCGAATTGGACTATTCAACATTGGCAACGTTGTTTGGAGATGCCAACAAGGAGGATGAGACCGAGCTGGAGTACTGGTATGAACTGGAGCGCTCCACTATTTCACCCAATCCGGTTTCGGAGCGCAGGTTCGCTGTCATTGACTTTTCCTATGCCGGACCTGAACAACCTAATCTGCCCGATCCGGAAAACCCTAACATTGCTCCCGTGGTGGTACAGGGTGCAGGCACTCCGGTACCTGCTCCAAACACCCTGGGGCCGAACCAGGCAGGTTTGCCGGCGACTATGAGCTGGCCGTTGTGGAACGACCCCAATCGACCCGTGACCGGGCGTGAAATCGTCAAATTCTACTATCAGGGTAAACAGGTGGGTGCTCCCGTACCGGTGCGGCAGGGCGCCACGACAGTCACCACCGAGCTGCCTTGGTTAACCATCCTGACGGAAGGGAATGGCTCGGCAGCGGGCGGGGACGCCAGGGAGGCTTACATCACCATCGAGTATCCTGGCGGGAACCTGATGAAACAGCAGGTCACCACCAAGGTCGACGTGACGGCCATCGTGATCGACTTGCCTGCGCCACAAATTGTGATCTCGTCGTTCAGAAGCCCAACAGGAACGACGGTGCCGGAACGAATCGCCACCCTCATCAACTGCCCTAGCCTCAATCATCCGCAGGTTGCCGATGGCCCCATGCCCCCCTATGCGCCGCGCTACCTGCGTATCCGGATCCGGCGTGATGCCAACATCCCCAACGGCGCCACGGTCGATCTGGAGTTCGAAGGGCGCGTGACCAATACGCCGGGTGGTGCTGCGATCCCTAACACGCTCATTACGGAGTCGGCACCGATGCCTGCGACGGGGGATCTGGAGTTCAGGCTGACGGATTACGCAAAAATCCGTGAAATCCAATTGCCGAAGAACGGTACACAACGGCCACCTGTTCGGTACGCGCGTATTGCCTATACGGTCAATGGTATCGAATCGGAAACTATCGCTACGGTACAGCTGCTGAACTCCAGTCTGGTTTATTGCGACGAGGAACGCCCTGAAACGCCATGATTTGATCTTCATAATATAAAGTTAAGGGCGATGATATGAGTCGTCCTTAACTATTGAAGTAGCTTTCGTTGTTCAGCTGCAGAGCTATTGCAGAAAAAAAGGAAAAGTCCTACGCATTTACGGATGTGTCCTACATAAGACTGGATGGGTAAACCTTAGTCTGGCGGCCGCTTTTTATTCCGGCTCCGACATATTTGTGGGTCGGAGATCCGTTCCTTATGGAATGTCATCGAGCAGGACTTACTTATGTTGTCTAGACCCGCATTTCTCTTTCATAAAACCTCACTCAGCCTGTCGGTCATGTTGTGCATACCGTTGCTGACTCACTCATTATCGGCTCAGGCCGGCGTCGTTCCCGGTGGGCAAAGCGAAACCATTGACGCCAATACCCCAGTGGAAACATGGAGCGTTGGAGCCGGAGCGACACTGATTGGCACGGACGCCACGACCTTAGGCATCACCAGCACCAACGGCGGCGTGGTCAACCTGACCGACTCGACGGTGAATTCCGCCGGAGGAGGCGGAATCAGCCAAGGCATTTTCCTCACGAATGCCAGTGCCACCTTGAATAACTCCAATGTGACCAGTACCACGGGCATCGGGATATCTGCCGTGCGTGACGTCAACAGTGCTGGCGGCTCCAAGGTGACGTTGAGTAATAACAGCGTCGTGAGAGGACTGTTGGGTGGAATCGCCGGGAACCGCTTTAGTGAGCTGTCTTTGCAGAACTCCACCGTGGAAGGCACGGGCGCCAACAGTTTCGGCATGCGCCTGCTCGAAAGCACGCTGACGGCCAGCGGCAGCACGATCAAGGGTGGTCTGAACGGGATAACCGTGGGCACCGATACGGGCGCAACAACGGTCATTCCTACCTCCATTGTGCTGGATGGGACCCGGGTGGAGGGCGTCACCGGTTCGGCCATTGTCGTGGGTATCAATGCTCCGAATTTTCCAACCGTGGCCAACATTGAAGTACGTAACGGTTCAACCCTGGTTGGCGGTAACGGTACCTTGCTTGAGGTACGCAACGGTGCTACGGCTGGTTTGCTTGTCGACAACAGTCAACTGACGGGCAATATCGTGGTAGATGCAGGCGGTTCTGGCAACGTCACCCTGCAAAACGCGGCCTCCTTGACCGGAGATATGCGGAATGTCACCAACGTGACACTCAACAATCAGGCCCGTATGACCGGCAATGTACTGGGCGCCTCCAGTGTGGTGATCAACAACGCATCCACGCTCACGGGTAACTTGCAGGATGTTGCCAACGTATCGATCGACAACCGGAGCGTGATGGTCGGTGATGTGACAGGCGCTGCCAACAGCGTTTCCAGCCTGACATTGGACAACGGTGCCAGCTTGACCGGTAAGGTGAACGACGTATCCAATTTCGCCATCAGCAACCAGGCCCTGTGGCAGATGACCGAGAGCCAGTCGGTAAGCAATCTCACGCTAAACAGTGGTGGTACGGTACGGTTGGGGGGCAACCAGGAATACTTCCAGTTGGACGTGGCCAATCTGGCAGGCAACGGCCGGTTCGAGATCGGTACCGATTTCAATCAGGGTATCAGCGATCTTCTGAATATCACCGGCAGCGCAACCGGCAATCATCAACTGTTGGTCGCCAGCTCGGGGCTCGATCCGGTCAATGATGCGTCGATCAAGGTGGTCCAGAGCGTCGCATCCGGCGCGCAATACGACCTTGTCAATGATCGGGTGGATGTCGGGGCGTATACCTATCGCCTGGTCAAGAATGGCGATGATTGGTATCTGCAACCCGATAAGGATGTCATCAGTACACCGACCCGTTCGGTTATGGCCATATTCGGTACTGCACCTACTGTCATTTACGGCGAGATGGCGCTGCTGAACAACCGAATGGGCGACCTTCGTGTCAATGGTGGGCAAACAGGCGGATGGATTCGTTCCTTCGGCAGCCGATACAGCATTACCAACAAGGCTTACGGCAACGGCTACAGCCAGAACCAGCATGGCATTTCCATGGGTGTCGATACCCCGGTCGAGATCGCGGGGGAACGGGTACTGTTGGGGGCCTTCGCCGGTTACAGCAAGTCGAACCTTGACTTGAGCCGCGGCAGTTCCGGGGAAATCGATAGCACGTCTATTGGTATGTACGGCACTTGGATGGGTGACAGCGGTTACTATTTGGATACCGTGGCCAAGCTCAACCACTTCCGCAACGATGCCAAAGTGACGATGAGTGATGGAACCAGGACCAAGGGTGGTTATAACAACCTGGGTGCCAGTGCGTCCGTCGAATTAGGTAAGCACATCGAGATCAGGGATGGCTACTACGTGGAGCCGTTTACGCAATGGCAAGTAGCGACGGTACAGGGTAAGGATTTCAACCTCGATAATGGGTTGAAGGCTGACGCCGACACGACGCGCTCCATGCTTGGCAAGGTGGGTGTGACCCTAGG
Organism: Pseudomonas sp. NFACC04-2; assembly: GCF_900119265.1. NCBI lineage: Bacteria > Pseudomonadati > Pseudomonadota > Gammaproteobacteria > Pseudomonadales > Pseudomonadaceae > Pseudomonas > Pseudomonas sp. NFACC04-2. Next base: position 33,990 of record NZ_FPJC01000027.1, read on the forward strand.
GCGGGGCATGACTCTGGACGATGGCAGCGTATTGCAACCGCATATCCGTACGGCGGTGGTTCAGGAGTTCGCCAAGCACAACGAAGTTCAAGTCAACAATAACAAGTTCAACAACGACCTTTCCGGTACCCGCTTCGAGGTGGCTGCGGGAGCCTCTTGGACATTGAATGATCGTTGGCAGGTTCACGCTGAACTCGACACCAGCAAAGGCGACAATCTGACCAAGGACTTCGGTTTCAATTTCGGGGCGCATTACGCGTTCTGAACAAAATAAAAGGGAAGCTTTGGCTTCCCTTTTTATACCGCCAGAGCGGATTATTTGGCCTTGAGCACTTGGAACTGGCCCTTCAGGATGAAGGTTTCTCCATTGGTATCCGGAAGCTCGAGATTGACGTTGAATTTCCCTTTGATATTCCCCTCCGGCGCCGGTACCAGGTCAATCGTACCTGAAACACCTTCATAGATAGTCTTGTCGGAGTCTCTGAGGCTAAAGCTCACATCATCGCGTGTTTTCAGCTCATAGCTGCCGGGTTCATAATCGGCCGGAATGCTGATAATGAGTTCACGTTTGGATGTAATCGATGCCCTTGTCTGTTTTTCTTCCCGATCAACTGCCGTAATCACTACGGTTTCTGTTTGTTTGACTCCCGCTTTTTTCTTTTCAATCAGTCGCGAAGTGGCAGCAAACTCAGGGAACTCCTTGTCATGGTTTGAGAAGGCTGACGCAGTGACATAATTGCCTTTGGCAAAACTCAATTGGTTGATGACAGCATTCATGGATTCGATCTCCGTGCTGGAATTGAGATACCCAGCGACTCTGTGAGCCGTGATTCTGGATGAACCATGAAAGCCCGTAGGCCAGAGCTTGTAAACTGTCACCTATAACAGTTTACAAGCTGCTGTTTTTGTGGATTTGCCTCACCGCATGACGCCGCATCGCGCGTTCTTCCAAGTGTGCACGTTGCCGACATCAGACACCCCAGGGCATTGGCCTGATTGCGGTCGACTTCCGCATCAGCGTGGCATGGCGGCAACATCGTCGGCGGTCTGGCGGTCTGGCGGTCTGGCGGTCTGGCGGTCTGGCGGTCTGGCGTGCGGCGGCGCGGGCGTTGTCGTAGTCCTGGGCGCTGATGGCATTGTCCTCGATCAACCGGACGTAGCGCTGCGCCTGCAAGCGCGTCTGGAACGCGTTGGCCTCGGCCTTGCGCAACGCCGCCTCGCGCTGTCCAGGTCGGCCTTGAACGGCGCCGGATCGATGCGGAACAGCACGTCGCCCTTTTTCACGTCGCGGCCTTCGCGGTAGAGCCGTTGCAAACACCACGCCGGGCACCCGTGCGCGGACTTCGGCGATGCGTGGCGGCGGCGAGGCCTTGTCGCAGGCGCTCAACGACAGTACCCCGAGCAACAGGCCCAGGGTGGCGAAAGAGTTCTTTGGCGTGGTGCTTCCCCAATGATGAACCTCGCCATGCTACGGAGAGCGGTTGGGGACAGCGGTAAAGCTTTGTAGGGCGTGTGTGAAATTGTGTAAGGGGTTTGCTCGCGGGTGGGTGAGGACGTATATCCTTGGCAGCTTGAGATTTTTTCTGCGCCTGTTACACGGCCATCGCGAGCAAGCTCGCTCCCACAGTGGTTTTGTGTCGTTCCCAAGACCCTTGTGGGAGCGAGCTTGCTCGCGATAGCGGCATTGCCGGCGCCACAGCACTTTTCTGGAAACACCTATGCCCAACATTCTCCTGGTGGAAGACGACGCCGCACTCTCTGAACTGATCGCCAGTTACCTGGAGCGCAACGGCTATCAGGTCAGCGTCCTCAGCCGTGGTGATCATGTGCGTGAACGGGCACGGGTCGATCCGCCGGACCTGGTGATTCTCGACCTGATGCTGCCGGGGCTGGACGGCCTGCAGGTCTGCCGCCTGTTGCGGGCCGACTCCGCGACCTTGCCGATTCTGATGCTCACCGCCCGGGACGACAGTCACGACCAGGTCCTGGGCCTGGAAATGGGTGCCGACGACTACGTCACCAAACCGTGCGAGCCCCGGGTGTTGCTGGCGCGGGTGCGCACCTTGTTGCGCCGCAGCAGCCTCACCGAGCCGCAGTCGGCGAATGATCGTATCCTCATAGGCAACCTGTGCATCGACCTGTCCGAGCGCACGGTGACCTGGCGCGGGCAGGCGGTGGAATTGTCCAGCGGCGAATACAACCTGCTGGTGGTGCTGGCCCGGCATTCCGGCGAAGTGCTGAGCCGCGACCAGATCCTGCAGCGCTTGCGGGGTATCGAATTCAACGGCACCGACCGTTCGGTGGACGTGGCGATTTCCAAGTTGCGGCGCAAGTTCGACGACAACGCCGACGAAGCCCGCAAGATCAAGACCGTGTGGGGCAAGGGCTACCTGTTCAGCCGTTCCGAGTGGGAATGCTGAGCCGATGTGGAAGCTGCTGATCCGCCTGTACCTGGTCACCATCGTGTCCTATAGCGCGGCAATCTACCTGATGCCGGAACTGGTGATCCGCCTGTTCCACGAGCGTTTCGTGACCTACAACCTCGATTATTCCCGGGGCCTGCAAACCTTGTTGGTCAAGCAATTCCGCACCGTGCCCAGCGAACAGTGGCCGACGCTGGCGGCGCAGATGGACAAGGAATTCGACCCGCTGCGCATTCAACTGGCCGCCATTGATGACAACGGTTTCAGCGCCGAGGAGCAGGCGCGTCTCAAGCGTGGCGAGAATGTGGTTCGCCTTGGCGACTGGGCCTGGCGAACCCTGGCGGCGGCGCCGCTGGATGAGCGCACGGCGGTGAAGATGGTCGTGCCGCCGGACCCTGCCGATGTCAGCTGGTTGTACTGGAGCATCAACGTGTTGATCGGCGCGACGATGCTGGCCTGCCTGTTGCTCTGGTTGCGGCCCCACTGGCGCGACCTGGAACGCCTGCGGCGCACCGCCGAGCGTTTTGGCAAAGGTCATCTGGGGGAACGTACGCACATCGCCTCCAGTTCGAACATCGGCAGCCTGGCCCACGTGTTCGACACGATGGCAGGGGACATCGAGAACCTGCTCAACCAACAGCGGGATCTGCTCAACGCCGTGTCCCACGAACTGCGCACGCCCCTGACGCGGCTCGACTTCGGCTTGGCCCTGGCGCTGTCCGACGACCTGCCGGCACCCAGTCGCGAGCGCCTGCAAGGGCTGGTGGCGCACATTCGCGAGCTGGATGAGTTGGTGTTGGAGCTGCTGTCCTACAGCCGGTTGCAAAACCCGCAACGCTTGCCCGAACGGGTCGAAGTGGCACTGGATGAGTTTGTCGACAGCATCCTGGGCAGCGTCGACGAGGACCTGGCGGCGCCGGACGTGGTCATCGACGTGCTATTGCATGGGACGCTGGAGCGTTTTGTGCTGGACCCACGACTGACCGCACGGGCGTTGCAGAACCTGCTGCGCAATGCCATGCGTTATTGCGAAAAGCGCATCCAGATCGGCGTGCTGGTGGGTGATCAAGGCTGTGAGATCTGGGTCGACGACGACGGCATCGGCATTCCCGACAGCGAACGCGAGCGTGTGTTCGAGCCGTTCTACCGCCTGGACCGCAGCCGCGACCGCGCCACGGGCGGCTTTGGCCTCGGCCTGGCCATTAGCCGCCGGGCCCTGGAAGCCCAGGGCGGCACACTCACCGTCGAGGCCTCGCCACTGGGCGGGGCACGTTTCAGGCTATGGCTGCCAACACCACCCTGAATCCTGTGGCGAGGGAGCTTGCTCCCGCTGGACCGCGAAGCGGTCCCACGGCCCATTACCCAAACAACCCCGCTGCAATATTGATCGAAAACCCCAGGATCGCCGTGTTGAACACAAACCCGATCAACGACTGCGCCAGCACGATCTTGCGCAGCTGCCGGGTGGCGACCCCCACGTCGGAAGTCTGCACCGCGACTCCGATGGTGAAAGAGAAATACAGGAAATCCCAATAGTTGGGTGTGGTCAGCCCTTCGGCAAAGCGCAGCGCCGGCTCCTTGCCTTCCCAGGTGTAATACAGCCGTGCGTAGTGAACGCTGAAAATCACCCCGATCAGCAGCCATGAACCGATCACGGTCATTGCCGTGAAGCCGTAATGCAACAGCTTGCCAGCGGCTTGCAGGTCGCGGCTGCCGGCCAGCTCGAAGGTGATGGTCGCCAGGCTGGCCAATGCGGCGATGCAGACAGTCAGCAGCACCAGCCCGGCATTTTCATCTTCGATTTCGGCGATGCGCTTCACATCGGGCGCCTTGGCCCGCACGGTCAGCCAGAACATCAGCACCAGGTAGGTCCAGACCCCGGCATTCCAGCCGATCAGGATCTTGCTGATGATCGAGTCCACGGGAGCCAGGATACCCACCGCCAGGCCAAGGACCGTGGCGCTGGAAAGACGCGGATGAGTGCGGGCGAGGAAGGGCATGGAGGCTCACTGTCCGGAAAAGAGGTGCCTAGTATGAGCCATCAAGCGAAGGGGCGACCGTCTATCGCGCTGGATTCGATCAATTGCACGCCCGCTTCCTGCATCCGCCGGATCGCCGCCTTCATCGAGCCCTCCCTGTCAATGCCCCGGCAGGCGTCCAGCACCACAAATGCGTTGAACCCGGCCAGCCGGGCATCCAGTGCCGAAAACATCACGCAGAAATCCAGGGCCAGGCCCACCAGGTAGACGGTGTCGATGCCGCGTTCCTTGAGGTAGCCGGTCAAACCGGTCGGGGTCTGGTGGTCCGCTTCCAGGAAGGCCGAGTAGCTGTCAATGTCCGGGTTGCAGCCTTTGCGAATGATCAGCTTGGCATGGTCAAGCTTGAGCGCCGGGTGCAGCGCAGCACCGTGGCTGCCCTGTAGGCAGTGGTCGGGCCAGAGTGTTTGCTCGCCGTAGGGCAACTGGATGATGTCGAAAGGTTGCTTGCCCGGATGGCTGGAGGCAAACGAGGCGTGTCCGGTCGGGTGCCAGTCTTGCGCGAGGACGATGTGCCTGAATGATTGGCCGAGCTGGTTGATCAACGGCACGATCTCATCACCTCCTGGCACGGCCAATTGGCCGCCGGGGATGAAGTCGTTCTGTACATCGATCACCACGAGTGCGGTGGTCAAGGCTCGGTTGGCGGGAACGCCCATGGGGGGAATCCTCCTTGAATTGGTTCTTCGAGAGTAGCTGAACGGCTCGGGCCCCGTGTGCAGACTGACTCACCGCTATCGCGAGCAAGCCCGCTCCCACATTGGAGCTGCGGGGAACACATATGGATGGCTTCCAGAGAAAATCTCCCTGCTCGAGGTAGTGTCTTTCGTCGAAAATATTTCAGGTTTGATGGCTTTTTGATATTTGGTACGTGCGTCCCTGTCACGATTCAGTACAATCGCCGACCTCCAACCGGGCATGGAAGCAGTACGGCTCTTCTGTTACGAGAAAAAAACATGCTCATCGGCAGTTATTCCCCCGCCCTCGTTTCGATTTCCTTGTTTGTTGCCGTGCTGGCTTCCTACACCGCGCTGGATCTGGCCGGGCGTATCGCCACCGCCCAGGGGCGCGCCGCGCATTTTTGGATGACCGGGGGCGCGCTGGCGATGGGGGTGGGCATCTGGTCCATGCACTTCATCGGCATGCTGGCGTTCACCTTGCCGGTTGAGCTTGGCTACGATGTCCCGATCACCGCGCTGTCACTGCTGACCGCCATTCTTTCCAGCGGTTTTGCCCTGTGGCTGGTCAGTCAGCCGCGATTGCCGGCGTGGCAGTTGGCCTTCGGTGCGCTGATCATGGGTGCCGGGATCAGCGCCATGCATTACACCGGCATGGCCGCGCTGCGGATGCAGCCGGGCATCGATTACGACCCGACGCTGTTCGGGGCTTCGTTGGTGATTGCTGTCGGCGCGTCGGCGGCGGCGCTGTGGATTGCCTTTCGCCTGCGCCAGAACAGCCCCCACGTGCGTCTGGCTCGTGCGGGCGCCGCGGTGGTCATGGGCATCGCCATCGTCGGCATGCATTACACCGGCATGGCCGGGGCGCGGTTCAGCGAGGGCAGTTTCTGTGGTTCTCTGGACGGCTTGAGCGGCAAGGGCCTGGACAATCTGGTGTTGATCACCACCCTGGCGGTGTTGGCCATTGCCTTGCTGACGTCGATTCTCGATGCGCGCCTGGAAGCCCGCACCGCCGAGCTTGCCCAGTCCCTGACCCGGGCCAACCGGGAACTGACACAGTTGGCCCTGCACGACCCCCTCACCGGGCTGCCCAACCGTGTGCTGCTGGCCGACCGGATCGACCAGGCCATGCATCGGGTGCAAGAGCAGGGCGGCTGCTTCGCCTTGATGTTCATCGACCTCGATGGTTTCAAGCCGGTCAACGATGCCTTTGGTCACCACATGGGCGATTTGTTGCTGCGGGACGTGGCCCTGCGCTTGCGCGAAGACCTGCGCAGCCAGGACACCCTAGCGCGGATCGGTGGTGATGAGTTCGTGCTGCTGGTGCAACTGGCCGAGCCCGACGATGCCCTGCGACTGGCGGCACGCCAGGTCGGCTTGATCGGGCGCACGTTCCGGGTGTCTGAGCATGACTTGCAGATCTCCGCCAGCGTCGGCATCGCCCTTTATCCTGGCAACGGCCAGAGCGCTGAAGAGCTGCTGATGAACGCCGACGCGGCGATGTACCACGCCAAGGGCGCCGGCAAAAACGGCTACAGTTTTTTCGACGCCTCGATGAACAGCAACGCCCGCAAGCAATTGCAGCTGTTGCAAGACTTGCGCATGGCCGTCGAACAGCGACAGTTCAGCCTGCATTACCAGCCCAAGTTCGACGCGGCCAATGGCCGTCCGGTCGGGGCCGAAGCCTTGTTGCGCTGGACCCACCCGACCCAAGGCCTGTTGATGCCCGACACGTTCATCGACTTGGCGGAAAAGACCGGGTTGATCATCCCTATCGGCGAATGGGTGTTGAACGAAGCCTGCCGGCAGATGCGCGAATGGTACGTGCTCGGTTATACCGACTGGCGCATCGCGGTGAACCTCTCGGCTTTGCAGTTCTGCCACACCGGTTTGGTGCAGAGCGTGGCCAAGGCGTTGGAAACGCACAAGCTGCCGGCCAACAGCTTGACCCTGGAAATCACCGAAACCACCGCCATGAGCGATGCGGACGCGAGCATGACGGTGTTGCAACTGCTCTCGGACATGGGCGTGGATTTGTCCATCGACGACTTCGGCACCGGCTATTCGAGTCTGATGTACCTCAAGCGCCTGCCGGCCAACGAGCTGAAGATCGATCGCGGCTTCGTGCGGGACCTGGAGCACGACAGCGATGACGCGGCCATCGTTTCGGCCATCGTCGCCCTCGGCCAGGCCCTGGGCCTGCGGATCGTCGCCGAAGGCGTGGAGACCGACATGCAACAAGACTTCCTGACCCAGTTGGGCTGCGATTCGCTGCAGGGCTATCTGTTGGGCCATCCGCTGCCGGCCGAGCGTTTTCTGCAGGACATTCGCCAGGCGAAAACCGTGGCGATAGCCTGACCCCCTCAGGAGACGATATCGAACGCCGTGCTGCCCAGCCGCTCGCCGTTGACCAGCAGGTGCACGGCATGCCGGCCCGCGTAGTGTTTGCGAGTGGTCAGTTCGCGAATATGTTGCGAACGGCTGAGGTTGACGCGATCCTGGGCGGGCAGGTCGAAGGTCTTGAGTTTGAAGACCTTGGCCGAGGTGCCGCCCGAGGCTTTCACGTAGTCGACGGCGTAGTCGATCACCAGGCGCTGGCTCTGCCCGAGGGTTGATTGCACCGTGAAGGACAGCGTGACCTGTTCTCCCAAGCGAATCACCGCCGGCGTCACCTGCAAATCCAGCACCTGGACCTGCGCCTTGCCGCTGGCGCCGATGACCCCCAGCGCCCTGGGATTACCTTGTTTGATCAAGCTACGCAGCGCATGCCGGGCAATCCACGCGGTGTGGCGTTCTTGCAATGGCCAGCCTTCGATCTGGTCCAGCACCCAGTCCGGATGCTGCTTGGTGACGTCGTTGAGGTGGTTGGCCACGGATTTGCGCACATAGAGGCTCTCGTCGCCCTTGAGCGTGTCGAGGATCGCGGCGGCCAGGTCGGGGTTGGCCTGGATCGGTTCCAGGTGAAACGACCATGGCAGGCGCGGCCGGCTACCTTCGCTGGCCAGGCGACGCACGTGTTCGTTGGCGTCCAGGGCCCAGCCGTGCATGACCTTGAGGGTGCGTTCCAGGTCGTCCCGCAAGAAGTGCCGCACGGCGAACTCCGACGAGCCGAACCGAGTGAAATACTGGAGCGCGTCCAACGACATGTCGAAGTGATTGCGGCCGAAAGCCGCCACGTAGTGCGGCAGGAACATGCTGACAAACATGCTGTTCAGACGCGGGGCCAGGGCGCGCAGCACCTCCAGCGACGCTTCATAATCGAGGGGCAGCACGGCGTGCAGGCACTCGCTGACCCGGGCCATGCGCTGCATCACCGACAACTCGGCCAGCCCGTCTTTGGCCATGCGCAAGAACGCCTTGGCGTCGAAGGTCGGATACACCACGCGCATTTCGCTGGCAATGTGCTCCAGGCGGGCGCTGTTGAAGATTTCCTTGAGGGCAGGGGAGGCAGTGGTCGGGGTCGTCATGGCAGGGTCCGTCGTGCAGGGCTTGTCACTATATCCCGTGGCGAGGGCGCTTGCTCCCGCTCGGCTGCGTTGTAGGAGCTGCCGAAGGCTGCGATCTTTTGATCTTTCGCTTGGGATTCAAGTGTCTTGGGAAAGATCGCAGCCTCGTTGCACTCGACAGCTCCTACGAGCTCCTGCGAATTCCTACGAGCTTCTACGGTAAAAGGAATGATTTGCCGCCCGCGAAGTCCCAGATTCAGTCCCTCGAATAACTGGAGTTTTTTCTATGCGCAAACCCACCCTGATCGCCAGCCTGGTCCTGATTGCCAGCCTTGGAACAACCCTTGGGCCTGTTGCGCAAGCGGTCGAGAAAACCGGAGACGCCTTGGAGCATTCGCCGAGCAATGGTCGCAGGCTGGTGGAGAACGACCGCGTACCGGCGGACTACCAGCGCGCGGACAGGGCCATGAAAGACTGGAAACAGAAGAAGCTGGAACAGCCGTCAAACGAGCAGCAATGGGTGCAAATCGACGACAAGTACCTGCTGATCGAAACCGTGTCCGGCGCGATCGTGAAGATCGTGCCGGCCACACGTTAAATCTTCAGAGCACTTCGCCTTTGTCCCATAGGTGAACCAACTCGCCGGGTGCCCGGTCCTCGGGCACCTGCAGCACCATCTCGTCGTCCTGGTCGTTGGCGCGATAACGCACCTCGATCTGGAAAAACCGCTGGTCACCGCGCCCGGGGGTGGAGGAGGTCAGTGGTAGGCAGCCCTCCAGGACCGAACAGATGCGTGTGCGCTGGTCGAGGTCGCACTGGGCGAACTCGATTTCCCGTGGCCGGGTCAGCGCATGGATGGCGGCCACGCCGCCCTGGCGCGACAGCCGTACCACGGCTTTGTCGTCGAGGTCTGGAAGGGTTTTCATCAGCTCTCCTGTGTCAGGTCGACGCCGACCTGGGCCCAGCCGTTCTGTACCGCTTGCACTTCCCGCGTGCCGAAGCGCTGGCGGGCATGCTCGACGGTCAGGCGGGCGAAGGCGCTGAAGGACGCGTCATTGGCCAGTCTTCGGTCGCACAAGGTTTCATACCAGATCCGGCCGGCCTTTTCCCAGGCAAATCCGCCCAGCGTGGTCGCCACCAGATAAAAGGCCCGGTTGGGAATGCCGGAGTTGATGTGCACGCCACCATTGTCTTCACGGGTAATCACGAATTCGCGCATGTGCGCCGGTTGCGGGTCCTTGCCCAGCAGCGGGTCATCGTAGGCGCTGCCGGGGTTGGACATGCTGCGCAGGCCGTCGCCGTTGATCTTGTCGGTGAGCAGGTCGGCGCCGATCAGCCAGTCGGCCTGGTCGGCGGTTTGTTCGAGCACGAACTGCTTGACCAGCACACCGAACACGTCGGAGATGGACTCGTTCAGCGCACCGGACTGGTTGGCATAGATCAACCCGGCTTCGCTTTCGGTGACGCCATGGGCCAGTTCGTGGGCCACCACGTCCAGGGAGCGGGTGAAGCGCTGGAAAATTTCGCCGTCGCCGTCGCCGAACACCATCTGCGCGCCGTTCCAGAAGGCGTTTTCATAGCCTTGGCCGTAATGCACGCTGCCCACCAGGGCGAAGCCTTTGTTGTCGATGGAATCGCGCCCCAGGACCTTCCAGAAAAAATCGTAGGTGGCGCCCAGGGCATCGTAGGCCTCGTCCACGGCCGGGTCGCCACTGGCCTGCTGGCCTTCCAGGCGTACCGGCTGGCCGGGCAGTTCCATGCTGTTTTGGGCGTCGTGCACGCTGCGTTGCGGGTGTCCGGCCTTGCCGGGCTTGGGCAGCGCCGCCGTGACGGGCGGGGAGCTGGGTGGGCCAGGGTTGTGCCGCAGATTGCGCACGTGGGTCAAGGTGCCGAGGGCGCTGGAGCGTTGCTGTTCGGAACCGTGGGCGATGATGCGATTGAGGATGTACGGCGGAATGAAACTGTGGAACGGACGAGAGTCGATCATCAGAAAATCCTTATCTGAAATGCAGGGTCGATACCCATGTGAACCGAATAGGCCGTTGCGGTTCCCTGATGCATGGCAGACAACGTTTGCCATGCAGCCTGATTTCTGCGAAAACCCCGCGCCTGGATCACACGAGGGATACGCCATGAATGAAGAACTGCAAATCATCGACCTGCAACAGGGCGACGGCAAAAGCGTAGTCAAAGGTGCGCTGATCACCACCCAATACCGCGGCACCCTCGAAGACGGCACCGAATTCGATTCGTCCTACAGTCGCGGCAAACCCTTCCAATGCGTGATTGGCACCGGTCGCGTCATCAAGGGCTGGGACCTGGGCCTGATGGGCATGCAAGTCGGTGGCAAGCGCAAGTTGCTGGTGCCGGCCCACCTGGCCTACGGTGAACGGTCCATGGGCGCCCACATCAAGCCCAACGCCAACCTGATCTTTGAAATCGAGTTGCTGGAAGTGCTGACCCGGGACGAGTGAGGGCAGCAACCGATCGGTGCGCTTGTTCCATTGTGGAGTGAAATATGAACGCAGAACGTCATGACGTAGGCGTGTCCCAAGTGGCCGCCGCCATTGCCGAACCGGCTCGTACCCGGATGCTGTGTGCCTTGATGGACGGCCATGCCCGGACCAGCACCGAGTTGGCGAGCATCGCCGAGGTCAGTGCCTCCACCGCCAGTGCCCATCTGTCGAAACTCAAGGATCTGGCGTTGGTGCGTCTGCACATCCAGGGCCGGCATCGTTACTACAGCCTGGCGGACCCACGCGTCGCCCAGGCCCTCGAAGCACTGATGGTGATCGGCCAGAACGCCGCGCCGACCTTCACGCCGCGTACTCCGGATCGCCTGCAATTCGCCCGCACCTGCTACGACCACATGGCCGGCACCCTGGCGGTGCGGCTGCATGATCGGATGATCGAGGCTGGGTGGCTGGTGGAGGTGCCAGAACAGGGCTATCGGTTGAGTGAATCCGGCGTGGGGCTGTTCGAGGGCGTGGGCATTGACCTCCAGGTCGTCGCCGCGCAACGACGCCGGTTCGCTTGCCCCTGCCTGGACTGGAGCATGCGCCGTGCACACCTGGGCGGGGCCCTGGGGGCGGCGTTGCTGCAAGTGGCGATCAAGCGCAAGTGGGTGACCCAGGACCTGGATAGCCGGGCGCTGGGGTTGACGGCCAGGGGTCGTCGGGAGCTGGCGGGGCGGTTTGGGGTCAGTGCAGAGAGGGATGTCGAGCCCGCCATCGCGAGCAAGCTCGCTCCCACCATGGACCTGCGGCGAGCGCAGGATCGGTAGACAACGGATACCCCTGTGGGAGCGAGCTTGCTCGCGATAGCAGTATCAGCAGGCCCTCGCTATCCGGTCATATGTTGACGCCGATACTCATCCGGTGTAGTCCCCATCATTTTGCGAAACATGCTGATGAACGCCGAGGCGCTGCTGTAGCCCAGATCCAGGCCGATGGTTTCCACGGTCTGGCCACGTGCGAGCAAGGCAAGGGCTTCGATGACTTTCACGCGCTGGCGCCATTCCACCAATGACATGCCCAGGTCCCGTTGGGCCCGACGCATCAGCGTGCGTTCGGTGGTGTTGGCGGCGCGGGCCAGTTCCGGCAGTGAGCGCGGGTCGCCGGGATTGGCCTCCAAGGCCCGCAGCACAGGGCCCAGAAGCGGGTCATCGGAAGAGGGCAGGTAGCTGCCGACATGGGGCGCTTCGGTCAGTTTGTCCACCAGCACCTGCAACAGGCGTTGCTGCTGAGGCGTCTGTGGTTGGCTGGGCGGATCGCTGCGCAGCTCTTCCAGGAGGGCGCGGATCAGCGGGCTCAAGGTCAGCGCGCAGGGCTCGGCAGGCAGCGCACCGCACAGTTCGGCCGCCAGGTACAACGAACAGTGGCAAGCCTCATGCCGATTGAACCCTACATGTTCCATGTCCGGCGGCAACCAGATGCCATACTGCGGCGGGGCCAGATAATGGTACTGGGCGATCTCGATCTCCATCACCCCACTGTAGGAGTAGACGAATTCCCCCCAGGCATGTCGGTGCCGTGGGTAAGTGGCGTGTGCCGGCATGCAGGCACTTCGAAAGTAGATCGGCGCCGGCAGGGCCGTTTCGAACGGAGGCATCTTCAGGTGTTGGGCGTGGGACTGCATATCGACCGCTATGGCGGATTACCGGGATGGTTTGTCGGGTAATCACTATATCCAGCAAAGGTGTCAGGAACACACTCCTTTATCGATTCCCGCCCAAGGACCCCTCCCCATGACTCTCCGCCGCGCCCTGGATGGCCAAGTCTGTGCCCTGATGACCGGCCTTTGCGCCATTTGGGGTTTCCAGCAAGTCGCGATCAAGGCCAGCGCCGCCGACATGGCGCCGATGCTGCAACTGGGCGTGCGCTCGGCCATTGCCGCGGTGCTGGTCTGGCTGCTGATGCGGGTGCGCGGTGAACGCCTGTCCCTGGCCGACGGCAGTTGGCGGCCGGGCCTGCTGGTGGGCCTGCTGTTTGCCCTGGAGTTCGTGATGGTGGGCGAAGGCCTGCGGCATACGACGGCTTCGCACATGGTGATTTTCCTGTACACCGCACCGATGTTCGCCGCCCTCGGGTTGCACTGGAAACTGCCGAGCGAACGCCTCAAACCGGCGCAATGGCTGGGTATCGCCGTCGCATTCGCCGGGATCGTGGTGGCCTTCAGTGGTGGCTCGGGGGCGGCGAACGGCAGTTCATTGCTCGGTGACGGCATGGGGTTGTTGGCCGGTGCGCTATGGGGCGCGACCACGGTGACGGTCCGTTGTTCGCGATTGACGGATCTGCCCGCCAGCCAGACGCTGCTGTATCAATTGGTCGGCGCCGGGGTGCTGCTGATCGGGATGTCGGTGGCGTTGGCGCAAACGACGATCAACCCCACGCCGCAACTCATTGCCAGCCTGGCGTTCCAGGTGTTGCTGGTGTCCTTCGCCAGTTTTCTGATCTGGTTCTCGCTGCTGCGCCATTACCTGGCTTCGCAGTTGGGCGTGCTGTCGTTCATGACGCCGTTGTTCGGCATTGGCTTTGGTGTCTGGCTGCTGGACGAGCCGTTGGAGCCGAACTTTATCCTCGGCGCGGTCCTGGTGCTGGGCGGGATCTTGCTGGTCAGCGGTTACGGTTGGTTTCACCAGCGCTGGGGACGATGGCTGGTATTGCGTCGGGGGTAGCCGAAGCCGCCAGTAAAAAGCCCACCCTTGCCGAGGCAGGGGTGGGCTTTTTCATGCAGGCACTGAGCAGGCGGTTGCTTAGGTCAAACCTTGACGATCCAACCCGCTGGCGCTTCCACATCACCGGTCTGCACGCCGGTCAGCTCCTTGTAGAGCTTCTGGGTGATCGGGCCGACTTCGGTTTCGCTGTGGAACACGTGCAGCTTGTCCTTGTAGCTGATGCCGCCAATCGGGGTGATCACCGCGGCGGTACCGCAGGCGCCGGCTTCCTTGAAGTCCGACAGCTTGTCGATGAACACGTCGCCTTCGATCACTTCCAGGCCCAGGCGCGATTTGGCCAGTTCGATCAACGACAGACGGGTGATGCCCGGCAGGACCGAAGGGGATTTTGGGGTGACGAATTTGTTGTCGTGGGTGATGCCGAAGAAGTTGGCCGAGCCGACTTCCTCGATTTTCGAATGGGTCATCGGGTCCAGGTAGATGCAGTCGGCGAAACTGGCCTTCTTGGCCTGGGAGCCGGGCATCAGGCTGGCGGCATAGTTGCCACCGACCTTGGCCGCGCCAGTGCCTTGCGGGGCGGCGCGGTCGAAGCTGGAGATCAGGAAGTTGTGCGGGGTCAGGCCGCCCTTGAAGTAGGCGCCGACCGGAATGCAGAAAATCGAGAAGATGAACTCGGGTGCGGTGCGCACGCCGATGTTGTCACCCACGCCGATCACGAACGGGCGCAGGTACAGCGCGCCGCCGGTGCCATACGGCGGGATGAAGCGCTCGTTGGCGCGGACCACTTGCTTGCAGGCTTCGACGAACTGCTCGGTGTCGACGTGCGGCATCAGCAGGCGGGCGCAGCTACGCTGCATGCGGGCGGCGTTCTGGTCCGGGCGGAACAGGTTGATCGAGCCGTCCTTGCAGCGATAGGCCTTCAGGCCTTCGAAGCACTGCTGGCCGTAGTGCAGGGCGGTGGAGCCCTCGCTGATGTGCAGCACGTTGTCGTCGGTCAGGGTGCCGGCGTCCCAGGCGCCATCGCGCCAGTGCGACAGGTAGCGCTTGTCGGTCTTGATGTAGTCAAAGCCCAGTTTGTCCCAATTGATGCTCTCGTTACCCATGACACCCTCTATTTCTTAACAACCGTCGAAACGGTTCAAGGCTTCTGACGTTTTTTGGATGGGGACAACAATACTTCATTCCGGGGCTGTTTCGCAGCCCGCTCGACAAGGTGCAGACAGATAAATGATGGTGTTCTTGGAAATCGCGAGCAAGCTCGCTCCCACCTGAGATTGCGTTCCCATGAACGACCGTTATCACCTGTGGGAGCGAGCTTGCTCGCGATAGGGCCCTCACTCACACCATCAATTCTCCTGAATCACAGATGCAAAGCATGCCCCAGCGCCCGCAACGCCGCTTCCTGCACGGCCTCGCCCAGCGTCGGATGGGCGTGGATGGTGCCGGCGATGTCCTCCAGGCGCGCGCCCATTTCCAGGGACTGGCCGAATGCCGTGGACAGCTCCGACACGCCGACGCCGACCGCTTGCCAGCCCACGATCAGGTGATTGTCCCGGCGCGCCACGACCCGGACGAAACCGCTTTTCGATTCCAGGGTCATGGCTCGGCCGTTGGCAGCGAACGGGAAGCTCGAAACCAGGCAGTCCAGCCCGGCAGCCTTGGCCTCGTCCGGCGTCTTGCCGACCACCACAAGTTCCGGGTCGGTGAAGCACACCGCGGCGATGGCGGTCGGGTTGAATTCCCGATGCTGTCCGGCGATCAGCTCGGCGACCATTTCGCCTTGGGCCATGGCTCGGTGGGCGAGCATCGGTTCGCCGCTCAGGTCGCCGATGGCCCAGACGTTGTGCATGCTGGTCTGGCAGCGGTGGTCGATTTTCACTGCAGCACCGTTCATCGCCAAGTCCAACGCTTCGAGATTCCAACCTTGGCTATTGGGTTTGCGCCCGACCGCCACCAGCACTCGGTCGGTGTCCAGGTTCAGCGTGTCGCCATTGGGATCACGCACTTGCAAGGTGCTGGCCTGGGCATCGAACCCTTCGACGCTGTGCTTGAGGTACAGCTTCACGCCCAACTGCTTGAGTGCCTCGTGCACCGGTTGCGTCAGCTCGCCGTCGTAGGCTGGCAGGATCCGTTCCTGAGCCTCGACCACGCTGACCTCGGCGCCGAGCTTGCGATAGGCGATGCCCAACTCCAGGCCGATGTAGCCGCCGCCGACCACCACCAGGTGCTTGGGCACCGAGGTGGGGGCGAGGGCTTCGGTGGAGGAAATGATCGGCCCGCCCAGTGGCAGGATCGGCAGGTTGACGCTTTTCGAACCGGTGGCCAGCAGCAGGTGTTCGCATTGGATGCGGGTGTCACCGACCTCGACCGTCTTGCCATCGATCACCTTGGCCCAGCCATGAATGACCTGGACCTTGTGCTTTTTCAGCAATGCCGCGACGCCGGTGGTCAGGCGATCGACGATGCCGTCTTTCCATTCCACGCTCTTGCCGATCTCCAGCGTTGGCGCCGCCACCGTGATGCCCAAGGCTGAGCCTTGGCTGTGGTGGCGCGTCTGGTGAAACTGCTCGGCCACATGGATCAACGCCTTGGACGGGATGCAACCGATGTTCAGGCAGGTACCGCCCAACGCCTGGCCTTCCACCAGGATCGTCGAGATGCCCAACTGGCCGGCGCGGATCGCCGCCACATAGCCGCCGGGGCCGCCGCCGATGATCAGCAGCGTGGTGTTCAAAGTCTGTTGCATACCTTACTCCACGAACAGGGTGGCGGGTTGTTCGAGCAGGCCGCGCAGGGCCTGGATGAATTGCGCCGCGTCCATGCCGTCGACCACTCGGTGATCGAAAGAACTGGAGAGGTTCATCATCTTGCGGATCACGATCTGCCCCTTGATTACCATGGGCCGCTCGACGATTTTGTTCACGCCGACAATCGCCACTTCCGGCAGGTTCAGCACCGGTGTGCTGACGATGCCGCCGAGGGCACCGAGGCTGGTCAGGGTGATGGTCGAGCCGGACAGTTCCTCGCGACTGGCCTTGCCCGTGCGCGCGGCTGTCGCCAAGCGGGCGATTTCCGCCGCGCTGTCCCACAGGGTACGGGCTTCGGCGTGACGCACCACCGGCACCATCAGGCCAACGTCACTCTGGGTGGCGACGCCCACATGCACCGCGCCTGAGCGATTGATGACCTGGGCTTCATCGTCGTAGCGGGCATTCATCTGCGGAAAGTCCCGCAGGGCCACGACCAGCGCGCGGACCAGGAACGGCAGCAAGGTCAGCTTGCCGCGACTGGCGCCGTGTTTTTCATTCAAGTGAACCCGCAGCTCTTCCAGGGCCGTGACGTCGATTTCCTCGACGTAGCTGAAATGAGCCGCGCGTTGGGTCGCTTCCTGCATGCGCTGGGCAATCTTGCGGCGCATGCCGATCACCGGGATCTGCTGTTCGTCGTGGCGTTCGGCATAACCCGAACCACCCTTGGCCTGGGACGACGGTCCCTGGGCCAGATAGGCTTCGAGGTCTTCGTGCAGGACCCGTCCGGCCGGGCCGCTGCCCTGGACCAGGCGCAATTGAATACCCAGGTCCAGCGCGTGTTTGCGCACGGCCGGCGAGGCCAGTGGACGCTCGTCGGGGTCACGGGCCACCGGGGTTTGCGGCGCCGGGCGAGGGACGGCGGTCTTCTCCAGCACCGGTTCACGCGTGGCCACTGGCGCCGGCTTCGGCGCCTGCGCTGTCGCCACTGGCGCCGGTTGTGCCGACTCTTTCAAATTACCCGCACCTTCGACTTCAATGCGGATCAGTTCGCTGCCCACCGCCATGACTTCACCCGGCTCGCCACCCAGGGCGATGACCCGGCCATGCACCGGCGAAGGGATGTCCACCATCGCCTTGTCGGTCATGACATCGGCCAGCACCTGGTCTTCGACCACCATGTCGCCGACCTTGACGTGCCACACCGACAGTTCCACTTCCGCGATGCCTTCGCCGATGTCCGGCATCTTGATAACGTGCGTGCCCATTCAGACCTCCATGACCCGTTTCAACGCCGCGCCCACTCGGGACGGCCCAGGGAAATACGCCCACTCCTGCGCGTGCGGGTAGGGGGTGTCCCAACCGGTGACACGCTCGATGGGCGCTTCCAGGTGGTGGAAGCAGTGTTCTTGCACCAACGACACCAGTTCGGCGCCGAAACCGCAGGTGCGGGTGGCTTCGTGGACAACCACGCAGCGGCCGGTTTTCTTCACGGATTTGACGATGGTTTCAAGGTCCAGCGGCCAAAGGCTGCGCAGGTCGATGACTTCGGCGTCGATGCCGGTTTCTTCGGCCGCCACTTGAGAGACGTAGACCGTGGTGCCGTAGGTGAGAACCGTCACGTCCTTGCCCGGACGGGTGATGGCGGCGACGTCCAGAGGCACGGTGTAGTAACCGTCCGGCACCTGGGCCGAGGGGTGTTTCGACCACGGTGTTACCGGGCGGTCGTGGTGGCCGTCGAACGGGCCGTTATACAGGCGCTTGGGTTCGAGGAAGATCACCGGGTCATCGTTTTCGATGGAGGCGATCAGCAAGCCCTTGGCGTCGTAGGGGTTGGACGGCATCACGGTGCGCAGGCCGCAGACCTGGGTGAACATCGCCTCGATGCTCTGGCTGTGGGTCTGGCCGCCGTAGATGCCGCCGCCGCAGGGCATGCGCAGGGTCATCGGCGCGGTGAACTCGCCGGCCGAGCGATAGCGCAGGCGCGCCGCCTCGGAAATGATCTGGTCCGATGCCGGGTAGACGTAGTCGGCGAACTGGATCTCGGCCACCGGCCGCAGCCCGTAGGCGCCCATGCCCACCGCCACGCCGACGATGCCGCTTTCGGAAATCGGTGCGTCGAACACCCGCGAGGTGCCGTATTTGTTCTGCAGGCCTTCGGTGCAGCGGAACACGCCGCCGAAGTAGCCCACGTCTTGGCCGAACACCACGACGTTGTCGTCGCGCTCGAGCATCACGTCCATGGCCGAGCGCAGGGCCTGGATCATGGTCATGGTGGTAGTGGTCATGGCGGTATCCAGCGCAATATTGGTGTTGTGATCGTTCATGTCAGATCCCCAACTGCTGACGCTGGCGCTTCAAGTGCTCCGGCATCTCTTTGTAGACGTCTTCGAACATGGTCGCGGCGCTTGGAATCTGCCCGCCGGCGAGGGTGCCGTACTGCTCGGCTTCCTTCTGCGCGGCGATCACCTCGGCTTCGAGTTCGGCGGTGACCGCCGCATGTTCCTCTTCGGACCACTGGCCGATCTTGACCATGTGCTGCTTGAGACGGGCAATCGGATCGCCCAGCGGGAAGTGGCTCCAGTCGTCGGCAGGGCGGTACTTGGAGGGATCGTCCGAGGTGGAGTGCGGACCGGCGCGGTAAGTGACCCATTCGATCAGCGCCGGGCCGAGGTTGCGGCGGGCACGTTCGGCGGCCCAGCGCGAGGCGGCGTAGACCGCCATGAAATCGTTGCCATCGACACGCAGGGAGGCGATGCCGCAACCGACGCCGCGTCCGGCGAACGTCGTGGCTTCACCGCCGGCAATGGCCTGGAAGGTGGAAATCGCCCATTGGTTGTTGACCACGTTGAGGATCACCGGCGCCCGGTAGACGTGGGCGAAGGTGAGGGCGGTGTGGAAGTCCGATTCGGCGGTGGCGCCGTCACCGATCCAGGCCGAGGCGATCTTGGTATCGCCCTTGATCGCCGAGGCCATGCCCCAGCCCACGCCCTGGATGAACTGCGTGGCGAGGTTGCCGGAAATGGTGAAGAAACCGGCGTCCTTGACCGAGTACATGATCGGCAACTGCCGGCCCTTGAGCGGATCGCGCTCGTTGGACAGCAGTTGGCAGATCATGCCCACCAACGGCACGTCGCGGGCCATCAGGATGCTTTGCTGGCGATAGGTGGGAAAGCACATGTCATCGATGTTCAGCGCCAGGGCCTGGCCGCTGCCGATGGCTTCCTCGCCAAGGCTTTGCATGTAGAACGACATCTTTTTCTGACGTTGGGCGACCACCATGCGGTTGTCGTAGATCCGCGTCTTGAGCATGGCACGCATGCCTTTGCGCAGGATCTCGACGGGAATGTCCGCCGCCCAGTCGCCCAAGGCATTGCCCTGGTCATCGAGCACGCGGATCAGGCTGCGGGCCAGGTCGGCGGTGTCGGCGGGTTCGACGTCGATGGGAGGTTTGCGCACCGTGCCGGCATCGGACAGATGCAGGTAGGAAAAGTCGGTCTTGCAGCCGGGACGGCCCGAGGGTTCGGGGACGTGCAGGCGTAGCGGTTCGTACGCTGGGTTCATGGCTTTCTACGCTCGATCTTGTGAATTTCTTGTAGTGGGCGCGCTAGCTGACGAATGTCCCGGGTAGGGGAAATTGTCCTACAACAATCATAGGCTCGACGAAGAAGAATATTTTTCTCTGTTAGCTTGCTGTTCAGATCATTTGCAGATAAAAAATCTGCACAACGATAAAAAACAGGATTATTTGTCTCATGCGTAAATTGGATCGCACCGACATCGGCATTCTGAACAGCCTTCAGGAAAACGCCCGCATCACCAACGCCGATCTCGCCCGCTCGGTCAATCTGTCGCCGACGCCGTGCTTCAACCGCGTCCGGGCGATGGAGGAGCTGGGGGTGATCCGCGAGCAGGTCACGCTGCTGGATGCCGACCTGCTGGGGTTGCACGTCAACGTGTTTATCCATGTGAGCCTGGAGAAGCAGGTGGAGGAAGCGTTGCAGCACTTCGAGGAGGCGATTTCCGACCGACCGGAGGTGATGGAGTGCTACTTGATGGCCGGCGATCCGGACTACCTGATCCGCGTGCTGGTGCCGACCATCCAGTCGCTGGAGCGGTTCATGATGGACTTCCTGACCAAGGTCCCGGGGGTGGCGAACATCCGTTCGAGCTTTGCCCTCAAGCAGGTGCGCTACAAGACCGCGCTGCCGTTGCCGGCCAATGGGTTGACCTTGGGGACCTGAGGTTCATTGTTTCCTGACCCACTGTCATCGCGAGCAAGCTCGCTCCCACATTGGGTTTGCAGTGTTGCCGGGTTCTGCGACCTCCGCCAATCCCTGTGGGAGCGAGCTTGCTCGCGATGAGGCCATTACATTCAGTACAAGCTTCTAAAGTTGATTGATCGGAATCTTCAGATAGGTCACGCCATTGTCCTCGGCCGGCGGCAGGTGGCCGGCCCGCACGTTGACCTGGATCGCCGGCAGCAACAGCGTCGGCATGCCTAGCGTTGCATCACGTTGGGTCCGCATGGCCACGAACGAGGCTTCATCGATGCCATCGCGGACATGGATGTTGTGCTGGCGCTGTTCACCCACGGTGCTCACGCAGTGGGGCTCGCGTTCCTCCGGTGGATAGTCGTGGCACACATACAGCCGCACCCCGGCGGGGAAAGCCAGCAGCTTGCGGATCGAGGCGTAGAGCTGATGGGCGTTGCCACCGGGGAAGTCGCAACGGGCGGTGCCTACGTCGGGCATGAACAGCGTGTCGCCCACCAGGATCACGTCGCCATCGATCAGGTAGGCCATGTCCGCCGGGGTATGGCCGGGCACGTGCAGGGCGGTGGCCTTGAGGTTGCCGATCAGGAAGGACTCGTCGGGCGCGAACAGGCGGTCGAATTGCGAACCGTCGACGGCGAAGTGCGGCTCCAGGTTGAACAGGGTCTTGAACACGTTCTGCACCTGGCCGATGGACTCGCCGATGGCGATCTTGCCGCCCAGCTCCCGACGCAGATAAGGCGCGGCGGACAAGTGATCGGCATGGGCGTGGGTCTCCAGCAGCCATTGCACCGTCAGTCGATGTTCCCGCACAAACGCAATCACCCGATCCGCCTGCGCGGTGCCGCTGCGGCCCGAGGCCGGATCGTAGTCGAGCACTGGATCGGCTACCGCGCAGTACCCGCCATCGTGCTCATACACAACGTGGGTATAGGTCTTGGAGGCGGGGTCGAGAAAACTTTGGATCTGCGCGGGCATGACAGCGAACCTGTACGGGAAGAACTCATGAAAGGGGCTGTTACGCAGCCCAGCGGGAGCAAGCTCCCTCGCCACATACCAATCTAAAATAGCTTGTTGCAACGCTTGGGGCTTACAACATATGGTCCGCAGCTTAGTGAGGACCAAGGCGTCCTGCAAATGCGATCGCACCTGCCATCAGGTGTGCGCGGCTTGAGAGAACCTGAATGTTACTGGCGAGTTTTTTTGGTGTGGTCATGGGCCTGGTCCTTGGCCTGACGGGGGCGGGCGGCGGCATCCTGGCGGTGCCGGCGTTGGTGTTGGGCCTGGGCTGGAGCATGACCCAGGCCGCGCCGGTGGCGTTGTTGGCGGTGGGTAGCGCGGCGGCGGTGGGGGCCATCGACGGGCTGCGCCATGGCCTGGTGCGTTACCGTGCGGCGCTGCTGATCGCATTGCTGGGCGCGGTGTTTTCGCCGCTGGGCATCTACCTCGCCCACCAGCTTTCGGAAAAAATCCTGATGATGCTGTTCAGCCTGCTGATGGTGCTGGTGGCGGCGCGCATGTTGCGCCGGGAAACGCCGCAAGTGGGGCCCAGCGATCATGGCGCCGCCAGTTGGGGTCAGAAGAACTGCATGCTCGACCGCCAGACCGGCCGCCTGGCCTGGACGCCTCGTTGCACCGCCACGCTGTCGGCATTGGGCGCAGTGACGGGCATGGTCTCGGGGTTGCTGGGCGTGGGGGGCGGTTTCCTGATCGTGCCGGCGTTCAAGCAACTGACCGATGTGCAGATGCGCGGGATCGTCGCGACGTCCTTGATGGTCATCAGCCTGATTTCGTTGATTGGCGTGGTGGGCGCGTTTCATGCCGGGGTGAGCATCGACCGGGTAGGGATGGCGTTCATTGCGGCGAGCATCGTCGGGATGGTGCTCGGCCGGCAAGTGTCGGCCAAGGTTCCGGCCCGGGCACTGCAGATGGGGTTCGCCGGGGTGTGCCTGGGGGTGGCAGTGTTCATGTGGGTGCGGGCGTAGCGGCCATGAACCGGGACTGCCCCATGGCCACAGGGGTTACAGCAACCGGCACTGCATCGAAAACCCCAGCGCCACCGATTGCCCTTGCTCCAGCAAACGCAACCCCGGCCGTCCCGGCAGGTGGTGGGCGTTGACGGGGTGGCTGACCGGTTCGATGCAAAAGAAATCCAGGCCCACGGGGCAGTACAGCAGGAAGTAATCGCAGCCGCTGGCCTGGCACTCCAGCTCATAGCCCAGCTGCGGCTGTTGGATCAGGCAATGCCCGTCCCAGCCACCGAAGCCATTGTCCACGAGGGTGTCCGGCAACAAACGGGCCTCCTGGAAGTTCCAGTGTTCGGGAAGGTCGATCCGTTCTGTCGGCAGTTTCGTGGCGTCGCACAGCCAGGCTTCGCTCGCCCGGGTTTGCAGGCGCGTACCGGTGGTGCGCGGGAAGTACGGGTGGAGGCCGAGCCCATGCCACGCCGGCTGTTTCGCCGTGTGGGTGACGAGCATCGCGATCTGCAACTGACCGCCGCGCAAGCGGACACGCAAACTGGCGCAATAGCCGAATGGGTGCTGACTGTCGAGTTGCAGCAGCGCTTCCTGGGCATTCTGTTCGGTCACTTGCCACGGTTGCTGCCAGGCACTGCCATGGATGGGGAACGGGTCGTTGGGGCTGTTGGCGTCCAGGGCCAGCCAGCCGCCAGGGCAATCGAAACCGCCGTTGGCGATCCGGTTCGACCAGGGGATCAACGGGAACCCACCGAGCTTGCCGGGCAGGGCGTTTTCCAGGGCTTGGGGGGCCGGCGGGCGTAGCAATGGCGCGCCGCTGCTGCGCACGGTCCAGTCGACCAGGCTGGCGCCCAGATGCGGGGCCAGGGTGAGGCGGGTCAGTTCGTCTTCGAGATGGAGAAGGGGTGGGGTCATGGTGGTTGTCTGCTGGATTGAAAAGCAGTGAGGAAATGCAGATTTTGTGTGGACGCTGTTGTGGCGAGGGAGCTTGCTCCCGCTGGGTGGCGAAGCCGCCCCAAAAATTTGTGCTGAAACAAATAACTTGGGCCTGCTTCGCAGTCCAGCGGGAGCAAGCTCCCTCGCCACAAGGGGGCTTGCTTGCTGATGGAAGGGTTACAACACCAGGTGCGGCAACCACAGCGACAGGGCTGGCACGTAGGTCACGAGCATCAGCACCAGGAACAGCACGGCATAGAACGGCAGCAGCGCCTTGACGGTGGCTTCGATGCTGACCTTGCCGATGGCGGAGCCGACGAACAGCACCGCCCCCACTGGCGGCGTTATCAGCCCGATGCCCAGGTTCACCAGCATGATCATGCCGAACTGCACCGGGTCTACGCCGATGCCGACGATAACCGGCATCAGGATCGGCGTCAGGATCAGGATCAGCGGCGCCATGTCCATCACGGTGCCCAACAGCAGCAGCATCACGTTGATGCACATCAGGATCACGTAACGGTTGTCCGACAGGGTCAGGAACATCGTGGTGATCTTCGCCGGGATCTGCATCAGCGTCATGATGTAGCCGAAGCTGGCGGCGAAGCCGATCAGGATCATCACGATGGAGATGGTGCGCACGGTGCGGTGCATCAGCTTCGGCAGTTCACGCCACTTGTAGTCGCGGTAGATGAACATGGTCACGAAGAACGACCACAGCACCGCGATGGCCGCCGATTCGGTGGCGGTGAAGATGCCCGACAGGATGCCGCCGAGGATGATCACCATCGCCATCAGACCCCACAGGGCCTCGCCGACGATTTTCAGCGCCTGGCGCATCGGGATCACTTCGCCCTTGGGGTAGTTGCGCTTTTTCGCGAAGATCAGGCACAACACCATCAGACAGGCGCTCATCAGCAAGCCCGGCACGATGCCCGCCATGAACAGCGAGGCAATCGAGACCGTGCCGCCGGCGGCCAGGGAGTAGAGCACTGAGTTATGGCTTGGCGGGGTCAGCAGGGCTTGCACCGAACCACTGACGGTCACGGCGGTGGAAAAGTCCCGTGGATAGCCCTTGCGTTCCATTTCCGGAATCAGCACCGAGCCCACCGACGCGGTGTCGGCCACTGACGAACCGGAAATCGCGCCGAAGAAGGTCGAGGCGACGATGTTGACCAGTGACAGGCCACCACGCACAAAACCCACCAGCACGCCGGCACACGCCACCAAGCGGCGGGACATGCCACCCTCGGCCATGATCGCACCGGCCAGCACGAAGAACGGAATGGCCAGAAGGGAGAACTTGTTCACCCCGCCCGCCACCTGGATCATCACGGCCTGGAACGGGATGTCGATCCACCACGCTCCGATCAGGGCGGCGGCGCCCAGGGCGTAGGCAACCGGCATGCCGATCAGGATCAACACGATAAAACTGCCCAGCAGAATCAGAGCGTCCATTAAGCGGCACCTTCACTTTCTTCAACCAGGTCGAACTGCACGACCCGCCGTTTGCTCTGGTCACCGAGCAAGAGTTTTTCCAGGACGAAAACCAGCGTCAGCAAGCCGCCCAGGGGAATCGGCAAATAAGTCACGCCAACTCGCAGGCCGGGCAGGGAAGCCATGAACTGGTTCCAGGTGGACATGCACAGCTTGAAGCCCCAGACCGTCATGAAGATGCAGATCAGGGCCATGAGCAATTGGGAAAAGATCGACGCCGCGGATTTCAGGTGCGGTGGCATGCGGTCGGTGACCATGGCCACGGCCATGTGCGCACCGGCGCGGTAACTGGCGGCGGCACCAATGAAGGTGAACACCATCATCAGCAGGATCGCCGTGGGCTCGGGCCAGCTCGAGCCGGAACCCAGCACGTAGCGGGCGAACACGCCCCAGGGAATCATCAGGGAAATCGCCAGGACGGAAAGGCCGGCAACCCAGATGCACGTCATGTAGATCTTATCGTTGATACGCAGCAGCAAATTCTTCATCGGGTTCCACCGTAACCGGGCACGCCTTGGGCATCAGGCGTGCCGGGCCTTTTCATGAGTACAGAACGGGAGGCGTTACTGAACGGCTTCGATACGCTTGATCAGGTCGGCATAGGGCGCGCCGTACTTGGCCCGTACCGGTGCGGTGGCGTCGTAGAAGGGTTTTTTGTCGACGGTGATGAACTCGACACCCGCAGCCTTGAGTTTTTCTTCGCTGGCGGCGGACTTCTGGTCCCACAGCGCGCGCTCTTCGGCCTGGGCAGCCTTGGCGGCCTTCCTGACCATCGCCTGTTGATCCGGTGTCAGTTTTTCCCAAGTGATTTTCGACATCACGATCGGCTCTGGCAGGATCAGGTGTCCGGTAAGGCTGTAGTACTTGGCGTTTTGGTAGTGGTTGTGTTCGAGCAGGGTCGGCGGGTTGTTTTCCGCGCCGTCGATCACGCCGGTCTGCAGGGCGCTGAAGATTTCACCGGTGTCCATCGCGATACCGTTGGCGCCCATGGCGTTCATCATCTCGATGAACATCGGGTTGCCTTGCACACGGATCTTCATGCCCTTGAGGTCTTCGAGCTTGCGCACCGGCTTCTTGGTGTAGATGTTGCGCGTGCCGCCGTCCATCCAGGCCAGGGCCACCAGACCGAACTCGGAATTGGTGATCCGGTCGAGGATCGCATCGCCCACATCACCGTCGATGACGGCACGCATGTGGGCCTGGTCGCGGAAGATGAACGGCATGTTGAACACGTTCACATCCGGTACCACAGGGCCGACGATGCCCAGGCTGACCCGGGACATCTGTATCGCGCCGACTTGCATCTGCTCAATGACTTCCTTCTCGGAACCCAATACACCGCCTGGAAAATATTTGAAGGTCAGCTCGCCGTTGGTCTCTTTGGTCAGGGTCTTGCCCATGCTTTCTTCGGCCATCACGGTGGGGTAGCCCTTGGGATGGATGTCGGCGATCTTGAGTTCAAGGGCATGGGCCGCCTGGGCCAGGAAGGCCAGGGGGAGGGCTGCGATCAGAAGCGTGCGTTTGAAATTCATGGTCAATCTCCAGTTTGTTGTTTTTTTTATGGCTCATTCAGCAAAGCGGTGAAGCAGATTATTTCGCGGCGTGTTCCAGCCCTCCAAAAGTGGGCTCGGCCAGGCCTTTGACGCCGGGGTTGAGGGCGAACACGCCCCCGGCCAGGGAATGCGGATCGGTGTCGTCACCGGGGCGGATCGAGGTGACGAAGAGGGTGTCCAGGCGGCTGCCGCCAAAGGCGCACATGGTGGGTTTTTTCACCGGTACCTCCAGTGAGCGGTCGAGACGTCCATCCGGGGTGAACCGGTGAATCAGCCCGGCGTCGTTGGCGCAGATCCAGTAGCAACCGTCGGCGTCGACTGCCGCGCCGTCCGGGCGACCGGCCAGGGGCAGCATGTCGACGAATAGCCGCCGGTTGGATGGGGTGCCGCTGTCAATGTCGTAGTCGAAAGCCCAGATCTGCTGGACCAACGGGTGTGAGTCGGAGAGGTACATCGTCCGGCCGTCCGGGCTGAATCCCAGGCCATTGGGCACGATGAAACCGCTCAGTTGCGCCTCGACCGGGCTGCGTTGCCCGGCCTCATACCGGTACATCCGGCCTTCGTCGACGTTGGCGGCCATGTTCAGCACCATGCTGCCGGCCCAGAAGCGGCCCTGGCGGTCGCAACGGCCATCGTTGAGGCGCATGTCGACGCGGCTGTGCTCGACGCTCGCATAGAGTTCGTTGTCGAGGCTGCCGTCGTCATGGGGGTGCAGGCGGAAGAAACCGCTTTCCATGCCCGCTACCCAGCCGCCGTCCTGGTGACGGGCAATGCAGGCAAGCATTTCGGGGGCTTCCCAGCCCTGGATTTTTCCGCTGCTGGCATTCCAGCGTTGCAGGCCACCGCTGGGGATGTTCACCCAATACAGGGCGTTTTCCTCGGGGACCCACACCGGGCTCTCCCCGACGGCGTTGCGTGCATCGACAATCAATTCGGCTTGCATGGTGATTCCTTTGTACGTTCATATCCCATGGAAACAGGCCAATCAGTCGTCGAACGGGCCGGCCGCGACGAAGGCACCGCCCTGGTAGATCCTGGC
The DNA here is from genome assembly GCF_900119265.1 of Pseudomonas sp. NFACC04-2. Taxonomy (NCBI): domain Bacteria; kingdom Pseudomonadati; phylum Pseudomonadota; class Gammaproteobacteria; order Pseudomonadales; family Pseudomonadaceae; genus Pseudomonas; species Pseudomonas sp. NFACC04-2. The sequence goes on from NZ_FPJC01000027.1 coordinate 61,770, forward strand.
AGGGTCATCGGCGGCCGGCATTGGCTGGGCTTCGATCTTGTCGCGGAAAATCTCGGAAGTGTCCTTGGGCTGGTAACCCAGGTGCGCGGCGTGGCTGTTGTCCCACCAGACGTCGCGGTTGGCGGACACGCCGTAGACCACGGTGTGGCCGACCTTTGGCGTGTAGAGCGAGCATTCGATCAGTTGGGTGAGGTCGTCGAAGCTCAGCCAGGTGCTCATCATCCGGCGGTTCTGCGGTTCGGGGAACGAGGAGCCGATGCGGATGCTCACGGTCTCTATGCCGTAGCGATCGAAGTAGAAGCTGGCGACGTCTTCGCCGTAGGATTTGGACAGGCCGTAGTAGCCATCCGGACGGCGAGGGGAGAGGGCGTCGAGGGCCTCGTCCTGCTTGTAGAAGCCGATGACGTGGTTGGAGCTGGCGAAGATCACACGCTTGACGCCATGCTTGCGGGCGGCTTCATAGATGTGGAACACGCCACTGATGTTGGCGCCCAGGATTTCTTCGAACGGACGCTCCACCGAAACACCCCCGAAATGCAGGATGGCGTCGACGCCTTCCACCAATCGGTGCACGGCCTGTTTATCGGACAGGTCGCACGGCACCACTTCTTCGCTTTCATCGATGGCCGGGGCCATGTTGGCGATGTCCGACAGCCGGATGTGACGGGCGAAAGGCTTGAGGCGCTCGCGCAGGACTTTGCCCAGGCCGCCGGCGGCGCCGGTCAGCAGCAGGCGATTGAGGGGTTGGCGAATCGGTGTCGTAGTCATGGCATTACCTGAGCAAACAGTGAGTGATATCCGTTGTATAGGCCATATGACCGCGGGCAAAGGGTGACCTTTCCTTGTGGGAGCGAGCCTGCTCGCGAAAGCGCCAGTCCAGCCGCCCCCTCACCAGCAGACCCACCCAACCGCCTTACAACAAACTGATCGGATAGCTGATGAAAATACGGTTCTCATCGAATTCGTTGGTGCTGAAATCCCGGCGCATCGTCGAGTTGCGCCATTTCACGTTAAGGCTCTTCAGGGCGCCGCTCTGCACGGTGTAGGCCAGCTCACTTTCACGGCCCCACTCCTTACCATCGTCGACCGTGGCGGTGTGCACGTTGTCACCGCTGATGTAGCGGTTCATCAAGGTCAGGCCCGGCACGCCGACGGCGGCGAAGTTGAAGTCGTGGCGCAGTTGCCAGGATTTTTCCTTGGCGTTGTCATAGCTGGAGTTGTAGCTATCGTTGGCCAGGGTGCCGCCGCTGGTGCCGTTGACGCGCATCCAGGCATCGTCGCCACCGACTTTCTGCAGGCCGACGTAGAAGGTATTGCCGCCGTATTTGGCCGAGAGCATGGCGAACGCGGTTTTGTTGTCCAAGTCGCCGGCCAGGGCGCTGCCGTCTTCCTTGCCGATGAAGTAGCCGAGGTTGGCGCCCAGGGTCCAGTCGCCGATGGGTTGGCTATGGGTCAGGTTGAAATATTGCTGCTGGTAGATGTCGGACAG